>NZ_BAAAZF010000001.1:339285-678571 GCF_039536765.1 Parerythrobacter jejuensis
GCGATCTGGGCGACAAGGCCCGTGTTGCGCTCTACGCCAAGGGGCGCGTGCTCGGGAAATATCTCGTTACGCTCGCTTACGACAGTGCGAAGCAGCGCGATGACCAACGTGTCTTGGGCGCTCTCGATCCGGATGCCTATTACACGGTTTTCGCCGATGCCTCGAGCCGTCGCTTCGATGCGCCGTCGCGCGACAAGCTCTATGTGCGGATCGAAACCTCGACCTTCTTCGCGATCTATGGCGACTACCAGACCGGCTTCGACCAGACCCAACTGGCGCGGTACAACCGCACCGCTACTGGTGTGAAAGCTGAGGCAAGGCTTGGATCGGTGACTGCACGTGGCTTCGCCGCCAAGATCGGGACCCGCTTCCGTCGTGACGAGATCCAGGGTAATGGTCTTTCGGGTCCGTATCGCCTGGGCAGCCGAGATATTGTCGCCAACAGCGAAACCGTAACAATCGAAGTGCGCGACCGCTTCCGTTCGGAGTTGATCGTCAGCACCCGCACGCTAACGCGGTTCATCGATTATGATATCGATGTGCTGTCGGGCACAATTACCTTCAGCCAGCCGATCACCAGCCGTGATTTCGACTTCAATCCGCAGTTCATCGTTATCGATTACGAAGTCGATCGCCTTGCGGGTGGAGAATGGAATGCCGGTGTCCGGGCTGATTGGACCGACAAGACTGGCGCAATTCGTGTCGGCGCGACCGCGATTACTGATCAAGGCGATGGCGAGCGTACCAATATCGGTGCCGTTGACCTTCGCGCACGCATTGGTGAGACCACCGAGATCCGTGCAGAACTCGCTGTCAGTGAACGTGATGGCGATACCGCCAATGGCTGGCTGGTTGAGGCACAGCACCAGACCGGCAAACTCGATGTGCTCGCCTATGCGCGTTCATTGCAGCAGGATTATGGTGTCGGCCAGCAGAGTGGCGCAGAACTTGGTCGCCGGAAATTCGGCGTCGATGCGCGCTATGAAATTGACGAACGCTTCAGCGTTCTGGCCAGCGTTTGGCAGGATGACAGCCTCGCTGACATCGGACGTCGCCGTGCTGCGCAGACACAACTGGCTTATCGTTCCAACCGGACAGACATGCGACTTGGCCTGTCGCACTTCAACGATCGCCTGGCGGACGGCACCCGCAACACTTCGACATTGCTCGAGGCGGGCGCAACCCAGCGCTTGTTCGACAACAAGCTGGAGCTCAGCGCCTCGACCAGCATCGCATTGGACAATCCGGAGTCGATCGATCTTCCCGCGCGGCATCGTTTTGATGCGCGTTATGCGATTACCCAGAATGTGCGGCTCATCGGCTCTTACGAGATTGCCGATGGCGAGAATATTGACGCCCGCACTCTGCGCGGTGGCATCGAAGTTTCGCCCTGGCAGGGTGCCCGCATTACTTCCACGCTTGGCCAGCAGGACATCGGCGAATTTGGCAATCGCAGCTTCGCTGCGTTCGGCTTGGCCCAGACGCTTCAAGTAACGCCTACGCTGACCCTCGATGCAACTGTCGACGGCAGCAGGACCTTGGGCGGCGCACCATCGATCAGAGATATTGTGAATCCAGCCCAGCCGGTCGCCAGCGGCGGCCAACTTGGCCAGGACGGCAGCGTGTTCGAAGATTTTACTGCCGTGACCCTCGGGGCTGCTTGGCGCAAGGATCGCTGGAGCGCGACGGGCCGTGCGGAATATCGCGACGGTGAATTCGCCAATCGCAAGGGCGTGACTTTGGGTGCTATCAGGCAGCTGGGTGAGGGCAGTGTTGTCGGTTCCGGCTTCACCTGGACCAAGGCTGACGGCCAGAACGGAGCCAGCACGGAAATCATGGATGGCTCGATTGCAATCGCGCATCGTCCGGACGAGTCTGAATTCGCTTTCCTCGGAAAGATTGAATATCGCAGCGATGCGGTCACCAATGCCGTGGCCGGGGAAACCGGGCCTGCTGGTCGCACTGCGCTTCTGGTCAACGGCGATGCCCAGTCACGCCGCCTTATCGCGAGCCTATCGACCAACTGGTCGCCCCAGGGCGAAGACGATGATGGTTTGATGACCCGTCGGGATGAATTCGGCCTGTTCGTGGGCGCACGTTACAACTTTGACCGGTTCGAGGGCTTCGATCTTGACGGATTTACTGCTCTGGCTGGCCTCGACGCGCGCATTGGCCTGGGTGAACGCTTCGAAATAGGTGGTGCCGCGACTGTTCGCGCTAACCTTGACGATGGCACGACCAGCTTCGCGATCGGTCCGCAGATCGGGTTCGTTCCGGCAGACGGCGTGCTGTTGACGGTCGGCTACAACATCACCGGCTTCCGCGACCGTGATTTCTCCGCTGCCCGCAATACCGACAAGGGCGTATTCGCATCGATCCGGGCGAAGATTGACGCGGATACGTTCTCGTTCCTGGGATTGGGACGATGATGCAACGATCTGCTCTTGGCGGTTGTGCTGAAAACGCGCTGTTAACCATGCTGGGCTATGTCATCGCCAAGATGTTCCATCTCATCAACGCTATACATTTCAGTGTCTTGGGCGTCGTTCGCGCGCTTTCGACCATGCTTGCCATTGGTGCATTGGCGGGTGCGGCCCAGGCTCAAACCACTCTTACTGCCGACTGGACCAATCTGGGCAATTCGAATTTGCAGGTTGTCAATGATGGCACCACACTAGCAGTGGGGCCAAATTCGATCACGATTAACACTTCCGCTGTGACGGATGGTGACGCGAACGACGGCGATTTCACCAACTTCTACTCAACCGGTATGTTATCGTACTATACCGGCCAGGTGAGCAGCTTCACCGGCAATTTGCTCTACAATACCGATCATTCGGTCTTTGATGCCGGTGACTATTTCGAAACCACCTACACCTTCGCAACAGCGGTGGAACAGCTTGCTTTCACAGTCGGCAATGTCGACAGGTTCTTTGGCAGCGTGAATTTCCACGATGCCGTCGTAATCGAATACGATACGGGAAGTGGTACATGGCAGAACCTTCGATCCCTTGGCGCTTTCACGTTGGGTTCGGCCGTCGGCCTCACCACGGTCAATGGGCAGCAGGGTTTCCATGGCACCAATTATTCCGGCGGCATCACCAGCACGACAGGCGATATCCAAGTCGATTTCGGAACGGTAACGGTCGAGCGGGTGCGGATCCGCTACCTTTACGGTCAGGCCTCTCCCGGATCCGATCCGTCCGGGGATTGGCAGTACATGGCGGTCTCTGACTTCACTTGGGAGCAGACATTCAGTTTCGCCGATCTCTCGCTTTCGAAAACGGTCAACAACAGTACACCTGCGAATGGAGCCGGCGTTACATACACGCTTCAGGTATTCAATGCTGCGTCATCAGCGTTGACTGCCAATGGTGTGCAGGTGACCGATCTTCTGCCAGCAGGGGTCGACTATGTTTCCGATACCGGTTCGGGATCTTACAATCCAGTCACGGGAGTGTGGACGGTCGGCACATTGGCTCCGGGTGCGTCGGCTTCGCTGGATATCACCGTCACAGTCACCGCAACTGCCGGAGCGGTAATCGACAATGTCGCGGAAATCACGGCGTCATCTGTTGCGGACGTCGATTCAAGTCCCGGGAATGCCGTTCCGGCCGAAGATGACTACGATACAGCAACCTTCACCGTGGCCGGTTCAAGGGTTGCCGGAACGCCCCCCTTATTGAATTGTAGCGCCGGATCTGCGGTACATGATTGGGACCCTTTGAGTTGGACTGCGGGTTCCACCGCCAACTCTTACGCTCTTAGCACGCTGGGTCAGGTCGCCTTCACGCTGACCAATCCCGGCGTCTGGCTGAATAATGCTGCTTTGGGAGGCCAGTCGCCCAACCTGCAAACCGATATGACAGGTGGCATCGGCACGCCCGAGGAATCACTAATCCAGCTGGTAGACTTGGCCAATCAAAGCCAAGTGGTCACAACGCAGATCGATCTGCCGCGTTCGGTCATGGCTGCCCAATTCACCGTATTCGATGTCGATTTCGGGACCAACCAGTTTGCCGATCGCATCACGGTCACCGGCTCGTTCAACGGAAATACTGTGATTCCAACGCTGACGAATGGTGTCGCAAACTACGTTGCCGGCAACACGGCTTACGGTGATGCAGCATCGGATAGCACATCCGCCAATGGCAATGTGACTGTCACCTTCCAGCAACCGGTCGACACGATCACAATCCAATATGGCAACCATTCGCTGGCTCCTGCCAACCCGGGCCAGCAAGCGGTAGCGTTGCATGACATTACCGTTTGTCGACCGACCACGACGCTTGCCGCTACAAAGGTGAGCGCGGTTTTTTCGGATCCGGTCAACGGGTCGAGCGACCCCAAGGCGATTCCAGGCGCGATGATTGATTATGTTATTGGCGTAGCAAATACCGGAATTGTCGAGGCTGACGACGGAAGCGTATCGATCGTCGATACTGTGCCTGCTGACACCAAAATGTGCCTGGCCGATATTTCTCCTGGCTCTGGCCCTGTGTTGTTTGTCGACGGATCGCCTGTTTCGGGCCTGTCCTATTCCTATACCGCTTTGGGCAGCGGAACGGATGATCTGGAATTTTCCAACAATGGCGGGACCAGCTACGGCTATACTCCCGTTGCCGATGCAGATGGTTGTGATACCAATATCACCAACTTCCGCGTCAGCCCGTCGGGCGAACTGGAAGAGGGCACATCTTTCTCGTTGCGCGCACGCTTCATGATTGAGTGATGCTGCCGGGGTTGCGTTGCTAAATTGGTCGGGGAGAGAGGATTCGAACCTCCGGCCCCTGCCTCCCGAAGACAGTGCTCTACCAGGCTGAGCTACTCCCCGACCGTGTCGGTCCCGCGGGAAGAAAACTCCCTGCGGGTCGAGGCAAGGCGCGCGCTATAGGTGTGGATGGCCGGGGTGGCAAGCGGGCAATTGCGCCGCTAGGAAAATGCCATGGCCAGTGCCCTGAACCCGACCGATTCTGCGCCCGGCGCGCATCCAGAGCAGCAATATCTCGATCTGATGCGGCACATCTGGGACCATGGCAGCGAGCGGGTCGATCGCACCGGGATCGGCACACGTTCGGTCTTTGGCGCAACCCTGCGCTTCGATCTGGCGGATGGCGCCATGCCTCTGCTCACGACAAAGCGGGTCTACTGGAAAACGGCAACGCGCGAGATGCTTTGGTTTCTGACAGGTGAGACCAACATCCGGCCCTTGGTTCTTCAAGGTGTGAAGATCTGGAATGAGTGGCCTCACGCGCGCTACGTTGAGGAGACGGGCGACGAACTGGCGCTGGATGATTTCGTCCAGCGGATCGCAGATGATGAGGCCTTCGCGAAACAGTGGGGCGATCTTGGCCCGGTCTATGGCAAGCAATGGGTGGACTGGCCGACCTATCGCTATCGCAAGGACGGCCTGTTCGAACAGGGCGAGGGCATCAACCAGGTGGCGCAAGTGGTGGATTCCCTGCGCAACAATCCGGGCAGCCGCCGCCATATCATCGAAGGCTGGAATGTGGCTGAAGTGGACCGGATGGCATTGCCCCCATGCCACAAGACCTACCAATTTCATGTTGCTGATGGTCGGCTGAATTGTGCGTTGTACCAACGAAGCTGTGATGTCGCTTTGGGGCTTCCGTTTAACCTGTGGTCTGCGGCGTTGTTGCAGCGGATGCTGGCCCAGCAAACCGACCTGGAGCCGGGCGAACTGGTGTGGATGGGAGGCGACACGCACCTCTACCTCAATCACGAGCATTTGATCACGCAGCAGCTGTCGCGGGAACCACAAGGCAGCCCGACGCTTGAGATACTACGTCGCCCGGACAGTATTTTCGGGTACCGTATCGAAGATTTTGTGGTGCATAATTATACCCCGCAGGCTCCGATCAAGGCACCTGTTGCGGTTTAGCCGATTTGGCGTCCGCTTGCTTGACCGAAGCGGCTCTGCGCAATAAAAGTGCGCTACAGAGTAAGATTGCGTCTGACCAAATCAGCCGCCTGGGAGAGCATCTATGGCCGACCGGCCCGAAGGGCAGAACAAGCCTCGCCTTGCGCTGCATGTGCCCGAACCAAAATTCCGCCCTGGCGACAAGGCGGACTTCTCACATATCGATATTGGCGAACCCGGCAAAATGCCGCGGCCGGACGAAGCCTGTGAAGCCAAGGACACGTTGCCGCTCTGCTATGACCTGATCCGGGTCCTGGGTGATGACGACAAGGCGCACGGCCCTTGGAATCCGAAACTCGATCCCGACACCTTGCGCACCATGCTCCAGCACTTTTCCACTGTGCGCGCTTTCGATGAGCGCATGTTTCGCGGGCAACGGCAGGGCAAGACCAGCTTCTATATGAAGTGCACGGGGGAAGAGGCGACCAGCATCTCTGCCGCGATGGCTCTTGCCAGTGATGACATGGTCTTCCCCAGCTATCGCCAGCAAGGCGTGCTGATTGCCCGCGGCTATCCCCTTTTGGAAATGATCAACCAGATCTATTCGAACAAGGGTGACAAGCTGAAGGGCCGCCAGCTCCCGATTATGTATTCGAGCAGGGATCACAGCTTCTTCTCGATTTCGGGCAACCTCGCGACACAGACCCCGCAAGCGGTGGGCTGGGCGATGGCCAGCGCGATCAAGGGCGACAGCAGGATCGCGGCAACCTGGGTCGGCGAAGGCAGTACGGCAGAAGGCGATTTTCACTCTGCCTGCACCTTTGCAACAGTCTATAACGCGCCCGTAATCCTCAACGTGATCAACAACCAATGGGCGATATCGAGTTTCTCCGGCTTTGCCGGCGCCGAGCGGACTACCTTTGCGGCGCGCGCACTGGGCTATGGCCTTGCCGGGCTTCGCGTCGATGGCAACGATCCGCTGGCAGTTTATGCTGCCGAACAATGGGCCGCCAATCGCGCGCGCGCCAATGCCGGGCCGACACTGATCGAGCATTTCACCTATCGCGCAGAAGGGCATTCAACGTCGGACGATCCGTCAGGATATCGCAGCGCGCAGGAGCGTGAGGAGTGGCCTCTCGGTGACCCGGTGACCCGCCTCAAGGATCATTTGATCGCGCTGGGTGAATGGGACGAAGACCGGCAGGCCGCGATGGACAAGGAAGCTGCCGAACATGTGAAGGCAACCACCAAGGAGGCCGAGAAGAACGGCATTCTCGGCCATGGCCTGCACCATCCATTCCGCACCATGTTCCAGGACGTCTACGAAGATCTGCCGTGGCATCTCGAAGAGCAAGCGGCGCAGGCCAAACGGGAACGAGAGATCAAGTGGCCCGGAGAGGAGCCATGGTCGTGAGCACTCAAGTGAAAGAACAGCCGGCCACCGCGGGCCAGGATACAGAACGTCGCCTCAACATGATCGAAGCGATCAACGAGGCGCTCGACGTGATGATGGCGCGCGATCCCGATGTGATCGTGATGGGCGAAGATGTCGGCTATTTCGGGGGCGTGTTCCGCTGCACCGCAGGCCTGCAGGAAAAGCACGGCAAGACTCGGGTTTTCGACACTCCGATTTCGGAATGCGGAATTATTGGCGTGGCAGTGGGGATGGGGGCCTATGGCTTGCGACCGGTCCCCGAAATCCAATTCGCAGACTATATCTATCCCGGTCTTGACCAGCTGATTTCGGAAGCTGCCCGGCTGCGCTATCGTTCCGCCTGCGATTACATCGCCCCGATGACGGTGCGCTCCCCCTTCGGGGGCGGCATCTTCGGTGGCCAAACCCACAGCCAGAGCCCAGAAGCTATCTTTACCCATGTTGCGGGCTTGAAGACTGTTATCCCGGCGACGCCTTATGATGCAAAGGGCCTGCTGATCAGCGCGATCGAGGACAATGATCCCGTCATCTTCTTCGAGCCTAAACGTATCTATAATGGCCCGTTCTCGGGCTATTATGACAAGCCGGTCGAGCCTTGGAAGAAGCATCGCGATAGTGTCGTGCCCGAGGGCTATTACAAGATTCCGCTGGGCAAGGCGCGCACGGTAACAGAGGGCGAGCAGATCACAGTGCTCGCCTATGGCACGATGGTACATGTGGCAGAGGCGGTTTGTGCAGAAAAGGGAGTCGAGGCCGACATTCTCGATCTGCGCACCATGATGCCGCTGGATATCGAAGCGATCGAAGCCTCGGTAAAGAAGACCGGCAAATGCATGATCGTGCACGAAGCGACGCGCACCTCCGGCTTTGGGGCGGAATTGTCTGCACTGGTGCAGGAACGGTGCTTCTATCATCTGGAAGCGCCGATCGAACGGGTCACGGGCTTCGACACACCCTATCCCCACAGCCTTGAATGGGCTTATTTTCCAGGCCCCGTCCGCCTCGGCGAGGCGATTGACCGACTTTTGAGCGAGTAAGACCTATGGCGAAATTCACGTTCAACATGCCCGATGTGGGCGAAGGCGTTGCCGAGGCAGAGATTGTCGAATGGCACGTGAAGGTTGGCGACACGGTCTCCGAAGACCAGCACCTGGTCGACGTGATGACCGACAAGGCCACAATCGATATCGAGAGCCCGGTGGATGGCACGGTGGTCGAGCTGGCAGGCGAGATCGGTGACGTGACGGCGGTTGGTGCGATGCTGCTGGTTATCGAAGTGGAAGGCGACGCTTCGGATGAGGCCCCACCGGCTGAAGCGACACCTGCCGAAGCGACACCGGCTGAAGCAACTCCTGCACCTGAGCCTGCACCACCAAGCGCCCCTGAACCCGCTCCGGCTCCAACGCCAGCTCCTGAGCCTGCTCTGGAGCCGGTGGCTGTCGCTCTGGACTCAAAAGTGCTCGCCACCCCTGCGGTGCGCAAGCGTGCGAAGGATCTGGGGATTGATCTGGGTGAAGTGAAACCCGCAGAAGACGGTCGCATTCGTCACGGTGATCTAGATGCTTTCCTGTCCTATAGTGGCGGATTTTCAGCTGCTGCGCCGACGCGCGCGGATGAAGAGAAGAAAGTTATCGGAATGCGCCGTCGCATCGCCGAGAATATGGCAGCGTCCAAGCGCAACATCCCGCATTTCTCCTATGTTGAAGAGATGGATGTCACCGATCTGGAAGTTATGCGGGCACAGCTGAATGCCAATCGCGGCAGCAAGCCGAAGTTGACGATCCTGCCGCTGTTGATCACGGCGATTTGCAAGACCCTGCCCGAATTCCCGATGATCAATGCCCGCTATGACGACGAGGCGGGCGTGGTAACGCGCCATGGCGCAGTCCATCTGGGCATGGCCGCGCAGACCGATGCCGGTTTGATGGTCCCCGTTATCCAGAATGCGCAGTCCAAGAATCTCTGGCAGCTGGCCAATGAGATCGGCCGGTTGGCCGAGGCCGCGCGCACCGGCAAGGCAAAATCTGAAGAGCTTTCCGGCGGTACACTGACGGTTACATCACTCGGACCGCTAGGAGGGGTTGCAACAACCCCGGTTATCAACCGGCCGGAAGTGGCGATCATAGGGCCTAACCGGATTATCGAGCGACCGATGTACGTCTCGGATGGCCAGGGCGGCGAACGGATCGAGAAGCGCAAGCTGATGAATATCTCGATCAGCTGCGATCACCGCGTGGTCGATGGCTATGATGCGGCGAGCTTTGTCCAGGCGCTCAAAAAGCTGGTCGAAACGCCGGTTCTGCTTCTTTCCGACTGAACGGACCCACTCAGCGAACGATCGCGCTGTAGCTCATCACTCCGCGCCCGATGGCGGCATCGGCTTCGCTGACTTTCCAGCGTAGATGCGTCACGTCTTCCGGAGAGGCGCGGCGCGTGCCGACAACCATTGTGCCAAGCGCGCCCCAGTTGCGGCCGCCGTCGATGGATACTTGTGGCGAATGTCCACCGCTGCGTTGGAATGCGAGATCGCGCGGGACCCTGCTTGAAACGACAAAGCTTTCGTCACGGCCAGGGGCATCCCATTGCAGCATCAGGACGACAGTGTCGCCCTTGCGCAGGTTTGAAGCTGGCTCAAGTGCGCGAACGGTCTGCCCGTTCCGAACTTCTTCGCGCTGGAGATAGACCGAGCGTTCGATGGCAATGCCGGATTGAGCAGCAACTCCCCCCGCAGCAAGGCTTACAAGGCTTCCGAAAAACAGCAGGCTTCGCATCGCCGGTTCCCCAAATTGTCCAGCATGGATCAGGGTTGGGGAGGTGCCTGAAAGACCCGAAAATATGGTTAACGCGCAGTAATCTGGCGTAGCTGCACAATATTGCAATTTGCGTTGTTGACAGGAATCAGGACCTGTCTTAGTGGCGCTGCTCCCAAGCGGTGCAAACCCTATACGCGGGTGTAGCTCAGTTGGTTAGAGCGCCGGCCTGTCACGCCGGAGGTCGCGAGTTCAAGTCTCGTCACTCGCGCCACTTGGGACCTTCCTGAAATCGATGCCTGCTCTGATACAACGCCCGTTGTTCTGCTGCTCTGCGCCTGCAGAGCCACGCTATCATGCGCCTATGGCTTTTATTGATTGAGCTTTGCCGCCACTCGCGCAAAGGTCCGCCCAACACCATCTAGGGAGGACTCGATCTATGAAGACAGCGATCACCGAAATGTTCGGCATCAAGCACCCGATCATCCAGGGCGGCATGCACTTTGTCGGCTTCGCAGAAATGGCAGCTGCCGTTTCGAATGCGGGCGGGCTGGGCATCATCACTGGACTGACGCTTGGCACACCGGAAAAGCTTGCTGCTGAAATCGACCGCTGCAAGGATATGACGGACAAGCCTTTTGGTGTGAACCTGACTTTCCTGCCCAGCCTTAATCCGCCGGATTATCCTGGATTGGTCGAAGTGATTATCAAGGGCGGGGTCAAAGTCGTCGAGACCGCTGGACGCAATCCGGCGCAAGTATTGCCCGCGCTCAAAGACGCCGGGATCAAGGTCATCCATAAGTGCACCAGTGTCCGGCACAGCCTCAAGGCTCAGGATATCGGTTGCGATGCAGTGAGCGTGGACGGCTTCGAATGCGGCGGACACCCGGGCGAAGACGACATTCCGAACTTTATTCTGCTGCCACGTGCTGCCGACGAGTTGGATATTCCTTTTGTGTCGTCAGGCGGTATGGCTGATGGCCGTAGCCTTGTGGCCTCGCTTGCCATGGGCGCACAGGGCATGAACATGGGCACGCGCTTCATCGCGACACAGGAAGCGCCCGTCCATGAAAATGTGAAGAAGGCCATCGTAGCCGCAAGCGAGTTGGACACGCGTCTGGTTATGCGTCCGCTCCGCAATACAGAGCGCGTGATGACGAACGAAGCTGTCGAGCGTCTGCTCGAGAAAGAAAAGCGCCTTGGTGACGATCTCAAGTTCGAAGATATCATTGAGGAAGTCGCTGGCGTTTACCCCAAGATCATGTCGGATGGTGACATGGACTCCGGTGCATGGAGCTGCGGGATGGTGGCAGGCCTGATCAACGATATTCCGACCTGTCAGGAACTGGTCGACAGTATCATGGCCGAAGCGGATGCGATCATCAGTCGCATGGACGGCCTTCGCGGCTGACCGGCTTCAGGTTTGAAGAAAAGAGACGGCCGGGGCTGATGCTCCGGCCATTTTTCGTTCGGGTAATTCCAATCTAGCTTGGTGAGCCGGGCGCCTCTGCAAGCTTGCGCAAGTTCTCCGCATGCTCTTCCTTGGTGATCTTGTAGCGGCTGATAGCGAAGATCATGGCCATCCACAGTGCAAGCAGGGTGGGGGCGTAGAGCGCGCCGAGCATCCAAAGCGTTTCACTTGAAACCTGGGTCCGGTCGGCTCCTTGCGGGAATGCAACAACGGATAGAATGATGCCTCCGGCAAAGGACCCAAGGCCGACAGTGCATTTGCGGGTAAACGTCACAGCTGCGTAGAATACACCCTCTGATCGACGTCCGGTCCGCACTTCACTGCTTTCGACAAGATCTGCGATCATCGAATAGAGCACAGCTTGCAGTGCGATGATCAGCGACAGATCGAGCGTATTGATCGTCGCCACAAGCGGGAACAGGATCGGGTCACCGTTCTCTGGCATAAGTCCGAAGAGCCGGAGGATGACCGGCATAGGCGCAACCGTGAAGGCGGTAAGGCCCAGAACGACCACTGCGCGTTTCTTGCCGAGACGCTTTACCGCGAGCGGAGCGATCAAGAAGCCAAGCAGTGCTGAAAAGAAGACGAGTGCCGTCCAGATGAATTGCTGCTCGCTGGAGAAACCCCAGAAGTAGGTCAGCATGATAAAGGCAAGCGAGGCAGAAAAGCCTGTAGCGACCGACCCCAGCAACGTTGCCCAGAACAACGCCAGAAAGCTCTTTTCCCGTAGTGTATCGAGCATTTCACCAAACAGTTTCTTGGTAGAGAATACCTCTTTGGGCGGGGGCTGGCGTAGCGTTGGTATTTGGCTGTGGGTTCCGATCGAAGAAATCAGGATGGCAGCGAACATCAGGAGGGAGGCAATCACACCATAGGTGGCATATCCATCCCGATTCAGCGTACCGGTCGTGTATTCAGACGTCTCGACCAGCAACACGCCGAACATCAGAACAGACATCGCATTCCCACCGCTCCATCCGAAAAACAGGCGATAGGCCTGCAGCTTGGTACGCTCTTCGTAGTCGGGAGTCAGTTCTGGAAGCAGGGCCGAGCTGGGTGTTTCGTAGAATGTCAGGAAGGTTCGGATCAGAACCGATAGACTCAGGAGATATGCAAACAGTTGGCCCTGGCTCCAGTCAGGCGGGTTCCACAGCAGGTAGTAACTGGCAGCTACAGGAATAGCGGCCGCATACATGAAAGGATGTCGCCGGCCCCAGCGGGAGCGGAAATTGTCGGACCAATAACCGACTAGCGGATCACTGATTGCATCGAGCACCAGCGCAATAAGGATGGCGAGGCCGACCAATCCAGGCTCCAGCCCGACGACCGTGCCATAAAACAGCAAGAGGAAGTAATTGAAGCCCCCGTCTTTCACCCCGAAGGCGACGGAGCCGAACCCATAGGCCAACTTGGTGGGCAACGAAGGGCGAACTGAATCCGGCTCAGTTGGAGCATCGCCGGTTGACTGCGCTGCGCTCATCGAGCGCGCATCCGATAGATCAAGTCTGCTCTCCCACTTATGGGAGTAGGATAGGGCAAGAGGGCACTACGTCAATTGGCGGTTTGCCGGGAGTGGTCCCGGACCGACGCGTTGGCTAGTCCGAGCGGCCGGCTTCCATCCAGATCATAAATCTGCGGAGGGGGAGTAACCACACGACGCCAAAGAAGAGATACACCACCGTTTGCAACAGAGCGTGCCAATCGCCGATAACATCCGGGACGTAGCGCGCGATGACAATTGCATAGATCGTAAGCCCGATAATCATAGCCAACATGCCCACGGGTATGCGCCAGGTTGGTTCGTCTCTCATGCAAATGGTCCGTACAGTCTGGTCGGGGTGACGATAAAATCGAGTTGCTGATCATGGGCTTCGATAGGAAGGCCTTCGACCACCTGGACATCCCACGCAAGACCGACCTTGGTCTTGCCTGTATGCGCTGCGAACCATCGATCATAATGTCCGCCCCCTTGGCCGAGACGATCGCCCTTCGCTGTGCACCCGATCAAAGGGACAAACAAAACGTCCGGTTCGATCACCGGCAAGCTTGCATCAGGCTGCTCCAATCCAAACGGGCCGGGAACAAGGTCGCTTTTGTCGAATGGATCCTGGAACGCAGCGAATTCCATCTGCGCATTCTCATCGGCAAAGCGCGGCAAGGCAATCACATGGCCACGTTCGAGGAAGAATTTCGCATAGCTAGATGTCGGCGCCTCGCTACCTATTGCAGGGTAGAGGGCGATCGTTGCGTTCTCTGCCAGCAAGTCCAGCAATGGGGCGGGAGGCCGGTTGAACAGCAGCGCTTTGATGGCTGCAGGCTGGGCGGCGACATGATCCTTGCGCACACGCCGAAGCTCTTTCCTGAGGTCCGACTTGCTTTTCACATGCTGCCTTTCATGGGTGTGGCGGAACCACCATGGGTCGGTGCCGGGGAAATCCTCTGACGCCTAAACGTCAGGTGGGCGCCGTTTACTCCGGTCCCTAGGTTCCATTCCGAAGAACGCAGTGGCCCATTAACCAGAGCAGGGACAGCTCCCTAGGAATGCTTATAGCCTCAGGGATATTCGGTCGGCTCGTGCCGGGCAGTCCCGCCACCCATCTATCTAGGATGCGGGGCCCGTGCCCTCAAGCTTGTCGGCACAATTTTCCAGCAATTCGGCAAATCGTTCCAATGCCGGGGCCAGTTCGGGATCGTTGGTGGACATTCCCGGTTCGATGAAGCTGCCCTGGGTGGCAGGGCGGGCCGAGAGCTCTTCTCGCGCTGCGGCCAACTGTGCTGCCAGTTGATCTCGTTCCTGCGTGAGGGCGTTCAATTCCGCGCCGTTTGCATCCGCACTCTCTGACGCGGCCTTCATGGCGACAATGGCTTCCTCGGAAGAGGCCTTGATCCGCTCTACCTCGGCCCGCATCGTTTCAGCCGATTCATTGGCAGACGTCTTGATCGACTCGATCTCGGTTTGGAGCGCCTGCACCTCGTCCGCTTGCTGGGCATGGGTCGTCTTGAGTTGCTCCAGCTCCTGTTCCCTATCTGCTATCGTCTGGCGCAATTGGTCGCGCTGGCCGGTAGCAGTCTCTGCATCCCGCCGGACGTGCTCGATTTCCTTCGCCATAGCGAGCCGCTCTGCAACAGCAGTCTCGGCAGTCGACCTGGTAGAGTGAAGATCGTCCGTTAGCATCAGCGTCGCGAACAGGAGGTTTTGTTCATAGCGAGGCGCAAGTTCTTGAAACTTCTCATCGATCAAGGCGCCAAGGTTGCGCACATGATCTTCTTCGCCAGGCTCGCAAGCAATCTGGAATGTACGGCCGCCAATGGTGAGGTCGAGCTGGTTCATGATTCCAGTTTCCCGATCAGGTCATCGAGCCGCTTGAGCTCGCCCGTCACCGCTTCTCGCAATTCTTCGTGGCGCACCACCAGTTGTGAGACATTGGGCGGCACAGCGGCCTCGCCTGAATTGCTGCCACGCTCGGCATCGGCCTGCGCGGCAATTCTTGCCAATGCCTGCTCGATCCGCTGGACAGCGCTTTCGATCCGTTCCCCATCCATGCACTGCAATTTACCGCCTTTATCGTTGATAGGCAAAGCCTTGCTGTTGCCTGTTGATAAGTTGCGTGAGCGCAAACGTTGTTGAGAGCGGATCGTGGAGGGGAGGGGGACTGTTCTTGACCTGATGGTGCGCCTCCGCGATGGCTTGCCTCGCAGCGAATCGTGCCACTCTCCAAGCGCAGGAGCCACCCCGAATATGAGCCTCGATCCCGCCCGTCTTGCACCGATGGCCAATGCCATTCGTGCGCTCTCCATGGATGCGGTCCAGGCGGCCAATTCGGGTCATCCCGGAATGCCGATGGGAATGGCCGATGTCGCCACGGTTCTGTGGTCGAAATTTCTCAAATTTGACCCATCCGCCCCTGACTGGGCCGATCGGGATCGCTTTGTATTGAGCGCCGGTCACGGCTCTATGCTGATCTACAGCTTGCTTCATCTGTCCGGCTATGCGCAGCCGACCATGGACGACATCCGCAATTTCCGTCAGCTGGGCAGCCCGTGCGCCGGCCACCCGGAGAACTTCCTGCTGCCCGGCGTCGAATGCACGACGGGGCCATTGGGTCAGGGCCTGGCGATGGCCGTGGGTATGGCCATTGCCGAACGGCATCTGAATGCGAGCTTCGGAGATGACCTTGTCGACCACAAGACATGGGTGATTGCCGGTGACGGCTGCCTGATGGAAGGCATCAACCACGAGGCGATCGGGATTGCCGGGCATCTTAAGCTCGGCCGCATGAATGTGCTGTGGGATGATAACAACATTACCATCGATGGCGGCACCGACCTTTCAACCAGCGAAGATATCAAGGCGCGCTACGCAGCAACAGGTTGGCATGTCGTCGAATGCGACGGGCATGATTTCGCCGATATTGAGCGAGCCATGCACGAAGCGGTCGCCGATACCCGGCCATCGCTCGTTGCTTGCAAGACGGTGATCGGTAAGGGAGCGCCGAACAAGCAGGGCACCAGTGCAACGCATGGCGCGCCACTGGGCCCCGAGGAAATCTCGGCAGCGCGCGATGTCTTGGGTTGGGATGCGGCGCCGTTTGAGGTGCCCGAAGGCATTCTGGCAGCCTGGCGGTCGACTGGCGCTGCGGGCAGCGAAGCTCACGGCGCTTGGGCGTCGCGCCTCCAAAACAGCGTGCAGAAAACTGAATTCGAACGGCGCATGGCAGGCGATTTGCCAGAGAGTAACGCCACCCAGGCATACATCTCCGCACTGATTGCGGATCCCGTGAAAGTGGCGACCCGCAAGGCGAGCGAAATGGCACTGGCGGACATCAATCCGCGCTTGCCCGATACTATAGGTGGTAGCGCCGATTTGACCGGCTCGAACAACACCAAGGCCGGCGGAATTGAAGCGCTGACCGCCGACAATTACGGCGAGCGCTACATCTATTATGGCATCCGTGAATTCGGCATGGCAGCAGCGATGAACGGGATGGCGTTGCATGGAGGTGTGATCCCCTATGGTGGCACGTTCCTGGTTTTCACCGACTATGCCCGGGGCGCGGTCCGCCTTTCGGCCTTGCAGCAGGCACGCGTAATCTATGTGATGACGCATGATAGCATCGGGCTCGGCGAAGACGGGCCGACGCACCAACCGGTCGAGCATGTCGCTTCGCTGCGCGCGATGCCGAACTTGCTGGTGATGCGCCCCGCGGATGCGGTCGAGACAGCTGAATGCTGGGAAATCGCGCTGCAGAACAAGACGCGCCCGACAGTGCTGGCCCTGACACGCCAGGGATTGCCACAAATGCGGCTCGAAGAAGCTGACGAGATGTTGTCGGCGAAGGGCGGGTATCGGATCGCCAGCGCCAAGGCAAAGCGCAAGGTTGTGCTCGTCGCGACCGGCTCCGAACTGCATGTCGCCGCTGAATGCGCGGCGAAACTGGAAGAGCAGGGCATTGGCGCCGACGTCGTGTCGATGGTCTGTGCCGAACTGTTTGAAGAGCAAGACGACGCCTACAAGGCTGACACGCTTCCCGCCGGCGCGCTCAAGGTTTCAATCGAGGCAGGAACCACCTTCGGGTGGGAGCGCTACACTGGCACGGACGGCATCAATATCGGGCTGGATCGCTTTGGCGCCTCGGCACCAGCAGGGCAATTGTTCGAAAAATTCGGTTTCACTGCGGAGGCAATCGTCCCGCAGATACTCAATAAACTCAACGGTTAAGCAGGAGTTCTTTCATGGCGACCAAGGTTGCAATCAACGGTTTCGGGCGCATCGGTCGCCTGGTGGCACGCGCCATTTTGGAGCGCAGCGATCACGATCTGGAATTGGTCTCGATCAACGATCTTGCCGACACGAAATCCAACGCTTTGCTGTTCCAGTATGATTCCACACATGGCCGTTTCCCCGGCACCGTGGAAGTGGGCGACAGTACGATCATCGTGAATGGCAAGAGCATCGCCGTCACCAGCGAGCGTGATCCGGGCAACCTGCCGCATGCCGCACAAGGCATCGACATCGTCCTCGAATGCACCGGCTTTTTCCAGAGCCATGAAGCTGCCGAACCGCACCTGACCGCTGGTGCCAAGCGTGTTCTGATTTCGGCACCTGCGAAGAATGTTTCGGCCACGGTCGTTTACGGCGTGAACCACGATGTGCTGACCAGCGACGATGTGATCGTCTCCAACGCCAGTTGCACCACTAACTGCCTCTCGCCGGTCGCGAAGGTCCTGCACGATACCGTGGGTATCGAGCGCGGCTTCATGACCACGATCCACAGCTACACCAACGACCAGCGTATGCTGGACCAGATGCATGGCGATATGCGCCGTGCCCGTGGCGGCGCGCAGAACATGATCCCGACCACCACCGGCGCGGCCCGTGCGGTCGGCTTGGTGTTGCCGGAGCTGGCAGGCAAGCTGGATGGCTCGTCCGTCCGGGTGCCGACGCCCAATGTCAGCCTTGTCGATCTGGTCTTCACGCCCGGTCGCGACACCTCCGTCGAAGAATTGAACGGCGCGCTCAAAGCCGCTGCTGATGGCCCGATGAAGGGTGTGCTGGACTATACCGATCAACCGCTCGTCAGCAGTGACTTCAATCACTATCCTGCCAGCTCGACGATCGACAGCCTCGAAACCTCCGTCATGGAAGGCAAGCTGGCCCGCGTTGTCAGCTGGTATGACAATGAATGGGGCTTCTCCAATCGCATGATCGATACCGCCGGTGTGATGGCCGGGCTGCTCTAAGGATAGCATTGTGACAACTTTCAAAACCCTGGACGACCTTGGCGACATCACCGGCAAGGTCGCGCTGGTCCGCGTCGATCTGAACCTTCCCATGAAGGATGGTTCTGCGACTGACGTGACCAGGGTCGAGGCGGTAAAGCCAACGATCCTGGAGCTCGCGGACAAGGGTGCGAAAGTGCTGCTGATCGCTCATTTTGGGCGACCCAAGGGGCAGCGCAATTCGATGATGAGCACTAGCTTCGTCCAAGGCGATGTCGAAGGCGTGTTGGGCAAAGAGATCATGTTCATTCCCGAGGTCATGGGGCCGGTGGTGGAGCAATCGATCGGCATCCTGCGTAATGGTGATATTGGCATGCTCGACAATGTCCGGTTCTGGCCGGGTGAAGAAGCCAACGATCCCGACTTTGTTGCTGGCATGGCTGCGCATGGTGATTTCTACGTCAATGACGCGTTCTCCGCTTCTCATAGGGCGCATGCGAGCACCGAGGGCCTTGCCCATGCGCTCCCTGCTTATGCGGGCCGGGCGATGGAGAAGGAACTCAAGGCGCTTGATGCGGCGCTGGGCAATCCCGAAGCGCCTGTTGCGGCTGTTGTGGGTGGCGCCAAGGTTTCGACCAAGCTTGACGTTCTCGAGAACCTTGTCGGCCGCGTTCAGCACCTGATTATCGGTGGCGGAATGGCGAACACGTTCCTCGCTGCGCGCGGTGTGAATGTCGGCAAGAGCCTGTGCGAGCATGATCTGACCGATACCGTAAACCGGATCATGGATCAGGCCGATCATGCTGATTGCACCATCCATCTACCGTATGACGTTGTGGTGGCGAAGGAATTTGCCGACAACCCGGAAAGCCTGCGCACATGCAATGTGCATGAAGTCCGCCCGGACGAGATGATCCTGGATATCGGCCCACAAGCAGTCGAGGCTCTTGGCGATGTGTTGAAGACATGCCGCACCTTGGTCTGGAACGGACCGCTTGGCGCGTTCGAAACGGTGCCATTCGATGAGGCTACGGTGGCCCTTGCTAAAACCGCTGCTGCCCTGACGCAGGATGGTTCTCTCGTCTCGGTTTGCGGTGGCGGCGACACGGTTGCTGCTTTGGCGCATGCCGGTGTTACGGGCGATGTCACCTACATTTCAACCGCAGGCGGCGCGTTCCTCGAGTGGATGGAGGGCAAGGAGCTTCCCGGCGTGAAGGCTCTGGGATGATCCGCACCCTCGTTGCCCTGGCCAGCCTCTGGATCGCAGCTCCTCTTGCTGCACAGGAGGCGGACTACGCAGCGTTTGCGGATTTCCTCGATACCTATCGCAAACAGAACAACACGCCCTCGATGAGTGCGGTGATTCTGCGTGATGGCGCGATTGTGTGGGAAGGCTATTTCGGGACCTGGGATGACGAGCGTGATTTCCCGACCAATGCTGACACCACCTATTACATTGCGTCGGTAACCAAACCGATCGCAGCCACAGCCATACTTGCCGAGAGCTTGGCCGGCGACCTGGACCTTGGCGCCCCTATGTCTTCCGATGGAGATTGGGCGGAATTCTGTACCTATTTCCGGGGCACGGCGATCCCGTTCATGGGCGGGGGCACAGATATGTCAGGCCATCCGATCCCGCTGGTAGATTGCGCGAAACCGACCACGCTGGTCGAGATGCTCGATATGCGAGCGAATGCAGACAGTTTCGTCTATAATCCGATCGCCTTTGCGCGGATTGACCGTGTAATCTCTGGCAGTGGAGGGCGCGATTTGAGGGCAATCGTGAGGGACCGTATTCTGGAACCCGCCGCGATGCGGAATGTCGCGCTGGGGTGGCGCGACCCGGAACAGGGTGACGCGCTCCGTTTGATGACCATGCCCTACCATGTCGAAGACGGCGCGATCCGAAAGCAGGCCCTCTCCGACGATGATTTCCGGGCATCTGCCGGGATGATTGCAAATCCACGAGCGCTCGCGGCCTTCGATATCGCATATGATCGAGGTCAGCTTGTGCCACCGGCCATCCGAAAGCGCCTGATCGAGGGAGTAGAGCTGGGGCCGCTGGGCGATTACCGGCTTGGCTGGTTCCTGGAGGATCACGAGGGAAAGCGCCTGATGTGGCATTCGGGCAAAGATGATCAGCGCTATTCTGCGCTCTATCTGAAAGTACCCGAAGATCGCCTGACCCTGATTGTCCTCGCCA
This sequence comes from Parerythrobacter jejuensis, assembly GCF_039536765.1. Classification (NCBI taxonomy): domain Bacteria; kingdom Pseudomonadati; phylum Pseudomonadota; class Alphaproteobacteria; order Sphingomonadales; family Erythrobacteraceae; genus Parerythrobacter; species Parerythrobacter jejuensis. Next base: position 359,746 of record NZ_BAAAZF010000001.1, read on the forward strand.
ATACCGAAGCGATCTGGAAGGACGGCGCTTCGTTGGTCGAGGCCAAGATTTCGCAGAACCCGATCGGGGCGCAATTCCTGGAAGACTTCGTGGAGGCAGAGTGAGCGAGAACGAGGCAGTTGGTGCGAGCGGTGGTCTCGGGCTGGTCACAGAAGGCGAGTGGGCTGGTTGGTCCACCTGGCAGAGTGATGCGTTTGAACAGCGCGCGGGGCCGTTTTACGAGCGGTTGGAGGAAGATGGCACGCGCGTAGCCGCGTTCCGGGCCGAAGCGCGGCACATGAACGGGGCCGGCTTCATGCATGGCGGGTGCCTTCTTACCTTCGCCGATTCTGCAATTTTCACGATTGCGAACGACGAGATGGCCGGTTCCATGGGCGTGACGATGAACCTCTCCGGTGATTTCCTTGATGCGGCGAGGGAAGGGCAATTGATCGAGGCGCGAGGCGAAGTGACACGAGGCGGTGGCAAAACCATCTATGTGCGCGGATTGGCTACCGCCGATGGGCAGCCGGTCTTGAGCTTCACCGCAATCATTCGCAAAGTTGGCCCACGGAAGAGCAAATGAGCGAAACACAGCGCCTGTTTTCAACGCCTTTCGTGATCGATCAACTGAAAAGCGAGGCTGGCCTTGCGGCTTTGCGGCAGGGAATCGAGGCCGAGCATGCGCGTGATGCGAGTGGTGTTGCGATTTCCAACATTGGCGGGTGGCATTCCAACACGCAGATGATTGATTGGGGCGGCGAAGCGGCCCGCGCACTCGCTTACAAAGCCATGCAGATGGCGGACGCGCAAACCCTCGATGTCAAGAGCCCACGGGAGAGCCGGTTTGGCTGGGCGCCGGAAATGTGGGCCAATGTCAGCTCCAGAGGCAACGCCAACCAGTATCACTTCCATCCGGGGAGCTTCTGGTCTGTCGTGGCCTATGTCGATGACGGATATTGCGGTCGTGGCGATCCAGAACTTGGCGGTGAACTGCAATTGCTCGACCCCCGGATGCCAATGGTACGAATGACCGCGCCTGACCTCCGAATTGTCGACGCCGACGGACAAGCTCAACAGAACGAAATCTCTATCCGGCCCAAAACCGGCATGATTGTAATGTTCCCGAGCTGGTTGCAGCACGCCGTGCGCCCTTTTCATGGGGATGGCACGCGGATTTCGATCGCCATCAACCTGGTGGCGGTAGCCGCAAAGACTTAGCGTTCATCGGTATTCGGGATTCGGTGCATCGAAACGCCGCCCTTCATTCCACAACCCTTGCGAGTTGCCGTGTGCCGGAATGCCCCCTGCATCCTTCAGCATTCGGGCAAAGTGCATCATGTTCCATGTCATGAAGGTGGTGTTGCGGCGGGTGAAATCACTGTCGAACCCCGCGCGTGTACCATCGTCGCGCTCATCACCATATGAGGGACCCGGGCCCGCTTCGCCGATCCAGCCAGCGTCGGCCTGGGGCGGGATGGCGAAGCCGACATGCTGCATGGAATACAGAATGCCCATCGCGCAGTTCTTGATCCCGTCCTCATTCCCGGTGATCAAGGTGCCACCGACTTTGCCGTAGAAGACATATTGTCCTTTGTCGTTGTGCTGGCCGGAATGTGCATACAGCTTTTCAATGATGAGCTGGCAGACGGAGCTTTTTTCGCCAAGCCAGATGGGTGTGCCGAGGACGACGATGTGGGCGGCCTCGACCTTGGCCCAGAGATCGGGCCATTGATCGGTTTGCGCCCCGTGCTTGGTCATATCGGGGTAAACGCCATAGGCGATTTCATAGTCGGTCGCGCGGATGCGCTCTACGCCAACGCCGTTTGCGCGCATGATCTCTTCCGACATATCGATCAGTGCGTCGGTGTGCGAAGGTTCAGGCGCATATTTGAGGGTGCAATTGATAAACAGCGCCGTGAGATCACTGAAGTCCGTTTTATTGTCATCGCACAGTTGCTGTTGCTTGTCGTCGAGCATCGCCATTCCCCCCGAATTGTCACATTCCGGGGGATTAACGGGCCGGTCCGGAAAAGGTTGCGCAAGTTGGTTGCGAGCGCGGTGGGCCGCGGTTAAGGCGCTTTGCATTCCTATGCACGCCGCACGATCCAAGGACAGGTTCCCATGAATTTTGACGAAATGACAGCCAAGCTCGCCGACGGAAAAGGCTTCATCGCCGCTCTGGATCAGTCGGGCGGTTCCACTCCAAAAGCACTGGCCGGTTATGGTGTGGCCGAGAATGAGTGGAGCGGCGACGACGAGATGTTTGCCAAGATTCACGAAATGCGGTGTCGCATCGTTGAAAGTGATGCCTTCACCGGTGAAAAGGTTGTCGGGGCGATCCTGTTTGAAAAAACGATGGAAGGCTGCACCAATGATGGCACCTCGGTGCCTGCCAAGCTTGCTAGTAAGGGCATCGTCCCGTTCCTGAAAGTCGACAAAGGTATGCACGACACTGAAAATGGTGTGCAGCTGATGAAGCCGATGCCGGAACTCGATGCCAATTGTGCGCGGGCCCGCGAATTGGGGGTTTTCGGCACCAAGATGCGCTCCGTTATCCATGAGGCGAATAGTGCGGGCGTTGCCGCCAATGTGCGCCAGCAGATGGATTTCGGCCTGCAGATCCTGGGCAACGGCCTGGTCCCGATCCTCGAGCCCGAAGTGAGCTTGAAGAGCGAAACACAGGCACAGGCGGAATCGCAGTTGCTCAATGCCATGATGGACCAGTTGGGCAGAGTGCCTGAGGGCAAGCAGGTCATGCTGAAGCTGACCATCCCGAAAGAGGCCAATCTCTACGAGCCGCTGACCAATCACCCCAAGGTGCTGCGCGTCGTGGCGCTTTCGGGCGGATACTCACGCGACGAGGCCTGCACTGAGCTTGCGAAGAACTGCGGCATGATTGCCAGCTTCAGTCGCGCGTTGCTTGAAGAGCTGCGGGCCCAGATGGACGATCAGCAATTCGACAATGCGCTGGCCACGGCGATCGACGAAATCTACAGCGCCTCTGTCGCTGGATAAGCCTTATCGCGCTGGTCTGTAGACCATGTTCAGACGGTATTTCTTGAGCCGGATCGCCCCGTTCGGATTGGCGGGCGTTCCGGCCGAGAGCAAGGTCAGCGTGCCCGGGCCAATGGCCAGGGGCTTGCCGAGTTCCAGCACGACTTCGCTCTCTCGCCCGCGGTAGTTGACCACTGCAGCGACTCGCAGTTCGTTGTTGCGAAAGCAGAATTCCGGATCGACGCAGCGCGAGTCCTCGATAATCCCGAAAGCGAAGACAGAGACGTCTGGCGTGATTTGCTCGCGCTGGAAGATGGGCACGCCAGTGGCGATGTCCCAATCCTGGGGCGCTGAGGCGAGGCTGGCGGCAATCAGCAGGGCAAGCGACATTGTAGGTCTCCTTGATTGCTCCATGCCCGAGATTCCCGCGCGGCAGCGAGGCGAGTTGCGCCTGTCCCGTTCGGTGACAGATTCATCGCCATTGGCGGCGCTGTGGTGTCTCGCTATGGGCGAACCATGGAAACGCCACCGACACAACTTTATCTCATTTCCCCGCAAGACGTTGACGGGGATTTTCCCAATCGTCTCGAGCGGGCCGTCAAGGCTGGTCCGGTTGCTGCGTTTCAGTTTCGGGTAAAGGGGATTGACCAGCATGAAGCCGCACGGCTCGCTGCGCCGCTGCAAGAGATATGCGCGGCCAACGATGTTGCTTTCATCGTCAATGACAGTGTGGCGTTAGCCAGGCGATTGAAGGCCGACGGGGTCCATCTGGGCCAGAAGGATGGGGACCCACGCGAGGCCCGTGAAGAGCTTGGTCCGGATGCGCAGATCGGCGTCACCTGCCACGGCTCGAAGCATCTTGCGATGGAGGCTGGCGAGGCCGGAACCGACTATGTCGCGTTCGGAGCCTTCTTCCCGAGCACTACAAAGGATAGCGAACACCATCCGGAGCCTGAGATCATCGAGTGGTGGGCCAATTTGTTCGAGATTCCTTGTGTCGCGATTGGCGGCATTACCCCTGAAAACTGCCGTCCTCTGGTGGATGCCGGCGCTGATTTCTTGGCTGTGTCTGCAGGGGTCTGGAACCGCGACGAAGTTGAAGCTGTAGAGGCATTTGCGAGAGCGATCGGATGACCTGTGCTTGGCGAGCCCTAAAGTGCTATATGGAATCGTATGAAGTTCTTTGACCGCCTTCTGACCGTCGTGATCACTGCCACGGTAACGTCCATGTTCTGGATTGTCGCCGGGGGAAGCCTGATCGAAAGCGCCAGCTCCGATGGACAGATCGAAAACACGCGCCCATCGGAGGCTGCCCCGAGTCCCGAGCCAGAGGCAATTGCACCGGAGCGGGCGGAAGCCGTTGCCCGTCAATCCGGCACACCGGCGTCTCCGCTCGACAGGGACGTTGCATCACAGCCGAGCGAGCGGGATTCTGCCAATTTGCTGGTGCCGGTGCTGAATGTGCGTCCCAGCGATCTGAGCGACACATTCTCGACATCGGAAGGTGGCGGCGCAAGCTTGCACGAGGCTCTCGATATCATGGCGCCTCAGGGCACTACGGTGGTCGCAGCTGCCCCTGGCACGGTGGAGAAACTTTTCCGGTCCGGCGGTGGTGGTAACACAATCTATATCCGGTCAGCCGATGGCCGGACCATTCATTACTACGCCCACCTCTCAAAATATGCGGATGGCTTGCAGGAGGGGCAGCGCGTGCGGCGCGGGCAACGGATCGGGGAGGTCGGAAGTACCGGCAACGCCAATGCCGATGAGCCCCATTTGCACTTTGCGATCTTGCGGACCACCAAGGGTGCCGAGTGGTGGGAACCGGCAAACGCCGTCAATCCCTATCCCTTGCTGACAGGCGGGCGCTGAGATCTATTGAAGCGGGCCGGTTCGCACGCAGCGAAGCCGGCTGAGCGAGCCATCGACTCCGATCTTGCGAAGAATGCTCGTGCCCATGCGCTGGAAACGCTGATCCTTCAGCGGGCCGCGGGTAAAAACAAGCTCTTTACCGCGCATCAGATATGTACCGTCGCCCTGAGGGCTGAGATAGCGTGATGCGTTCTTGATCGAGAAACGCAGCTCTTCGATCGGCACCCATGCTGCACCGCCTGCGTCACCGGGCAAGGAACACTGGTAGCGCCCCACGGGCAACGTCGTCAGCGGCGCACCTGATTGCGACAAGGCTGGCGCCGGCGCGGCGAGACAAACGGCAGCAACAAGAATGGGCAGTTTTCTGAGCACGGGATGATTCCTATCAAGGCGATGCCCATATGGCCACTAACCTTGCTCCTGCATGAGCGCTAAGCTAGAGGGCGCGCCATAGGGCGTCCTTCAAACGGGCGCATTACCAGACATAAGGCTTGTGACCCCATGAAGATCAGCGGCGTGGACATTCGTCCCGGCAACATCATTGAATATGAAAAAGGCATCTGGAAAGTTGCCAAGATCCAGCACACGCAGCCGGGCAAGGGCGGCGCGTATATGCAGGTCGAGATGAAGAACCTGGAAGATGGCCGGAAAACAAACGTTCGCTTCCGCAGCGCGGACACGGTCGAAAAGGTCCGCCTCGATACCAAGGAATACCAGTTCCTTTACGAAGATGGCGACATGCTCGTTTTCATGGAGCAGGAAACCTACGAGCAGATCAATTTGCCAAGTGATCTGCTCGGTGACGCCCGCCCGTTCCTTCAGGACGGGATGCAGGTCTTGCTCGAGCTGTGGGAAGAAAAACCCATCAGCGTGCAATTGCCGCAACAGATCGAGGCTGAGATTGTCGAAGCTGATGCTGTGGTGAAGGGGCAAACCGCTTCTTCCAGCTACAAGCCTGCCGTGCTCGACAATGGTGTGCGGATCATGGTTCCGCCGCACATTGGCAGCGGCACCCGCATTGTGGTTGATGTGTATGAACAAACCTATGTCGGGAAGGCGGGCTAAGCATCCATGTCGATGTATTCCGGCCTGGTCCGTGTGATGGAAAAGGCTGCCCGCAAAGCGGGTGGCAAGCTGCGCCGTGACTTCGGCGAAGTCGAGCATCTCCAGGTAAGTCGCAAAGGCCCGGCCGATTTCGTTTCGAAAGCGGATCGCGTGGCCGAGCGCACGATCTATGACGAACTTCTCTATGCGCGCCCTGATTGGGGTTTTGTGCTGGAAGAGGCCGGCATTATCGAAGGCGATGCCAACAAACCGCGCTGGATTATCGATCCGCTCGACGGCACCAGCAACTTCCTGCACGGTATTCCGCATTTCGCGATTTCTATCGCTGTGCAGGAGCCGAAGTTAGATGGCTCGGGCTGGGGCGAGGTGACCGCAGCCGTGATCTACCAACCGATCACTGACGAAACCTATTGGGCGGAGAAGACGCGCGGTGCGTGGCTGCAGGATGCTCGATTGCGCGTTTCTTCGCGCCGGAACCTGCCAGACGCATTGGTCGCTACCGGGATTCCCTTTCAAGGCCATGGTGACTTTGCCGAGTGGAGCCGGATCTTCGGAGCGATTGGCCCCGAAGTAGCGGGCATTCGCCGTTTCGGCGCTGCGTCGCTCGACCTTGCGTGGCTTGCGCAGGGCCGCTTTGATGGCTTCTGGGAAAGCGGGCTGAGTGACTGGGATACTGCTGCAGGGTGTCTACTCGTGCGGGAAGCGGGAGGATTTGTGACCGATTTCCGAGGTCGGTCCGAGCATATCCATTCCAAGCAAATTCTGGCGGCCAATGGTGATCTTCATTCCAAATTGCACAAATTGCTAGCGAACTCCCTGAAGTAACTTGCCTGCGTGGCAGGGCATCGCTAATTAGCGCGCCTTGGCCGTCAGGCTGTGCCCCTGTGGTGGAATTGGTAGACGCGTTCGACTCAAAATCGAATTCCTAACGGAGTGCCCGTTCGAGTCGGGCCAGGGGCACCACCCTTTCAAACATCCAGTCTGACCTTGATTACACCGTCGTCGCGGCTGTCGAACAGACGATAGGCTTCGGCGCCCTCGTCCAGCCCGAACTCATGGCTGAACAGGCTTGTTGCCTTGATCCTGCCATCGCGGACCAATGGGATCAGGTGGGGCCAGGTGGCAGTGACATTGCAGATGCCGCCGCGCGCCGTGACATTCTTGAACATCAGCAGTGGCATGGACAGGGCATCGTCCGGCTGCGGTATGCCGACGAAGCTGACATTCCCGCCATGGGCAACCAGTGGCAAGACTGCAGCTATTGCTCCGCTGGCCCCTGAAGCTTCGAACACCGATTGCACATTTCGGCCGCCGGTCATTTCGCGGACCGTCGGGATGAGCTCTGCCCCTGGTTCGAGAGCGATGGCACCCAGCTTCTCGGCCATGACGCGCCGTTCGGCGACCGGATCGATAGCAAAGACTTGTGCGGCGCCGAGCAAAAGCGCGAGCTCGACACCGATCAGGCCGATTGGGCCCAAGCCGACAACGGCCACAGTTCCACCGGGCTTCGGTTCGGCACGGGTCAGGCCGAAATAGGCAGTCGCCATAGCATCGGTGAGAAGGAGGGACTGTTCAACCGTAAGCCCATCCATCGAATGCAACGTCAGGTCGGCATTGGGAATGTTGACCAGCTCGGCTTGCCCACCCTGAAGCCCTGGCCCGATCCCGAATGCTGTCGAATGGACGCATCCGATCGGGTTGCCGACGCGGCACGCACTGCATTGACCGCAACCGGTGCCTCCTGCCGAGAGAACTTTGTCGCCCACCTTGTGGGTGTGCACATCACGACCAACCTCGACGACCTCGCCCACGAATTCATGTCCGCAGCAGAATTTGGGTGCATCACCCCCGTAATCCGTGCTTCCGATGGCATCGCCATGATACATGTGCAGGTCCGAGCCGCAGATCGAGCAACTGGAGACCTGCAGGATTGCACTGTTGGGAGAGCGCAGTTCAGGGTCTGCGTATTCCTCGTAACGGATGTCGCGCGGGCCGTTGAAGACGAGTGCTTTCATTTGATGTAACCTTTGTTCGCATTCTGGCGAATGTACCGCTCAGGAGCTGCGCGTCTATGGGGGATGCGGGCCCATACCCGTTCAATTCTGGGGACTGCATCATGACCTACACTTCGCGCGGCGCCGTGACCGCCGTTTCGCTTGCTCTTTTGGCTACCGTGGCGACGCAACTGTTCTACGTCGGTGTAATCTCTGGAATGGAAGATGGTAACTTTCTTCGCCGCATCGTCTGGACCACCGAAATGGCCATGTTCACCTTGGTCGCCGTTGCTGCATTGCCTTTGGCTAATGGTCGCGGTCCCAACACACTGGCCTGGTCTGCCGTAGCAATTTCCGGGATCATGAACGTCATCCAGGTCGGCATGGGGCTTTCCGAATTTCCCCAAGCTATGGAATCGCCGGACGGGCAAGTCTTCCAGACAGTACTCAACGGCGCGTTCTTCCTTTACTTCCACGCCAAGGCGTTGGTCGGTCTGGCCGCTATCGGGCTCGGGCTCGCAGCATTGCAAGGCGGGACCACACTTGGCAAAGTGCTCGGCGGCCTTTCGATTCTGGCTGGACTGGCCGCAGCAGGCCTCAACTTGTTGGGCATGGCGAACGGCATGGAAATGACATTCCCGGCCGGTGCCGCAGGAACTGCTGCGACTGCGTTGCTGGCTCTGACGGCGCTGACAGTTCTGCGCAACAGGTACGACTAATTGTTGCATTAGAGGGCGGGGCTCGCACCCTAAGGGTGGGCTCCGCCAAACATTTGCTTGCGAATAGTAATTGCCTAATGGCCCGGGATGCCGTTATTCCCTGAGCCAGCATGATCGCCGCTCCTTCATTCCATGCGATAGCCGCGATGATAGTGACGATCGCGATGTTTATCGGCTTCGCTCGCGGCAGGCTCTCGACCGAAATTGTTTCCCTACTTACCATCGCGGTTATCGCGGTCGGGCTCTATTTCTTTCCGCTTGCCGGCACCAAGCCAACCGATGGCCTTGCGCTCGCATTTTCCGGGTTTGGTCACTACGCGCTGATTACCATCTGTGCGCTGATGATTATGGGCCGGGGTCTGGTCGTTACCGGCGCGCTGGAACCTGTGGCGCGGTTCCTCGAGAAGGTATTCAAATACAATATCCAGCTTGGCCTGTTGGTCAGCCTGTTGTTGGCGTTCTTCCTGTCCATGGGCGTGAACGACACGCCGGTGCTGGTCCTGCTCCTACCGATTTTCGTAACGCTAGCGGCACGAGGGGCCCTGCCGGCTTCCAAGACCCTGATCCCCCTCAATGCGGCCGTTCTGATCGGCGGCATGGCGACAACGATCGGCACATCGACCAATATTCTCGTTGTCTCGATCGCGATGGATCTGGGCATGCCCCAAATGGGCGTGTTCCATTATACGCCGATCGTCCTCGTCGCAGGGGCCATAGCGTTGCCATATCTCTGGTTGGTGATGCCGCGACTGCTGGGAGACAACCGGACCGAAGACAATCACCAGACCCGTCGCTTTTTCTCGCGGTTGCGAGTTGGCGAAGAATCCGAATTGGTCGGGCAGGACATTGCATCCTTACTCAAGATCCTCCCTGAAGGGATCACTTTCCACGATAAGACCGAGGGTGCGATTACCGCGCAACAACGCTTGTTGATCTCGGGTACGCATGATGCGTTGGAAGAAGCGATGCGAGTGATTGGTGGGGAGGTTGCTCCGATCTGGGTGATCGACAAGATCCGCCGCAAATCACGCGAAGTCGGTCAGGATATCGGCGTTGTCGAAATGACGGTGACGCCCGATTCCCGCCTCATCAACCGCACCATGCCGACCTCCGGCGTCGCCGATCTCTATGGTGTTGCGGTGTTGGGCATCCACCGTCCGGACCGGATCGTGGGTGATCGCGAGCATTATAGCGAAGGCGGTGACCTGCGCATTGCAGAGGGTGATGTATTCCTGGTGATGGGTTTGCCAGCCGACCTACAGGAATTCGCACGCTCGGACAGCCTCCTCCAGCTGGAGGGGATGCGCGAACTGCCGCGCCGGTCCAAGGCCTGGCTGTCCGCTGCCATTATGCTTGGCTCGGTTGGCACAGCATCTATCGGCCTGTTCCCGATTGCCATTTCGGCGTTGGCCGGTGCGATCCTGATGTTCGTGACCGGTTGCGTGAAGTTTGACCGAGTGGGCAGGGCGCTTTCGGCAAAGGTAATTGTGCTGGTCGCGGCCAGTATCGCGATCGGGCGGATTATCGACGATAGTGGCGCAGCGGAATGGCTGGGGCAGGTTATGGCTTATGGCCTGCAATTCCTCGCCCCTGCAGCCGTGCTCGCGGCGATCATGCTGTTCGTGACATTGCTGACGAATTTTGCATCAAATGCGACAGCTGCCACGGTCGGCACGCCCATTGCTTTCAGCATCGCGTCCCAGCTGGGCTTGCCGCCCGAACCTTTGATCCTCGCCGTGCTGTTCGGTTGCAACCTGTGTTATGCCACCCCGATTGCATACCAGACCAATATGCTGATCATGGCCGAGGGGTCCTATGAATTCAAAGACTACATCCGCACCGGCGTGCCGTTGGTGTTGCTGATGGTCACGACACTTTCGATCCTGTTGGTCATTACCTACGGCATGTAAGAAGCTGGATCATTGGCTTAAGAGAAAAAGCGCTGCTGGAGCAGTGCGGGGAGAGGCAAAAGATGAAGAACTGGATTGGACTTGGGGTTGTGTCGGCTCTCGCCATTGCCATGCCTGCACAGGCGAACGATCTGCGTGAGGCACTGTCCGAAGACATGCCAGGACTGATGGAGCTATATCGTGATCTGCATGCCAATCCGGAACTAAGCTTCGAAGAAGTCGAAACTGCCAAGAAGCTTGCCATCCGCGCGCGCGAATTGGGTTTCGATGTCACCGAGGGGGTCGGAAAGACGGGTGTCGTCGCAGTTATGCGGAACGGCGATGGCCCCACCGTTATGCTGCGCGCGGATATGGATGGCCTGCCGGTGGTCGAACAGACGGGGCTGCCCTATGCCTCCAAACGCATTGCGACGCCTGCGTCGGGTGTCGAAACCGGTGTCATGCATGCCTGCGGGCACGATACACATATGACCGCCTGGATCGGCGCGGCGCAATTGCTGGCCGAACGCAAGGATGAATGGTCAGGCACGCTTGTCATGATCCTGCAGCCGGCAGAAGAGCTAGGGCTTGGTGCGCTTGCTATGCTCGAAGACGGATTGTTCGAACGCTTTCCCAAGCCGGATTATGTCCTGGGCTTCCACGATGCGGCCCAGTTCCCGGCCGGAATGATCGGTTATTCGCCCGGCTATGCACTTGCCAATGTCGATAGTGTCGATGTGACTGTAAAAGGGATTGGCGGGCACGGGGCATACCCGCACACGACCAAGGATCCGATTGTCCTGGCGAGTGCAATCGTGATGAAGCTGCAAACCCTGGTGAGTCGGGAAAGCTCCCCGCTGGATCCTGCTGTTGTAACAGTGGGCAGTTTCCTTGCCGGTTCGAAGCACAACATCATTTCCGATGAGGCCAAGCTGCAACTGACGGTGCGGTCCTACAGCGACGAATCGCGCAAATTGCTGCTCGACGGAATTCGACGGATCGCGCGCGGGGAGGCAATTGCGGCGGGTTTGCCGGACGATAGGATGCCGGAAGTGACCGTAATCGAACCCTATACCCCCTCAACTTACAACACGCCTGAATTCACCGAGCAGGTCATGGCCGGGCTGCGCCAGCGTTTCGGCGATGACCGTGTGATGCAGGTGCCATCAGTGATGGGCGGAGAGGATTTCGGGCAGTTTTACCGCGCCGATCGCGAGAACATCGAATCGCTTATCTTTTGGGTTGGGGGCGTTCCGGAGGATGATTTCGCGGCCTCACAGCGGGGCGAGATGGAACTGCCTTCCTTGCACAGCCCGTTCTGGGCTCCGGATGCCGAGAAGGTGATTGTCACGGCAACCGAAGCGATGGCGGCTGCGACATTGGACTTGATGCCTGCAAAAGGCGGTTAAGCCGGGTTCTAGAACTCGTCCTGGTTGATTGAGCCCCGAGCGAACGGATCATTCTTTGCACCAGATCGCTGGCGCGATGCGGCACCCAGCTTTTCCAGAGCGGCTCTGCGCTGTGATGCTGTGCCTGAGAGGAAGATGTTCTTCCCGCCAGTCAGCTGGTGTCGCATTTCTGTCGAGAGCGCGAACCATTCTTCCTCGGTCAGGCCAACGAGTGTCCAGACTGCGGCCTCTTGCCCCGCCTTGGACGGGGCGCGCTTTGTGTTGGGAGTCAGCGTTCCCGATCCCCGGGTCGCAACCAATGGGCTGCCGAAACTGGTTTCAGGGCCGAAATTGGCCTGCGCAGGCGCCGCACCAGCACGTTGGGTGATCACCGACATACTCTCTTCGTTGGCCCGGGCCTGCGCGGCTCTTTGCTCTTCGACTTGTTGGGCAACTTCTTCGCGTACTGTCTGCTGCGCGTCCTCGTCTGCCATAAGCGCAACGCTGGCTGTCACTAGGACAGTGACAACGGCAAAATGGCGATACATCTTCGCCATGCTAATGGGCTTCTTTTTGCGGTTCCGGACCATTCCGGCGGCTTAGCAGCAGGTGGTTAATCAATCGCGAGGAGGTGCCGGACAAATAACGGCCGCCGGAAGGTTTCCCCTCCGACGGCCGTGTCTCCTCCCCAGGAGATGGTGTGCGTCGCCTTAGCTGTAATTGCCGAGGCGATGGTGCAGCGCATTGATCTTGGCCAATTCATCGCGATCCTCGATCGTCTTGGCATGGCTTTCCAATGCGCGGCGCAGCAATTTGAAATCTGCGGTGGAGAGCAGGGCGCGTGCGCGACCCGGCTCTTTGGGTGCAGTGGCGTTATCCGTCATTAGTTCTCTCCCTATGCAGCTTCGAACTGGCTCATGGTGTTGTCCTTGCCGCCGGCTTTCAGCGCGGCTTCACCGGCGAAGTATTCCTTGTGATCATCGCCAATGTCGGAACCGGCCATGTTCTGGTGCTTCACGCAAGCGATGCCCTGGCGGATCTCTTCGCGTTGTACGTTCTTTACGTAGCCCAGCATGCCTTCGTCTCCGAAGTAGCGCTTGGCCAGGTTGTCGGTGCTGAGCGCAGCCGTATGATACGTCGGTAGCGTAATCAGATGATGGAAGATGCCGGCCTGGGCTGCTGCATCACGCTGGAAGGTCCGGATGCGTTCATCGGCTTCTGCAGCCAACTCGGTATCGTCATAATCCATGCTCATCAGCTTGTCGCGATCGAACGCCGAGACATCCTTGCCGGCTTCCTGCCACGCATCGAACACCTGCTGGCGAAAGTTAAGCGTCCAGTTGAAGCTGGGCGAGTTGTTGTAGACGAGTTTGGCATTCGGGATCACTTCGCGGATCCGGTCAACCATCCCGCCGATCTGGCCGATATGAGGCTTCTCGGTTTCGATCCAGAGCAGATCAGCGCCATTTTCCAGGGCGGTGATGCAGTCCAGAACACACCGATCTTCACCGGTACCGGCACGGAACTGGTACAGGTTGGAGGGGAGACGCTTGGGCCGCAGCAGCTTGCCTTCGCGACCAAGGAAGACGTCGCCATTCTTGATGTTAGCGGGATCAATCTCTTCGCAATCGAGGAAGCTATTATACTGGTCGCCGAGATCACCTTCTTCCTTGGTCACAGCGATTTGCTTGGTCAGGCCGGCACCTAGCGAGTCTGTCCGTGCGACGATGATGCCATCCTCGACACCAAGCTCCAGGAAGGCATAGCGGATGGCACGGATCTTCTGCAGGAAGTCTTCATGCGGGACGGTCACCTTGCCATCCTGGTGGCCGCACTGCTTCTCGTCGGAAACCTGGTTCTCGATCTGAAGTGCGCAGGCGCCCGCTTCGATCATTTTCTTGGCCAGCAAGTAAGTGGCTTCCGCGTTGCCGAACCCGGCGTCGATATCGGCGATAATCGGAACAACATGCGTTTCATGGTTGTCGATCGCGGTTTCGATCCGCTTAGCTTCGACCGCGTCGCCATTGTCGCGTGCTGCATCCAGATCGCGGAACATGCCGCCCAGTTCGCGCGCATCAGCCTGCTTGAGGAATGTGTAGAGCTCCTCGATCAGGCCGGGAACCGTCGTCTTCTCGTGCATGGACTGATCGGGCAGGGGGCCGAAATCGCTGCGCAGAGCGGCGACCATCCAGCCCGAAAGGTAGAGGTAACGGCGCTTCGTATTGCCGAAATGCTTCTTGATCGAAATCATCTTCTGCTGGGCAATGAACCCGTGCCAGCAGCCGAGTGACTGCGTGTAGTTGGCTGGATCTGCATCATACGCATCCATGTCTTCGCGCATGATTTTTGCAGTGTAGCGGGCAATGTCGATGCCAGTCGGGAAGCGATTCTGGATTTGCATCCGAGCAGCCGATTCACCGTCAATGGCATTCCAGGGTGCGCCCTGGGTGCCGATGGTGTCGTTGAGCTCGTTGATCTTGGTCTGGTACGTCATGGCGAATCTCCTGAGGGGATATGGCATCGCTGCCTTCCCCACTCTGATCGCACTCGCGGCGGCAAATTGACACGAATAATTACAAACATTCTTGTCTTCTGGGAGGATTTGCGGCATCTATGCTTGTCATGTTGTCAAGAAAGTTACAATGACAGATCAATCCCTCTTTGCCGGTGCGGCACTGCGCCGGCTCCGCAAACGTGAAGGTATGACCCAGGCCGTGATGGCTGAGCGGATCGGTATATCACCTAGCTATCTCAACCTTATCGAGCGTAACCAAAGGCCGGTTTCGGCGCGGGTTATCATGCAACTGGTCGATGTGTTCGACTTCGATCCGCGGCGGCTGCGGGAAGACGAATCCATTGGCGGCATCGATGGTTTGTTCCGCCGCCTCAATGATGAGCAGTTTGCCGATTTGGGCATTGATCGTGACGAGGCCAACGAACTGCTGGCAAGTGCTCCGCAAGCAGCTGCTGCCTTCGCGCGGTTGTTCGATGCGAAGTCGAACACTGTCGAAGCGCGTTACGACCCGCTGGTCGCATCGCGGCGAGAAATTGAACGCTGGCGCAACCACTTTGCCGATCTCGACGCTGCCGCCGAGGAACTCGCTGACGAAATGCGGCTTTCCCGGGCAGATTTTGGTGCAGCGATGACCGAACGGTTGAGGGAGAAGCACCAACTTGCGATCCGTATTCTGCCGCGTGAGGTAATGCCGGATGCCAATCGCCGTCTCGATTTCCATGCGCGCCAGGTCCAATTGGCCGAGACTTTGCCGCCAGCCTCCCGCAACTTCCAGATGGCATTGCAAATTGCAGAGCTGGAACAGGGCGACGCGATTTCCGCTCTCGCTGCGGGATCGAGCTTTGAAGAAGAAACCGCTAGGCGCTTCTTCGAACGTCATTTGACAGGCTATTTCGCAGCAGCGATGATGATGCCGTATGGGCGTTTCCTGAGAGCCTGCGATGCAACCGGATACGATCTACGCGTGCTGGTCCGCAGGTTCGGCGCGAGTATTGAACAGGTGGCGCATCGGCTGACGACCCTTCAGCGGGTCGGGCAGAGAGGCTTACCTTTTTTCATGGCCCGGGTTGATCGGGCGGGGCAATTCTCGAAACGCTTTGCCGGGGCGAGTGGGACGACATTGCTGGAAAGCGAATATGGCTGCCCACTATGGAAAGCCCATCAGGCGTTTGACCAACCGGATCGCTGGCATGTCCAGGCCGTAGATTTGGAAGAGATGGCGGGCGGGCCGTCACATTGGCTGACCATGAGCCATGCGATTTCCTCGCTGGAGGGAAGCGAAGCAGGGCAGTTCTCGATCGTTCTTGGCCTTGAGGCACGCCTGGCGAAAGACCTGGCGCAAGCCCGATCGGTATCGCTGGAGGAGAATGCTGCGACGATGATCGGATTGGGCTGCGCCAGATGTCATCGCCTGGATTGCCTGCAGCGCTCGTTACCACCACGAGGGACGAGCCTACGTTTCGACCGTGTTTCCCGCGCCAAGACGCCCTTTTCCTTCGGCAATTGATCGCGGAGTCAGAATGCTCACAACGGAAACCCGGCCTTAACCATCCAGACTGCGAGACTTCGGGCGAAAATTGCTCGCTGTAAAATTTACCGACATTTCACAACTTGTCCCTAATCCGGCCCTTCATGGAAAAGGATTGCCGGACGGAACAATGATCCGCCTGTTCAAACACTATATTCCCCACGCGGTCCTGCTTCTGGGCCTGCTTGATGTTGCGTTGCTCATCCTTGCGGGCGAGATCGCATGGCAATTCCGTGCAACCCAGATCGGCATGGATCCAGGCTCGCTGGTGGAACGCTGGTGGCTGCTTGGCGGGTTTGCAGTCGTCGTGTGGACAGCCATGATCGCGGTTGGTGTCTACGGCGCCGAGGCGCTCCGCTCCATGCGCTTTGCCGGAGCACGCTTGCTGGTTGCCATCAGTCTGGGGATCATCGCGTTATCAGTGATCGAGTTTATCCTGCCAGGGGCGAACTTCTGGCGCTCCACCTTGCTCTACACCATGATCCTCACCATCGGTTTCCTGATGGCCATGCGTGTCTTGCTCAGCGGTTTGCTGGGTTCGTCTGCCTTCCGGCGCAGGGTCGTGGTACTGGGGGCCGGATCGCGGGCTGACCGCCTGCGTTCGCTGGCCCAGAGGCCAGAAAGCGGTTTCGTGATCGTGGCCTACATCGCCATGACGGAGAATCTGCGCGAAGTGCCGGAAGCGATTGTTCGCGATGCGATCCATGATTTGGGCCAATTCGTCGAAAACCTGGGCGCCAGCGAAGTTGTCCTGGCGCTTGAAGAACGGCGGAATTCGCTACCCTTGAAAGACTTGCTGCGCATCAAGACCATGGGCGTGCATGTTAATGAATTCAGCAGCTTTCTGGAACGGGAAACCGGGCGTGTTGACCTGGACACGGTCAATCCCAGCTGGCTGATTTTTTCCGATGGTTTCAGTTCGGCCCGGATGATTTCCAGCGGCGCGAAGCGCATTTTCGACATCGTCGCAAGCGGCTTGCTGCTGATCCTGACCCTGCCCATTATCGCGCTGTTCGCGGCGTTGGTGAAGATGGACAGCAAGGGTCCGGCTTTCTTCCGGCAGCCGCGTGTCGGCCTTTATGGTCAGACCTTCGACGTGATCAAACTTCGTTCCATGCGGACGGATGCCGAGAAAGACGGCGTGAAGTGGGCGACGGAGGATGATCCCCGCATCACGCGCCTCGGCAAATTTATCCGCAAGGTCCGGATCGACGAATTGCCCCAGACCTGGAGCGTGCTGAAAGGCGAGATGAGCTTTGTCGGCCCGCGTCCGGAAGTGCCACAATTCGTAACGGATCTGGAAGACAAGCTGCCCTATTATGCCGAGCGTCACATGGTGAAGCCGGGCATTACGGGTTGGGCCCAGATTAACTATCCGTATGGCGCGAGTATCGAGGATTCCCGCCACAAGCTGGAATATGATCTCTACTATGCGAAGAATTACACGCCGTTCCTTGATCTTCTGATCCTGCTGCAAACCCTGCGCGTGATCCTGTGGCCGGAAGGGGCACGGTAGTGGAGGGCGCGTCAATCTGGATGCAGGTCTCTGTGATCTTGCACATTCTGGGTGCGGTCGGTTGCGCAGCCGGAGCTATCTGGGTGGCGCAGCGGCCGGTTGCCAAACGCAGCGATCGCCTTCCCACCATCGTTGCCCTTGTACTGACCGGAGTCTGGTCAGGCATCGTCGCAGCGTTCGGCTCCTTCGCGGAAATTACTTCTCTTGCCGAGACCTGGCGCAATATGGCCTGGCTGCTGGTGATCTATCGGCTGTTTGCGAATGACGGGCGCGATCGGTCCATGGTGGCTGTGCGACCGGTAGTGCTGGCACTCGGGTTCGTGGAATGCCTCCAACCGGTATTGGTGTTCTTGAGCCGCGAGTATGCGGTCACGGCCGATCTCACGGCAATGTTCCTGCAAACTTCGGCGATGTTCCGGATCCTGCTGTCGATTGGCGCGCTGGTGTTGCTGCACAATCTCTATGTCGGTGCCAGCCGATCAACGCGCGATGTAATACGATGGAGTGCGGCAGGTATCGCCGGGTTCTGGGCCTTCGAACTGAATTTCTACGTCGTGGCCTATCTGGGCCAGCAGCCGTCGGCAGAATTCGCCGCAATGCGCGGCCTGATGGTGGCGATCATGGCAGTGCCGCTGGCAGCCGGCGCCAGCAATGGATTGGCTGGCCGCAAACTTCAGGCCAGCCGGACGGTCGCTTTCCAGACGCTCTCGCTCTTGGTCATTGGCGGGTATCTCATCGCCATGTTCGGGACGGCCCAGCTGTTCTCTCTTTGGGATGGCAATATTGGTCGTATCGCGCAGGTCGGCTTCATCGTTGCGGCTGCAACCGTGGCGTTGCTCTGGTTGCCTTCGCAACGTTTGCGGGCGCATCTTCGCGTCACTGCGCTCAAACATCTATTCCAGCACCGCTACGACTATCGCGAAGAATGGCTGCGGTTCACGCGCACGATTGGCCATGCGGAAGAAGACGTCGCGACGCTTCAGCAACGCGTAGGCAAGGCGATGGCGGACATCACCGATAGCCCGGCGGCCTTGCTGTTCCTGCCTGGTGAAGATGGTCGTTTCGAAGAAGGTGCAAATTGGAACTGGCTGCATGATGCAGCCGGTGTCGAGACTTTGCCCTCGGAACTGACTGCGAAGCTGGAGCGCGAGAATTTCGTGGTCGAGCTCGATCGGGTTCGCTCGGCCAATCGCGCTGACGAGATGTCCGAATTTGTGCCAGTTTGGCTGACCGGAGACGAGCGCTGCTGGGTTGTTGTGCCCTTGCTGCATTTCGATCGCCTGGTCGCAGTCCTGGTGCTGGCGCGGCCGCCTCTGGCGAGAAGCCTCGACTGGGAAGACTTCGACCTCCTGAAGATCGTTGCCCGCCAGCTCGCGAGCTACCTCGCCGAGCATGAGGGGCAGCAAGCTCTGATGGAGTCCGCGCAGTTCGATGATTTCAACCGGCGCATGGCTTTCGTCATGCACGACATCAAGAATCTCGCCAGCCAGCTGTCCTTGCTGGCCCGCAATGCCGAGACTCACGCCGAGAATCCCGAGTTCCGCAAGGATATGCTGGTTACGCTGCGCAGCAGTGCAGACAAGCTGAACGGCATGCTGGCGCGCTTGGGACGCTACGGCAGCCAGTCAACTGTCGATCTACAGCCGGTCGATATGGTCGAATTGGGGCAGCGATTGTCTCAGCGCTTCAGTGGGGAGCACCCTGTTTCCATGACACGCCTCGATCCCTGTACGGTTCTTGCCGACCAGGAAGGGCTGGAACAGGCACTGGTGCACTTGGTCCAGAATGCCATCGATACCAGCACGTCGGAAATGCCGGTCTATATCGACGTGTCGGCTGACGGTCTGAATGGTCGAATTGACGTGGTTGATACGGGTGACGGCATGGACGCTGAATTTGTGCGCAACCGCCTGTTCAAGCCGTTTGTGTCGTCCAAGACTGACGGGTTCGGCATCGGAGCATTCGAAGCGCGGGAAATGATCCGCGGCATGGGCGGCAGAGTCGATGTCCAGTCGCGTCCCGGACTTGGCACACGCTTTACTATCGAATTGCCGTTGGCCGAGGCTGCGCGGTTCATTGCAGCACAAGACAATCAAGAGGTCGCATAATGGCTGAAAGCAAACCCAAACTCCTGATTGTGGAAGATGATGAGGGGCTGCAGGCGCAGTTGAAATGGGCCTATGAGGATTTTGATGTCGTCATCGCGGGAAATCGCGATCAGGCATTGGCGTCGCTGCGGTCTGATGAACCTGCAGTGGTGACCCTCGATCTGGGACTGCCGCCTGATCCCGATGGCACCACCGAAGGCTTTGCAGTTCTTGACGCAATCATGGCGATCAAGCCGGATACCAAGGTGATCGTGGCATCGGGCCATGGCTCACGCGATAGTGCGTTGCAGGCGATCGCTCGTGGAGCCTATGATTTCTACCAGAAGCCGGTGAATATTGATGATCTGGGCCTGATCGTAAGGCGGGCATTCAATCTACACGCGATCGAGCAAGAGAACTTGCGCCTTGCCGACCAGGTTGGCGATGATCGCAAAGTGCTGGGCACACTCATCACCGGTGCACCTGAAATGGCGAAAGTGGCGCGCACGATCGAACGTGTGGCCAATACTGATGTGTCGGTCATGCTGTTGGGTGCCAGCGGGACCGGCAAGGAATTGCTGGCCAAGGGTTTGCATGATGCCAGCGACAGGCGTGAGGCGGCTTTCGTCGCGATTAACTGTGCAGCGATCCCGGAAAACCTGCTGGAAAGCGAGTTGTTCGGGCATGAGAAAGGCGCCTTTACAGGTGCTGTGAAGACCACCGAAGGCAAGATCGAGCAGGCTCATGGTGGCACGCTGTTCCTTGACGAGGTGGGCGACATTCCTCTGCCGCTACAGGTGAAATTGCTGCGCTTCCTTCAGGAACGCACCATCGAGCGCATTGGCGGCCGGAAACAAATCTCTGTCGACACCAGGATTGTTTGTGCAACGCACCAGGATCTGGAGGCAATGACGGGCGAGGGGACTTTCCGTGAGGACCTGTTTTATCGTCTGGCGGAGATCGTGGTGAAAATTCCCGCCCTGGCGGAGCGTCCGGGAGATGCCACGCTGCTGGCAAAGGCTTTCCTCAACCGCTTTGCAAAAGAGATGAATCCGCAAGTCAAAGGATTCGCACCCGATGCGCTTGCGGCGATCGATGGCTGGGCATGGCCGGGCAATGTCCGCGAATTGGAAAACCGGGTGAAACGCGCGGTCATCATGTCGGACGGGCGTTTGATTGGTGCTGACGATCTCGACCTCTCGCCCGAGGGGGATGAGGACGACCAGGTCCTGAACCTCAAGAGCGCACGTGAAATGGCGGATCGCCGTGTTATCCGACACGCCCTTGCGCGCAGCGAGGGGAACATCTCCAGCACCGCCAAGATGCTCGGTATTAGTCGGCCGACCTTGTATGATTTGCTCAAGCAGTATGATCTCCACGCCTGACCTTCCCCGCAGGTTCTGGCTGATTGCTGCCGCATGCGTGTCGCTTGCAGCCTGCAGTGAGGCAGAGCCGGACGTGCCTCCATTGGAGGGCGCGCTGGCGGCCCTGGAAGAAGGCGATGGTTTCGGGGCAGAGGTGTTACTGCGCGATATGCTCTCCTCGGGAACACCCAAACCGCAGGTTGCTGCCTATCTGGGTGAAGCCGAACTGCTGCAAGGCCAGCCGGTGGAAGCGCGAAGGTGGCTGGGCGAGGGGCAATTCAGCGACGAGACCGCCGGGCGTGGTTTCCATATGCTCGGTCGGCTTGAAATGCGCGAGGGCAATTTGCCCGCAGCCGGTACCGCATTTGACCGTTCCATTGCCTTCACCCCGGACGCGCCGCGGCTCTGGGTCGATATCGGAAGATTGCGCTATCGCGGCGGCGAACAATCGCAGGCGGTCGATGCTGCGGAGAGGGCAGTTGAGCTTGGGCCTGACGATCCGGAAGCGTTGCTCTTTCGTGGGCAACTGGCCCGGGATTCAGAGGGTATGGCGGCCGCATTGCCGTGGTTTGAACAGGCACTGCAGCACAAGCCCGACCAGCTCGACCTGCTCGCCGAATATGCTGCAACGCTGGGGGAGCTCGGGGAGGCACAGGACATGCTGAGCGTCGTTCGGCACATGGCCAACCTAAATCCGGGCTACTTGCGGGGCTACTATTTGCAAGCGGTTGTGGCGGCACGGGCCGGTCAGTTCGATCTCGCGCGCAAGCTCCTTTTCCGCAGCGGCGAGTTCGCAAACGACGCACCGGCGGGAATCATGCTGGCAGGTGTGATTGATCTTGAGACGGGCAATTATGCAAGCGCTGCCCAGGCCTTTGATAAGCTGTTCAGGCAGCAACCTGAGAACCGCCGCGTGCGGGAACTGCTAGCCCGTGCGTTGGCATTGGGGGGTAATCACCGCGAAATGCTACACCGCTTCGGCGAAGCAGCGAAGAAGTCCAGTGCATCCCCATATCTGCGCACCTTGGTCGCGCGATCGCATGAGGCGCTGGGTGACCGGCAAAGCGCCGGGGCCTTGCTTGATGTGGCGGCCAAGAAGCAGAGTGGCAATCTCGTGGCTCTGCGGCCGACGGGCGATTTCGAAAGTGCCGGCACCCGGGATGCCCGCAGCGGCGACGATGCGCTGTCATTGGTTCGGAACTTGATTGTCGAAGGCAATCGCAGCGAAGCGCTACGGGTTGCAGAGGGGTTTCGAGAGCGATTTGACGGGTCTGCCGATGCACTTGCTCTGGCAGGAGATGCAAACCTCGCCGCCCGCAGGGTCAGCAGGGCAATGTCGCTGTACCGGCAATCCGCTCGCATTCGGCAGCCATGGCCCTTGGCGCGGCGGCAATATGCAGCAATGAAGTCAAGCGGTGACACAAACGCAGCGATTGCATTGCTGCAACGTCATTTGCAGGGGCATCCATCAGCAGTCGAGCCGACGGTGATCCTGGCACGCGCACAGTATGATCGTGGCAACCTGCCACGTGCCGCTCTGCTGTTGGACCAGGCCCTGGCGTTTGGCGGTGACCGAGATCCAGAAGTACTGGCGCTCAGGGCGGTGACAGCTATGCGGATGGGTGACGATGCCCTGGCACAGCGGATTGCGCAGAGGGCGATGGCCTTGCAGCCGACAAATCCAGTCTCGCTGCAGGCTCTGGCCATGGTCAGTGGTGAGGCGGAATCTCAGGCCTTGATGGCCAAGCTGGGCAATCTTGGCGGAGCTGTGGCAGTCGCCAATCGCTAGCGACCTTTTGCTCGACTCGCGAAGCGTGTGAGGGCAGGGCGCGCGAATGCGATCTTTGGTATCCGCCATTTTTGACCCGATGATACGGGTGCTTCTTATTGCCACCGGCCTGGCCGTGATCCTGCCTGCAACCGGGGATGCGCGCGGCGTGGTTCAGACAATCTCGAACTTCGCGATCTTTGTGCTTTTTCTCGTCAACGGAATGCGGATTGCCCGCGCAGATATCTTCAAGGGCTTCACCAATTGGCACTTCTTCCTACCGCTCGGCATCTGGGTGTTCGGAGTGATGGCCATGGCAGGGCTTGGCTTTTCGATGTTGGCCCAGAACGGGCTGCCACCGCTTATCGCCCTTGGCTTCCTCTATCTGGGCACCTTGCCGTCGACGATCCAGTCGGCAACATCTTACACCACGATTGCAGGTGGGAATGTTGCTCTGTCTGTGATCGGTGCTGCCCTTATCAATATTGCGGGTGTGTTCATCACAGCACCGCTGTTCGGGTTCTTGGGCGGGGGAGCTGTCGCGGATACGGGCCCGGATGTGATCGTCCGGATCGCGTTGCTTCTCGTTTTGCCCTTTGTCATCGGACAGGCAGTGCAGGGTTGGACCTTCGATTGGATCAAGCAACGCCGGGACCGGATTGTCTGGCTCGATAGGATCGTTATCGCGATTGCTGTCTATGTGGCTTTTTCAGGGGCCGTAGAACAAGGCATAGGTCGAGACCTATCCCTTACCGGCATGGCGTGGTTGGTCGGCCTGACCATCGCGTTTCTGTTGGTTGCGAATGCGGGGGCATGGCTTGCCTCGGCGGCACTTGGCCTGAAACTGGGCGACAGGATCGCCTTCTTGTTTGCAGGGAGCCAGAAAAGTGTCGCCATCGGGGCTCCGCTGGCAGCGCTGCTGTTTCCGCCAGAGGCCGCAGGTTTCGTCATTGCGCCCTTGCTGCTTTATCACTTGCTGCAGCTGATGATCGCGGCGCCTGTGTCGAGCAGGTTGGCTAGTTTGGCTCGGAATTGACGGGCGTATCATCGCCGCGTGCTGCTACGCGATTGTGCCGGATTGACCACCACAAGGACAAGCCGATCAGAACGGCGCCTATCAGGCCGGTGATAGTTTCCGGAATGTGGATATTGGCCGAGAGCAACATGATAACACCGAGCACAATGATCGCCCAGAATGCCCCGTGCTCCAGATAGCGATACTGGGCGAGCGTACCTTGTTCGACCAAGTGGATTGTCATCGAGCGTACAAACATGGCACCCACCGACAGGCCCAGTGCAATGATGATCATGTTGTTAGACAGTGCAAACGCTCCGATCACACCGTCGAAGCTGAAAGACGCATCGAGAACTTCCAGATAGAGAAAGCCGCCCAGGCCGGAGCGGACAATCTCGCCCGCAGCCTTCTTGCGGGCTTCGCGCTGCTCGATAATCGCGCCTAGGGCGTTGACGCCGATATAGGTCACGAGGCCAAGAATGGCAGCCGTAAGGAAGACTAGCGAGTCAGCTTCTGTGAGCGTCGTCGAGATCCCGTAGACCAGTGCCAGCACAAAGCCGATTTCTATGGCCGGCACGCTGGAGAAGCGATTGATGACGCGCTCTATGGACGCGATCCAGTGCACGTCCTTGTCTGCGCTGAAGAAGAAGGAAAGGCCGACCATGGCCAGAAAAGCCCCGCCAAAGCCTGCAATGCCGAGATGGGCATCGGAGACGATACGTTCATACTCTTCAGGCTCGTTCAGCGAGAGCGTAACTGCTTCGACCGGCCCCAAATTTGCGGCAATGGCGACAATGGCGATCGGGAAGACAATCCGCATGCCGAATACGGCAATAAGGATGCCGATCGTCAAGAACCGCCGCTGCCAGACCGGGTCCATTTCTCGCAAGACGGTTGCGTTGACCACTGCATTGTCGAAGCTGAGCGACACTTCGAGGATAGAGAGCACGAATACGATCCACAGGATCGACAGCGTGCCGACGAGGGTTCCCGTGCTGGCCCAGCCGTACCAGCCCGCGAGAATGAAACAGATCGCGGTAAAAACCAGCGAGAAGGTGTAAAAGCGCAGCAGCGTTGCCATGAAAGACCCTGTTTTCGATTGTCGCGCCCGCTAGGCGATCCGCGTTGTGCCTGCAAGCAGCCTTGTGGCCCTATTTGGGTTGGTAGGTCTGGTCTTCGGTCGGGAAGCTCCGCTCCCTGACTTCTTGTGCATATTTCTGAGCGGTCTGTTCGATAGTCTCGGCGATATTGCCGTACTTCTTCACAAAGCGCGGCACCCGCTCGAACATGCCGAGCATATCCTCGGTCACCAGCACCTGTCCGTCACATTGGGCTGATGCGCCAATCCCTATCGTGGGCGCCGCCACTGCCTGCGTTGCCGCGATTGCTATGGGCTCAACGACCCCTTCGATAACGATGGAGAAGGCACCCGCTTCGTCAAGGGCCTTCGCATCGCCAACGATCTTGTCGGCCTCCGCATCGCTCCTGCCACGGGCAGCATAGCCGCCCAGGACATTCACCGCTTGCGGCGTAAGGCCAACATGACCCATGACAGGAATACCGCGCTGGCTCAGGAAGGCGACGGTTTCGGCCATCGCCTCACCCCCTTCGAGCTTTACTGCCGCTGCACCACTTTCCTTGAGTAGGAAGGACGCGCTCTCGAAGGCTTTTTGGGGCGATTCTTCATAGCTGCCGAACGGCATGTCGACGACAACGACGGCGTGATAGCTGCCTCTCACGACAGCTGCGGCGTGATCGGCCATCATGCGCAAGGTGACCGGAATCGTCGATGGCAATCCATAGATCACCTGCCCCAGCGAATCCCCGACCAGCAGCAAATCGCAATGGGAATCGAGCAATTGCGCCTGCCGCGCGGTGTAGGCTGTGAGCATGACCAGCGGCGTCTCGGTCTCGCCGTCTTTCTTCCGCGCCCGGATCCTGGGCACCGTCAGCCGCTTCATCGGGGCAGGCGTCGGATTTGCACGGCTTGTGCTCGTATCGAGCTGGAAGGTCGTAGACATGAGCCACCGATTAGCGGTGTGAGCGGGCAAAGGCAAAGCTTGCCCCTTGGCGGGGGCGGATTTTCCATGCAGAAGGGCCGCCTGTTTGGCGCGGGGGGCCGCGCGGTGAGAGGGCTTTTTCTGATATGGTTGCCACTACGGGTTCTGATGGCGTTACGCCGCGCGAAGGCTGGTCCTCGCGTTCGGCCTTCATTCTTGCTGCGGTCGGCTCTGCCGTTGGGCTCGGCAATATGTGGCGCTTCCCTGCAGAGGCAGGGGCCAATGGCGGCGGCGCGTTTGTGCTGTTCTACATTTTTTGTGTCGTCCTGATCGGCCTTCCGATCCTGCTTTCGGAGACTTTGATCGGTCGCCACGGGCAAGCATCCGCGCCTGAGAGCGTGCGCAAGATCGCGGCGGAATCGGGCAAGTCGTCACATTGGGACACTTTGGCCTCTTTCGGAGTGACCGGTGCATTCATTGTGCTGAGTTTCTACTGCGTCGTCGGTGGCTGGGTGCTGTATTATGTCGGCGTTTTTGCCAGCGATCTGGTGGCCACGGGGCTGACCGGAGGTGCGTTCGAAGGTCGTCCGGCCGAAGATGTGGAAGCATTGTTGCCGGGCTTGTTTGGCAATGCAGGCCTGATGGTGGGGCTGCACGCCCTGTTCATCGCCATCACGTTCTATTTCGTTTCGCGCGGCGTCTCGAGCGGGATCGAATGGGTGGCAACCTGGCTGATGCCAGCGTTTTTCTTCCTGTTCCTGGCAATCACGATTTATGGTGCCTTCACCGGGGCTTTCAGCGAAGCGGTGGCGTATTTGTTTACCTTCGATGCTTCAAAGCTGACCGGGCCTGTCATGCTGGCGGCGGTAGGGCAGGCGTTTTTCTCCCTGTCGCTCGGCGTTGCGGGCATGATGACTTACGGTGCCTATGTCGGCCGTGATGTGAACCTGGCGGGCACGTCAGGGATCATTGCCGGGGCGGATACCGCCGTTGCCCTGATTGCGGGTCTGGCGATTTTCCCGATTGTATTTGCCGCCGGGCTGGAGCCGAATGCAGGCCCTGGCCTGATGTTCCAGTCCTTGCCGATCGGCTTCCAGAATATGCCGTTTGGTTCGCTGGTCGGGCTGCTGTTCTTCGTGATGGTGTTCTTCGCGGCGCTGACCAGCTCGGTCTCACTGATGGAAGCGCCGACAGCGTGGTTGAAGGAGAAGGCCAATCTTGGACGTCCGGTCGCAACGCTTATCGTGACAGTGGCAGCAGCGCTGCTCGGGGTCCTGGCGGCGCTTTCGTTTAACACCATGTCAGACTTCCAGCCTCTGGGCTTCCTGCCTTTGTTTGAAGGGCAGGGCATGTTCGATGTGCTGGACACTGTGACCAGCAAAATCCTGATGCCAGTCGGCGCGATCCTTACGGCGGTGTTCGTGGGCTGGATAGCAGAGCGGCGTTTGATTGATTCCGAGAATGGCTTGAGTGGTCCGCTGGAGAGATTCTGGCTGTTTCTTGTCCGCTGGCTGTGTCCGGCTGCACTCACTGTGATCCTGATCGTGGGGATCTTCCCCTCGATCCTGGGCGAGTAGATCAGCCTATCCGATAGCAAAAGGGCCGCCCATGAAGGCGGCCCTTTCTATTTCGGCGCGTGTTTGGCTTGGTTTAGAGTGCGGTTTCGACGTGTTCTTCGCGGGCTTCGTCGCGTACATCTTTGCCCATCAGCATCTTTGCCGTAGCCATGATGCCCAGATCGCTGTTCCAGATTTCGGCATTGCCCAAATCCATTCGCAGCATGATCAGATTGGGATCATCTTTCCCGCCAGGGAACCAGGCTTCGACCACTTTGCTCCACTGCTTCTCCAGCCGCTCACGGCTGTTTTCGCGGGCCAGTGTACCTTCGATCCGGGCAAAAATGCTGTGATCCTTTCCGGCAAAGGTCGCAACGGCGGGGCCCATTTGGGCGAGGTCATGATCCTTGGTCGTGAAGAACCAGATTGCGCTGTCGGCGTCCTTGTCCAGCTGCGCCGTCATGACGACGGCATCGTCGCGTGCATCCGTGCGTTCGAGGAACACGAAGGGCGAATCGGCGAGTGCGTGCCAGAATTTGGCTTTAAGTTCGTCGGCGTTGCCTTGGTTGTAATTCATATTGGGGGTCTCCTTCTTCGCCTAACCAACGGGTCGAGAAGGAAATTTGTTCCGAGAGACAGGAGCATTGCGTCCCAATCGAATATGGAACATAAATAGAACATGCGATTCTACTGACTATGGCAAAGCAAAATCTCTCACCCGCGCTCCCGACTTTGGGAAGCGCCGATATCGCCGCGCTTTCGGCTGCGCGAAGCAGTCGCTGGCGCCCGGGCCTTGCACAGCAAGGGCACTTCGCACGCCATAGCGAGGTTTTTGCCAATGGACGCGAAGCAAGCGGGGCGGGGCTGGCGCTTGCGCTGGCGTTGGATGAACTACGGTCCCGGAGGGCTGGCGCAAGCGCCGAGGCGGAGGACCGTCGCGCAATCCTGTGGGTTCAGGATCGCGCTGCGGTCAGGCTCAACGGCAGACCTTATCGCCCGGGCTTGCCTGAAGAAATCCGCCATCGGGTGATCCATGTGATGGCCAACAAGCCTAAAGATGCCCTGTTCGCGTTGGAGGAGGGGTTGCGTTGCCGCGATCTTGCCTGCGTGATCGGGGAACTCGCGGGCAATCCCAAACCGCTCGATTTCACTGCTTCGCGGCGCCTTAGCCTTACCGCAGAAAAGCATGGCGTGCCCTTGTGGCTGGTGCGGCACGATGCCGGGCGTGACCTTTCCTCGGCACGGTTGCGGTGGGAAGCCCATAGCGCCGTGTCCGCGAAGCCGGACTGGAATGGGCAAGCCCCCGGTGTACCTGGCTGGCAGGCCGAACTGTTCCGGGCTCGCAGCCACGCTCCCGGCAAATGGACAATGCATGATGACGGCACAGGACTTGTCGCCAGACCTGCGGCCCACAGGGAAAGGCCAAACGCCGCCACGGCGAATCCTTTCCATCTGGTGCGCGCGTCTCGCGATCGATCGCTGGCGGCTTGCTGAAGGCGCGCTGCGCGGGGAAGGGGTGGATGCCGACCCGCTGGCGCTGATCACCGAGACTGCCCATGGCCCACGGATCGATGCGGCCAATGATGCAGGTGCCGCAGCCGGCGCTCGCAAAGGCATGATGCTGGCCGATGCGCGGACATTGTGCCCTGAACTTAAAGTCGCCCCCAGTGATGCGGCGGGAGATATCGATGCGCTGGAGAAGCTGGCAGAGTGGGCCCAGCGATGGGGGCCGTGGTCTGCGCTCGATCCGCCTGACGGGGTACTCGTCGATGTGACGGCGGTTGCGCATCTGTTTGGCGGCGAAGCCAGGTTGCTATCCGATGCCCAGGCCATGTTTGCCAAACGCGGTGTCACGGCGTGTTTTGCCATTGCGCCCACTGCCGGTGCCGCCTGGGCGCTGTCCCATTTCGGCCCGCCATGCAGCATCCTGTCGAGCGATGACGATATGGAGGCGCGCCTGTCCGAATTGCCGGTCGCTGCTCTGCGGCTTGACGAGGATGTGATCACCATCCTGCGACGGCTCGGCCTCAAGACACTCGGTGAACTGGGCAAGGTCGAGCATGAGGGAGGCGGCCGCGATGCAATCATGCGGCGTTTCCGCAACCGTCGGTCACCCGCAGCCAATCCACTTGTGCGGATGGACCAGTTGCTGGGCAAAATTCCCGAGCCGCTATTGCCCGTGGTCCCGCACGAAATGCCACTGGTGCAGCGCCGTCTGGCCGAACCCATCCGGCATCGGGACCTGCTGGACCAGGTGCTCCGCGATCTTGCCGCCGATCTGGCGCGGGAATTGGAGGGGAAGGGCGAAGGCGCGCGCAGGCTGGAGCTGGGATTGTGGCGGGTCGATGGCGAGGTGACAGTCCGGCGGCTTGAACTGTCTGCAGCGACACGCGCGGCGGAGCATATGTGCCGCCTGTTTGCCGAGAAGCTTGATGATGTCGATGCCGGCTTCGGGATCGAGACTGTGCGCCTGCGTGCCAGCTGGGCAGAGCCGCTTGCACTTGCGCAAGGTGATATCGAAGCCGCAGCTGAAGAACACGGAACATCCCTTGCAGCCTGTATTGACCGGCTGACCACCCGGCTTGGCCCGCGTGCCGTGCGTCGGCCAATTCCGTTTGGCAGCCACATTCCGGAGCGTGCACAACGCTGGCAACCTCCGTTGGAGCCTCCGCCTGCGGCACAGGAAGAGCTGCGTTTCCATGCCCGCCCGCTCAAACTGCTCGACCGGGCCGAACCGATCGCGGTCCTTTATGCGACGCCTGACGGATATCCCCGCCGTTTCCGGTGGCGGGGCGAAGTGCACGAAGTGGTGCGGGTAGAGGGGCCGGAGCGGATCGCGCCGGAATGGTGGCGTGAACGCTCCACCGTGCGGTTGCGCGATTATTATCGTATCGAAGATGATCGGGGCCGCCGTTACTGGATCTATCGCCACGGCCTGATCGGTGATGGTCGAGGTGGCTTGCCGGACTGGTACTTGCAGGGGCTATGCGCCTGAATATCCAGTTGTTGGAAACAGAAAAGGCGCGCCTCTGCGAGACGCGCCTCCTCAGTGCTAGATTTTTGGAGGCCTTACTCCGGCGCAACCAGCAAGCGGCCACCAAGCGGCTGCACCGTGCGGGCGCTGTCACCCAAGAGCTCGTACAAGGCTGCAATCTGCTCTGCACTGGCAGTCATCGTGGACTTGGACACATGCCAATTAACGCCTTCGCTGCAGGGCGGTGTCGTAAGCGAGCCCATGTAACGGAACACCGATACGTCATCAGGCAGCATGTCGTTCACGTCGAAGGAAACAGCGGTGCCATTGCCTGAACCGGCAGCGTCAATCACGCTTTGCAGTGCGCCATTGGCTTCGCCTTCTTCGAACATGATACCCAGCACGCCCAGTTCACCACCTTCGGTAGCATGGACGAAGTGGCCGACTAGCGGGTGACGTTCACCGTTGATCGCATGCTCGGCCGGGGTGTGGAAATGAACCTGGACCAGGCCGAATGCCTTATCGCCCGAGGTCATACCCATGCCGGGCTGGAAATCGACCTGCACCTTCTCATCGCCAAGGGCGATAGCACCGGTGGTCTGGCCGTAATTGGTGGAAACTTTGACATTGCCGATGGCATTGGCATTGCCAAGATCGATCGGCGACTGGGTCAGGCCTGCATCGCATAGTGCATAAGCGCTGTTGACGGTGGACCAACGCTCGGGCGTGGTGCCATCACCGAAATTCCAGTCTTTTTGTGCTAAGGCGGGGGTGGCAGCCAGCGAGGCGACGGCCAGAAAAGCAAGGGTTTTCATATCCAACTCCTGAACTTGCGTGGCGCGTTCAGCTATGCTGCGGCGCGCCTCGCGAAATATAGTGGCAACCCTGTTTGAAATTGCGGGCCACCTGTTGCGATACGTCCGACATCACGAATGCTTTTGCATTCGCCAGAGGGGCCCGGTCCGTGCAGCTATTACGGTCTGCCAGCGATCTGGTTCCTGCCAAGGCCGTAAACTGTACGAGATAGTTCACATGAGGCGGTACTGACTGGCGCAATGAGTTGCAGAGTTTGCACTAGATGAAAAGTGTGATGGAACATATACAGAACATATGCCTCATCAGACGATTCTGCAAAAGCTTGAGATCCTTGCCGACGCGGCGAAGTATGATGCTTCCTGCGCCTCCTCCGGCACGGCGAAGAAGAATTCGCTGGGCGGGAAAGGTATGGGCTCGACCGAGGGTATGGGAATCTGCCACGCCTATGCGCCTGATGGCCGGTGCATCAGCCTGCTGAAGGTGCTGCTGACCAATCACTGCATTTTCGATTGCCATTATTGCATCAACCGCAAGAGCAGCAATGTCCGCCGCGCGCGCTTTACGCCTCAGGAAGTCGCGGACCTGACTCTGAGCTTCTACAAACGCAATTACATCGAGGGACTGTTCCTCTCCTCCGGCATCATCAAGAGCTCCAACCATACGATGGAGCAGATGGTGGAAACAGCGCGGATCCTGCGCGAGGAGCATGATTTTCGCGGCTATATTCACCTGAAGACCATTCCCGAGGCTGATCCGGAATTAATCCGGCAGGCCGGCCTTTACGCCGACCGTCTGTCGATCAATGTGGAGCTGCCAACCGATGCGGGCCTCACACGGCTCGCGCCGGACAAGGATGCGCGCCAGATCGAAGGGGCCATGGGTGGCACCAAGATGGCGATTGTAGAGGCCAAGGATGCGAAGAAGCGCTTCAAACACGCGCCGCGTTTTGCCCCGGCAGGCCAGTCGACCCAGATGATTGTCGGCGCGGATGCTGCCAGCGATGCCGATATCGTTGGCAAGGCAAGCCGTCTGTATGACAATTTCCGCCTGCGACGGGTCTACTATTCGGCTTTCAGCCCGATTCCTGATGCCAGCGCGGTGCTGCCTTTGAAGCGTCCGCCGCTGATTCGTGAGCACCGGCTTTACCAGTCCGACTGGCTGATGCGGTTTTATGGCTATCAACCGGGTGAGATCATGCAGGCGACGGGAGCGGACGGGAACTTGCCGCTGGACATCGATCCCAAGCTGGCCTGGGCCCTGAAATTCCGGGAACAGTTCCCGGTTGATGTGCAGCGTGCGAGCAAGGAGCAATTGCTGCGCGTGCCGGGGCTGGGTGTGAAGGCGGTGAGCAGGATCCTGATTGCCCGACGGCACCGGACGTTGCGGCTTGATGATATCGCCAAGCTGACGGTGTCTCTCGGCAAAATCCGCCCTTTCATTGTGACGTGTGACTGGCGCCCGACGCTGCTGACGGACCGTGCGGACCTGCGCCGCCTGCTGGCTCCCAAGCAGGAGCAACTGGAGCTGTTTGCGGCATGACCACGATGCAGAATGTCCGCCTCGGCGCCTATTACGCAGTGCATATCCCGCGTCCGGACGATTTTGCTTTCTGGCGGGAGCGGGCGCGGATGCTGGTGCAATGCGATGTGCCGCCAGACCGGGTCGCGTGGACCGAGCCCGGCAGTTCTGGCGATCTGTTTGCAGGCGGCGATACCCGCTTGCCGGTGCCGGATAGGGATGCGCGGCCGATCCGGGCCAGCAAACGCTTCCTGAGTCTGGCAAGGAATGCTGTCCTGCATTCCGATTCGGAGCGGTTTGCGCTGCTCTATCGTCTCGTCTGGCGCCAGCAAACGCAGCCGCGGATCACGGAAGACAAGACCGATCCCGATGTGCGCAAGCTGGAGGAGCTGGACAAGAATGTGCGGCGTGACAGCCACAAGATGCATGCCTTTGTCCGCTTCCGGCAGGTGAAGGAGCAGGATGGCGAAGAGCATTATGTCGCATGGTTCGAGCCCGACCATCATATCCTGCGCGCCAATGCCGGCTTTTTCAAACGCCGTTTCGCCAATATGCGCTGGTCGATCCTGACCCCGCGCGGCACGCTGCATTGGGATGGCAGCACAATGCGCGAAGGTCCTCCGGCGCAAAAAGGCGATGCGCCGCAGGGCGATCCGGCGGAGGATCTGTGGAAGACTTACTACGCCTCCATCTTCAACCCGGCACGGCTGAAAGTGGGCGCAATGCTTTCCGAAATGCCCAAGAAGTATTGGAAGAACTTGCCCGAAGCCTCTCTTATTCCAGACCTTATTGCTGGGGCGCAGTCGCGTGAAGCGATGATGGTCGCGGCCGGGGAGCGCGCTGCTTCGGACCGGCCGGAAACGCTGGAGGCGATTGACCGTGCGATCCACCAGTGTCGCCAATGCCCGATTGGTGGGCTCGATAACCAGGCAGTGATGGGTGAGGGCCCTGCCGGGGCCGCCCTGATGATCGTGGGTGAGCAGCCGGGTGATCAGGAAGACCGGGCGGGTCGACCTTTTGTCGGGCCTGCCGGGCAGCTGCTTGATCGTTATATCGAGCAAGCAGGGATCGAGCGGCGCAGCGCCTATGTCACCAATGCCGTAAAGCACTTCAAATTTGTGCAGCGTGGCAAGCGGCGGCTGCACCAGTCCCCGACAGCGAAGGAAATCGACACTTGCCGGTGGTGGCTCGAGAGCGAGCGCGCTCTGGTGCAACCGAAGATCGTCCTGGCGCTGGGGGCAAGTGCGGCGCGCGGGATACTCGGCAAGACGGTGAGCATGGCCAAGGTTCGCGGTGCCCCGATCCCGCTGGAGGATGGCAGCGAATTATGGGTCACGGCGCATCCAGCTTACCTGCTCAGGCTGGATGGCGCGGCGCATGAGGAGCAAGCGGCTTTGTTCGCGCGCGATCTTGCTGCAGTGAAGAAGCGATTGGCGGGGTTGGAGGCGTGAGATGCCCGACGCACCGCTCACGCCAGACAAGCGCCGGATCGAGATCGATCCCGATGCGATAGAGCCCCCACCGCGCGCGCCCTTTGTCGAGCTCGGGCTGCTCAGTTGTTTCAGCTTCCTGCGCGGGGCGAGCGACGCGGTGGACTTGGTTCTGGCAGCGCATCTGGCAGGCTATGATGCAATCGGGATTG
The DNA here is from genome assembly GCF_039536765.1 of Parerythrobacter jejuensis. Classification (NCBI taxonomy): domain Bacteria; kingdom Pseudomonadati; phylum Pseudomonadota; class Alphaproteobacteria; order Sphingomonadales; family Erythrobacteraceae; genus Parerythrobacter; species Parerythrobacter jejuensis. Next base: position 393,948 of record NZ_BAAAZF010000001.1, read on the forward strand.
CCGATGCCAACACCATGGCCGGGGTGGTGCGCATTCATACCGAGGCGACAACGCTCAAGCTGCGTCCGGTGATCGGGACGCGGATAGAGACGGTGGAGGGGTTGGCCTTCCTCGCCTATCCTCGCGATCGTGCAGCTTATGGCCGTCTATGCCGCCTGATCAGCGCAGGCCGAATGGCGAAGCTGGACGGCCAATGGCAGGACAAGGGGCAGTGCGACATCTCGCTCTCCATGTTGGCCGGGCATAGCGAGGGCGTGCAATTGATCCTGCTCCCCCCGCGTGACCTGTCCGCCATGTTCACCATCGAACATACGGGCAATGTGGTGGGTCTGGACGGGGCGGCGCTGCAAGAGACAGTGACAGCTACGTTGCCGGACCTGCTTGCGTATCTGGTGCAGGCGCTTCCGACGCTGCGTCACCTCGCTGCCAGCTACCTCCATATGGGTGACGATATCGCCCGGATAGACCGGCTCGACTCTCTGGCCACAGACAATGGGCTGGGCCTGCTGGCGACGAATGACGTGCATTACCATGTGCCCGAGCGCCGCCCCTTGCAGGATGTGATGACCGCGATCCGTCACAAGACGACCGTCGCACGGGCAGGCCATCTGCTCCACGGCAATGGTGAGCGGTATCTGAAATCACCCGAAGTGATGGTGCATCTGTTTGCCCGCTGGCCCCATGCGATCACGGCAGCGCGCGAAGTCGCCGATGCGTGTCGCTTCAGCCTGGATGAGCTGCGCTACGAGTACCCGCAAGAGATATATCCTGACGGCATGACGCCACAGCAATATCTTGAAAAAGAGACGTTTTGTGGTGCGGAATGGCGCTATCCCACCGGCGTCCCTGTGATCGTGCGGGATACTCTGAAACGGGAATTGGCGTTGATCGCAAAGCTCGATCTGGCGCGCTATTTCCTCACCATCAAGGATATCGTCGACTTTGCCCGCAACGATGTCGATCCGCCGATCCTGTGCCAAGGGCGGGGCAGTGCGGCCAATTCGGCGGTATGTTTCTGCCTTGGCATCACCAGTGTCGATCCAGCCAAGCACCAGCTGCTGTTCGACCGCTTCATTTCGGAGGAGCGCAAGGAACCGCCCGATATCGATGTCGATTTCGAGCATGAGCGGCGCGAAGAGGTGATCCAGCACATTTACGCCAAATATGGGCGCCATCGGGCCGGGCTGACTGCAACAGTGATCCACTATCGCCCGCGTATGGCAATCCGCGAAGTCGGCAAGGCGATGGGTTTGAGCGAGGATGTGACATCCGCTCTGTCGCGTACGGTGTGGGGCGGTCACGGGCGCGAGATAGGGGAAACCCATGTGGCGGAAACCGGCATGGATTTGGCCGATCCACAGTTGAAACGCGTATTGAATCTCACCCAGCAAATGATTGGAATGCCAAGGCATTTGTCCCAGCACGTCGGGGGCTTCATCCTGACAGAGGGCGCGCTGACGGAAACGGTGCCGATCGGGAATGGCGCTATGCCGGATCGCAGTTTCATCGAATGGGACAAGGATGATATCGAAGCGCTCGGCATCCTGAAAGTCGATGTGCTGGCATTGGGGATGCTTACCTGCATCAAGAAATGCCTTGATCTGCTTGAAAATCATCATGAAAGGCAACTCGATCTTGCCACCGTCCCGCGCGAGGATCCGGAAACCTATGCGATGCTGCGCAAGGGGGATTCGCTGGGTGTTTTCCAGGTAGAAAGCCGAGCGCAGATGAACATGCTGCCGCGTTTGCGCCCGCGTGAATTCTACGACTTGGTGATCCAGGTGGCGATTGTTCGTCCTGGCCCGATCCAGGGCGACATGGTGCATCCCTACTTGAAGCGGCGCAGGGGAGCAGAGAAGGTCGTGATACCGGCCCCGAGCCCCGAATATGGGCCGCCTGACGAACTCTCCTCTATTCTCGAACGCACGCTGGGGGTCCCGATCTTCCAGGAACAGGCGATGAAGATCGCACTGGATGCGGCCAAATTCTCCTCATTGGAGGCAAATCGCCTGCGCAAGGCAATGGCGACGTTCCGCAGTCGCGGGATGGTGGATGAATTGCAGGATATGATGGTCGAGCGGATGGTGACGCGCGGCTACGAGCGCGATTTTGCCGAGCGGTGCTTCAACCAGATCCGCGGCTTTGGCGAATATGGCTTTCCGGAAAGCCATGCGGCCAGCTTTGCGCATCTGGTGTATGTGTCGAGCTGGCTCAAATGCCATTTCCCGGCGGCCTTCGCCTGTGGCCTGCTCAATTCACAACCGATGGGGTTCTATGCGCCCGCCCAGATCGTGCGCGATGCGGCCGAGCACGGGGTGCAGGTGCTGCCGGCGGACGTCAATGAGTCGCAGTGGGACTGCACGCTGGAGGAGGTCTCTGCGCCGACACGTCAGCAAGGCGAGGAGGGCCGGCTCGACACCCATATCGCCTTGCGGCTTGGCCTGCGGCAGGTTGACGGGTTTCCCGAGCATATCGCGGCGCAGATGGTTGCCGAACGCGAGGACAATGGAGCCTTCGCGGACGTCAGGGCGCTGCGTGATCGTGCCGGTATCAGTCCCGCCCATGCCGAACGGCTTGCCAGTGCCGATTGCTTCACCTCGATGGGGTTGCCGCGCAGGCAGGCGTTGTGGGATGCCCGCAGCCTGGTTGCAGGGCCGGACCTGCCGCTGTTCCGCGCCGCTGCAGAGCGTGATGAAGGGGCAGAGCGTAAACAGACGATGCTCCCCGCCATGCCACTCTCCGAAGAGGTTGTGGCCGATTACCAGACCACGCGGCTCAGCCTGAAAGCCCATCCGATGGCGTTTCTGCGCCCTGAACTGGCCCAGCGAGGCTTTGTGCGTGCCTGCGACCTGCGCGACCGCAAGATGCGGAGCATGGTGCAAGTCGCCGGTGTGGTTCTGATCCGGCAGCGACCCGGCAGCGCCAAGGGTGTCTGTTTCATCACGCTGGAGGATGAAACCGGCGTGGTAAACCTAGTCGTGTGGCCGGACCTGAAGGAAAAACAGCGCAAAGTCGTGATGGGATCACGCCTGATGGAAGTGCGCGGGCGAGTGGAGTATGATGACGAAGTGATCCATGTCATCGCCCATCATATGACCGATGCGACCCATCAACTGGCCAAGTTATCCGACGATATGATGCCGACCCCGATCGCCCGGGCCGATCACGTCAATAATCCCCTGCCGGACAAGCACAGCACGCCCGGCAGAAAGCAGGCCGTCGCAGATACCCCCTATCAGCCGATTGAGCCATGGCAGGAAGGGCCGGCAGATACCAAGATCCGCCCGCGCGAACTGATCGATGAATTGCCACCATCGAGGGGGCATCCGCGCAATGCCCGGATCATTCCCAAATCACGAGATTTTCATTGAGCAAGCGGCCGCCAAAGTTGAACTGGAGCATCCGTCGCAGCATCGGGAAACTGCGCTGGGATCGCTACGCCTTGCTAGCCCTATTGTGCTTCGCCGCTGCCATCGGGGGCTGGAACTGGCTACAGGACAACCCCGGCTCGAACCCCTGGGCCCCTCTCGACCTGCGCGATCCCCCGGGTTGGGCAACAGAACGCAAACTAGTCAGCCTGCGTGAGAATCCTGCCCAATGCCGCGCTGTTCTGGAACGCAGCGCTGTTGCCTTCTCCACACTCCCATCGGCAGGCGAAGGCCCATGTCGCCGCGCCGATCCGACGCGTCTCGAACAATTCCCGTTCACGCCTTCATCCCCGGCGACAAGTTGCGCAGTGGCTGCTGGATTGGAAATCTGGCTGGAACAGGGTGTTCAACCCGCGGCCAGAGAGATTTACGGCCAGAAAGTCGCGGGAATAGAGCATCTTGGAGCCTATAATTGCAGGCGTATCTACGGCGCGGATGAAGGGCCGTGGAGCGAACATGCCACTGCTAATGCCATCGATATCGCGGCGTTTGTGCTGGAGGATGGCAGCCGTATCAGCCTGCTCAATAACTGGGATGATCAGGACGACGACGCGAAGTTTCTAAGGCGCGGGCGCGACACAGCATGCGATGTGTTCGGAACGGTCTTGTCGCCCGACTATAACGCTGCCCACCGTGACCATTTCCACTTCGACCAGAAGGGATGGGGTTTTGGCGGGGCCTGCCGCTAGGTCGCTTCCAGCCCATACCCGGCAGAGCGCACGGTGCGGATCGGATCTTTCGCCCCTTCCATCTCGATCGCCTTACGCAGCCGGCGGATATGCACGTCCACGGTACGCAATTCGATATCGCTGCCTGTGCCCCACACACCATCGAGCAATTGTCCGCGACTGAACACTCGTCCCGGGCTTTCCATAAAGAACTTGAGCAGACGATACTCCGTAGGCCCCAATTGTAGGACCGTTCCGCGCCGGCTGACCTTGTGGGCAACCGGATCGAGCATGATGTCGCCGACTTGCACAGATTCCCCGGCCAGCGCGGGGCGAATGCGCCGCATGACTGCAGCGACCCGTGCCAGCAACTCGCGCGGGCTGAAGGGTTTGGTCACATAGTCATCAGCACCGGTATCGAGGCCCCTGATCCGGTCATCCTCTGCCTCGCGGGCGGTGAGCATGATGATCGGAACATGCGCTGTGTGCTTGTCGCGGCGCAGACGACGGCAAACCTCTATGCCGCTGGTCCCTTCGATCATCCAATCAAGCAGGATCAGGTCGGGCAACTCCTCACTCGCCAAGAGCAGGGCTTCATCACCATCCGCGGTAACCCGCACCTGATACCCTTCGTTGGTGAAACGATATTCAAGCAGCTCTGACAGAGCCGGATCATCCTCTACCAGAAGGAGCTTTGCTGAAGGCACGTCTACCACTCCGCAACGTTAGCGTCGGGACGAGTAGTATGGCAATGATGGGTCAGATTTGTTTCAAGCCTGACAATTTTTAGTCATCGTCAGGGGGATAATCGCCGGTCGCGGCGAAATGCACCATTTCTGCCACATTGGTCGCATGATCACCGATCCGTTCGATGTTCTTGGCCACGAACAGCAGTTGCGCGGCGCTCGAAATGGTGGCCGGATTCTCCACCATGTGGCTGACAAGGTTGCGGAAGATGCTGTTGTAAAAGGCATCGACCTTCTCGTCTGTCGCGATCACTTCGAGTGCCAGGACAGGGTCGCGCGCCGAGTACGCGGTCAGCACGTCATGAACCATTTCGGTTGCGATATCGGCCATGGCCGGCAGCAAGGTCAGCGGTTCAAAGCGGTCGCGACCTTCGACCTTGCCGACCCGCTTTGCGATGTTCTTCGAATAGTCGCCAATCCGCTCCACAACACCGGCAATCTTCAAAGCTGCGATCACTTCGCGCAGATCGTCTGCCATGGGCGCGCGCAGGGCGATGATGCGGACCGCCAGCTTGTCGACCTCTGATTCCAGGACGTCGATTTCCTTGTCACGACGGACCACTTCGCGGGCCATATCCTGATCGCCCGAAATCAGCGCCTCGAGTGAGTTCTGCAAGGCGACTTCGGATAGGCCGCCCATCTCTGCAATCAGCCCGCGCAGACGCGTGATGTCCTCGTCGAAGGCTTTGACTGTGTGTTCGTTGTTCATCCGTAGCGGCCAGTTATGTAATCCTTGGTGCGTTCTTCCAAGGGGTTGGTGAAGATTTCGCTGGTCGGGCCATATTCTACCATCGTGCCCAGATGGAAAAATGCGGTCCGCTGTGAAACGCGCGCAGCCTGCTGCATGGAGTGGGTGACAATAACGATAGCATATTTGCCGGTAAGTTCGGCAATCAGCTCTTCGATCTTTGCCGTGGCAATCGGATCCAGTGCGGAGCAGGGCTCGTCCATAAGGATCACTTCCGGATCGACAGCGATGGCGCGCGCGATGCACAGGCGCTGTTGCTGGCCGCCCGACAATGCTGTGCCCGATTCAGTCAGTCGATCCTTGACCTCGTTCCACAAGCCGGCGCGTTGCAGGGATCGCTCGACGATCTCGTCCAGCTCACCTTTGCCCTCCGCCAGGCCGTGAATGCTGGGGCCATAGGCGATGTTGTCATAGATCGATTTGGGGAAGGGGTTGGGCTTCTGGAACACCATCCCGACCCGGGCCCTGAGCTGAACGACATCCATCTTGCTGGAATAGATATCCTCTCCCTCCAGCTCGATCGTACCTTCCACTCGCGCGGTCGGAATCGTATCGTTCATGCGGTTGAGGGTGCGCAGAAAAGTGGATTTGCCACAACCCGACGGGCCGATGAAGGCGGTCACAAACTCAGCCGGGATGTCGATCGACACATCGTCGATGGCCATCTTGTCACCGTAGAAGACAGACACGCCTTGCGTCCGCATCTTCGGATTGGTGGGGGTTTCCATTTCGTGGATGACTGTCACCAGCTTTTCTCGAATTTGTTGCGCAGGTAGATTGCGAGGCCGTTCATCAGCAGGAGGAACAGCAGTAGCACGATAATGGCGGCACTGGTCCGCTCTATAAAGCCGCGGTCGATCTCGTCGGACCACAGGAAGATTTGCACCGGCAGGACAGTCGCGGGGGATGTGAACCCGTCAGGCGGCGTCGCGACGAAAGCGCGCATCCCGATCATCAGCAATGGCGCTGTCTCGCCCAGAGCCCGGGCCATGCCGATAATTGTCCCAGTGAGAATGCCTGGCAAAGCCAATGGGAGAACGTGGTGAAACACGACCTGTACGGGGGATGCACCCACAGCGAGCGCACCGTCACGGATCGAGGGCGGAACCGCCTTGATCGCATTCCTGCCTGATATGACGATCACGGGCATTGTCATCAGGGCCAGCGTCATGCCGCCAATAATCGGTGCCGAGCGGAAATTGGGGAACATCCACAGGAACACTGCAAGGCCAAGCAAACCGAAAATGATCGAGGGAACCGCAGCCAAATTGTTGATCGAAACCTCGAGCACATCGGTCCAGCGGTTCTTGGGGGCGTATTCCTCAAGATACAGGGCCGCCAACACGCCGATCGGGAAAGCGAGGAGCAAGGTAACGATCATGGTCAGGATCGAGCCCTTGAGCGCGCCCCATATACCCACTTGTTGGGGGTCGGTGGCGTCAGAGCGGGTCAGGAACCCGAAGTCGAAATTGCTTTCGAGGTGGCCGTTGGCTTGCAACTGCTCGGCCAATTGCTGGATTTCGGGCGAACCCTCTCCGTTTACTCCTTGCGCAAGATCGCCGGACGCCGCGAGCCAGAAGGTCGTTTCTTCACTTAGGAGAGCGGGGTTCGCGATGACCCGGTCAGCGACTTCACGCCAGCCCTCGGCACTGATCTGTTGCGCCCCTTCCGCTCCCAAAGACTGCTCTGCCGCGAACGAGACAACGTCAGGCAGACCCTGAAGCTCCAGCGACTGGACGGCGTTGGGAAGGGCGAGGGTGTTGGAATCTCCGCTGATACCCGATTCAGCCAGGTTGACCGTAACGCGCAGCTCATCGCGCTGGAAACCCGCGACGCCATTGTAGAGCATGTTCCCGAGCAGGACGACGAGGACCATCACCGAGAAGGTGATTGCCGCGAGCCCCAGGAACTTGAACCGCTTCTCCGCAGAATAGCGTTCGGCCAGCCTTTTCTCGAAAGCCGCCTTGCGCTTTTCTGCATCGGGTGAGGGTGCAGTGTTATTCATAGGCTTCACGGAACCGCTTGACGACGCGCAGCGCGAAGAAATTCAGCGCGAGGGTCACCATGAAAAGGACAAGCCCGAGCGCGAAGGCACTTAGGGTGGCGGGGTGATCGAAACTGCCTTCGCCGGTCAGCTGGGCAACGATCTGGACGGTCACGGTTGTCATGGCCTCCAATGGATTGGCGGTCAGGTTTGCAGCGGTTGACGCTGCCATCACAACGATCATGGTTTCGCCAATCGCACGGCTGATGGCGAGCATGACGCCGGCAACAATTCCGGGCAGGGCGGCAGGAACCAGAACGCGCTTGATCGTCTCCGACTTGGTTGCGCCCATAGCCAGGCTGCCATCACGCATAGCCTGCGGTACGGCGGCAATACTGTCGTCAGCCATCGAAGAAACGAACGGAATGATCATTACGCCCATGACCAAACCTGCGGCCAGCGCGCTCTCGCTCGACGCGTTGGAAATCCCCAAAGATAGAGCAAGGTCACGAATGAAGGGGGCCACTGTCAGCGCGGCGAAATATCCATAGACGACCGTCGGGACACCGGCGAGAATTTCCAGGGCCGGTTTCAGCCACCGACGCCAGGTCGGGCTGGCATATTGGGTCAGGTAGATCGCGCTCATCAGGCCAAGCGGGATAGCCACGATCATCGCAATGATCGCACCGATGAAGATCGTGCCCCAAAACAGCGGGATCGCGCCATAGCGATCGCCTTGCGGTGCTTCGGGATTGGCCATCGGGTCCGGATTCCAGTGGGTTCCGAACAGAAAATCGATCGGCGAGACCATGCCGAAGAAGCGGATCGTTTCGAAGATCAGGCTGGCGAGGATGCCAAAAGTCGTCAGGATCGCGACAAGCGAAGCTAGCAGCAGGATCGCCATGACGGCCCGTTCCACCCTGACGCGCGCCGTAAATTGCGGATTGAGCCTTGTGTAAGACCAGATCCCCGTGATCAGCGACATCGCCAAAGCGAGGCCGCCGCCCATAATGTTGTAGCGCGTTATCGCATCGCGGAATGGCTCGACCAGTTCAGCCGCAGCCGGATTGAAGACGCTGGTGGCATTGCCCAGCGCGACCGCCTTGGCCTCGGCCAGAATAGCATCACGCTGGAAACCGAATTGCGGCAAGGCTTCGGCAGCACTGCTGGCGAGAACCGATTGGAGAATCAGAGCTGGCGAAAATGTCGCCCAGATGACCGCAAACAAAAGCAGGGGGATCCCCACCCACAAGGCAACATACCACGCGTGGTAAGTCGGGCGGGCCACAACGCGTTTCTCTTCCGAAGCACGCAGGAAGCTCCAAGCGCGTGCCCGGCCAGCCAGCCAGCCAGCCAGACCAAGGCCCAGCGCTAGCAGGATGAGGAAGACTGGCGACATGTCTTAGGTTCGATTCCGATTTGGCGTGTGTGCAGTCGGTGAAAGCCGGATCAGGCTTGCGGTTTTTTGCCCCGTAGCGTTGCTCTGGCGAGAGAACAAGGAACGGCACCGCGTTGCTGAAGATATATGGCAGATTGATGACATTGGCGGCCTATACCTCGCTCTCAATTTCAGGTGCCGAGCGAGGGTCGGTGCTGCGCGCCATATCGTCACGCCATTGCGGTATCCGGGCGGTCACAACTGTGCCGACTCCAGCCTTGCTCTCTATATCCAAGCGCCCGCGATGCCGCTGCACAATGTGTTTGACGATCGCCAGCCCCAACCCGGTGCCACCAGAGGCCCGGCTGCGCCCCGGATCGGTGCGGTAAAACCGCCGGGTCAGGTGGGGGATATGCTCGTCAGGAATGCCTTCACCCTGATCGGCGACTTCCAGTTTCGCGTCGCCATTGGCGGCTTCGCTCAGGCTGACTCGAACCGGCGTGTCGTGATGGCCGTATTTGAATGCGTTATCGACCAAGTTGCGGATCATTTGCTCAAGCTGCTGGACATCGCCCGCAATCTGGAAATCACGCGCAAGGTCGAACTCGAGGCGCCCTGCGCGATCCGGCGTCGAAGCCGCATCCTTGGCCGCCCTTTCCACAAGATTTCGCAGCTCGACCTTAACCGACGGGCTTTCATGCTTTTCGGCCTCAATGCGCGATAGCGACATCAAATCTCCGACCAGGCTCTGCAACCGACGCCCCTCACGGTGGATCGTGTCGAGAAACTTCGCAGCTATAGGTGTGTCGAGACTTGCCGGGTCCTCGCTCAGGGTCTCGACATAGCCGATAATTGATGCGAGCGGCGTGCGCAGCTCGTGACTAGCATTGGCGACAAAATCGGTGTGCGCGCGGCTGATATCCACCTCCGCAGTGCGGCTTACGAGCTCGATCACAGAGACATCGTCATTCATCCGGTACCGGCTCATCTTCCAGATGTCTTTCGGGCGCACCAGCCCGGTCACCGTCGCTTCGCCTGAGGCGGGTCGATCCATCAGGGCAATCGCCTCCGGATGACGCATCGCCACGCGCGAATCCTGCCCTATGATGTGCGCGCCGAGCAATTCGCGTGCGGCGCGATTGGCAATGATGATCCGTCCGCGCTCGCTAAGCATCAGGGGTATGCCCGAATGCTCGATCATATCGGCCATACCTTCGCGGGAAAAAGCGCTGGGAGCTTCTGCTTTTGCCAAGTCTGTCGGAGGAGGCTGGACCAGCCACAAAGAGCCGATCCAAACAATCAGCAGGAGCACAGCGTAAAAGAAACCGAGCCCCGCAATGGCAAGGATGACGGTTGTTCCGGCTGCCAGGATAATACCCGGCCAGGGAAATGTCTCGTCAGACGCCATGCGCGAGCGTGTAGAGCGTATCCGGAAGCGCTGCCAGCCCGATCCGGCAAGGATCGCGCAGAAATGCACAGCTCGCTGCATGACCGATCAATTGTAGTGAAGCGCCTCCGGGGTGGTGACCCCTACGGGAATCGAACCCGTGTTTCAGCCGTGAAAGGGCCGCGTCCTAACCGCTAGACGAAGGGGCCATAAATGGTCCATCCCGGAGGCGAGCCGCGCATCTAGTGGCGGTAATCGTGACGGTCAAGCCCAAGTTTGCAGATGGGCATGATCTTTCCGGGTCAATCGGCCCAGGCCGCATCTTCCAGGTGAAGCTCGGCAGCAGGGCGGGCTCCCCAGTCGTCGATCTTGGCCCGACCAGCGAGCCAGAGTTTCCTGCCGCGAGTAGAATGGAGCAGGGCCTGGCCCCACTCGGTCGACGCAGCGCGAAACGCAATTGCCTTTAGCGAGCCACCGTCGGGCGAACCGGCAATTAACCGCAGGTGATCGTTCCCGACTATATCGGCTTTGACAATATGGACCGGCCCCACAGCCACCCGCGGGCCAGGCCAGCCTACGCCATATGGACCTGCTCGCTCCAGCGACTCGACGAGAGCCGGGGTAAGACCGGAAGGCCCGACTGCGAGATCCAGCGTCAACATTTGTTCGGCCATTGCCCGGCTTACCGGACCCTCCAGGCGGGTATCGAGCCAGTCTCCGAATTTCTCCAGCATGTCGCCTTCGATAGTCAGTCCCGCTGCCATCGCGTGGCCGCCACCGGCGACGAGCAAGCCTTCTTCGCGCGCGGCAATAATCGCAGCGCCCAAGTCCACGCCAGCTATGGATCGCCCCGAGCCCTTGCCTTGGCCCGTTGCAGGATCGAGAGCGATAACGATAGTCGGCTTGCCGCTCTTCTCCTTGATCCTCCCCGCGACGATACCGATCACTCCCGGGTGCCAGCCTTCGCCGGCAATCAGGTGAATGGCGCGATTGTGCTGGGCGGCCAGTTGCTCTTCAGCAGCCTCTTGTACTGCTGCTTCGATGGCACGGCGTTCCTCGTTTAAGGCGGAAAGCTGTGCCGAGATGTCGCGCGCTTCGTCTGGATCGTGTGTCGTGAGCAAACGCACGCCCAAGGTCGATTCCCCCACTCTTCCTCCGGCATTGATCCGGGGGCCGAGCGCAAAGCCCAGATCACCGCAAGCCGGGGCACGCTTGAGCCGGCTCGCATCGATCAAAGCGCTCATGCCGGTATTGTCGCGCTTGGCCATCACCTTCAGGCCCTGCGCGACAAACGCCCGGTTGAGGCCATGAAGCGCCGCGACATCGGCCACCGTTCCCAACGCGACCAGATCGAGCAAGCCGCGAATATCGGGTTCGGGCCGATCGTTGAAATGTCCGCGCTCACGCAGTGTTCGCACGACGGCAATGGCTAGAAGGAAAGCGACCCCCACAGCCGCCAGATGGCCATGGGCGGCCGCTGCATCGCTCTCGTCGAGCCGGTTGGGATTTACCAATGCTACAGCGGGGGGCAGGTCAGGCGGGCATTTGTGGTGATCGACCACGATCACATCGACGCCCGCATCGCGTGCCATCGCTAGGGCTTCCTGTGCCATCGCGCCGCAGTCAACGGTGACGATCAGGCTCGAGCCCTGTTGTCCCAGTTTGACAAGCGCCTCTCCGCTCGGGCCGTAACCTTCCAGCAACCGGTCCGGAATGTAATAGTGCGCTTTGTGGCCGAGCATTTCCAGAAGGCGGATCAGCAGGGCAGCGCTGGTCGCCCCGTCAACATCGTAATCGCCATAAACCGTGACGGTCTCTTTCGTGAGAATGGCCTGGACGATCCGCTCCGCAGCATTGTCCATGTCCTGAAAGCTGGACGGATCAGGCAGGAAGCCACGCAAGGTCGGGTTACGGTGCCGGTCAAGATCGTCGCGCTCTACGCCGCGTGCCAGCAGAAGCTGGGTAACGATGTCATCTTCCAGCCCGATGGCGCCGCCCTGGATATCCATGTTGCCGCCACGCCATTTCCAGGCGCGACCGGATAGCGATTGCGAAACGCCATGAACGTAGCTGAGTGCCTGTGATGCCATGGCCTCATCATTAGGGCACAGTTACGCAGGAGCAAATGCCCCGGTGTTGACTTTCGACAGGGCTGGGCGAACGTATCAGTTCGATGAGTGAAGAAGCGCCTCTCTTGATTGCATGGCACAGCCGTACTGGAGCCAGCGAAGCCATGGCGGACGCTGTTGCCAGTGGCGCGCAAGGGGAAGGGTTCTTGTTGCGCGCAGACCAGGTAGAGCCGGATCATATCCTCGCCGCGTCGGGTTATGTCTTCGTTTGTCCGGAAAACCTCGCGACCATGAGCGGGTTGATGAAAGAGATGTTTGACCGCTGCTACTACCCGGTTCTGGGTCGCATCGAGGGACGTCCTTTTGCCACAGCTATTGCGGCAGGCTCTGATGGCGAGGGCGCACAGCGGCAGATCGACCGGATTGCGAAAGGCTGGCGATTGCGGCGTGTAGCCGATCCGATAATTGTGCCCACATTCGCCCAGACACCCGAAGAAATACTCGCGCCCAAAGCTCTGTCGCACGAAGAGTTGCGCAAGTGCCGAATGTTGGGTCAGGCGTTCGCGGAAGGACTGTCGATGGGTGTCTTTTGAACAATTACCTCCATTATTGAGGCAATTGACTGTCTCTGACTCGACTGTGAGAGTGTTTCACGCCAGATGTTCGAGCGAAAGGGTAGGGGGCTCGCAATCGCCGACATAAAATCACGGTCGCAAGATCGCAGTCCAGAACCGGAAATTCTGTTCCTCTTTCCGGAAGGCAAGGGGCCTGATGCGCGCGAGATAGCTGGCGCAATCGAGGCGGTCGAAGGTGCTTCGATCAGCCTGGATTCGCTTCCAGCCCAAGCCGGCTTTGAATCCTGGTTCGAGGTCCAGCGCAATGGCCTGACATATGAACTTGCCGGTCCGGAAACCGGTGCCGCATCGTACAATCTTCAACCTGACCGGTTGATTGGTCTGGACGCGACTGATGCGCATGCTCCGATGCATACTATCGAACTGGCGTTGGGGCCTCATATTGCCAGCGGTCGGGCGAGCCTGCCAATCGTCCAGGAGTATCTTAATCTTGGTCGGCATATTGCCGAAGGTCTGGACGGTTTGTCCGCCGTGTTCTGGAGGCCGTCGCGCGTAGCCATGGACGTTTCCAGTTTTCACACAACGATCGGGCAGTGGGTGGATGGTGGCCAACTGCCGCTGACCATTTTCATCACGTTCCGCGATGTGTTGGGCGAAGGTTTGCAGAGCCGGGGCCTGTCCCACTTCACCGGTCAGGAATTGCGGATGGAAGCGGGTTTGATGCCGGAGCCGGAACAGTCCGAACAATTGGGGCAACGGCTCGCCGCGCAGCTTATCCATCAGGGCACGATCAGCGAACCACAAGAGATTGCTGGCCCGGACGGGCGACCGCTGCGCCTTGAGCCTTCCCGCAATGGCCGCTTCGTCCGCGTCTGGATGGGATAGCGCGCTTTCTGCGGCAGACGGGTTCAGTCCCCGTAGCCGGCGATATCCTCCATCATGGCATTTTTGGCCGCGACATATTCCGCTTCGAAGCGAGCCACCATTTCGTCGACCGTTCCGACCGACTTGATCGCCCCCACGCCCTGTCCAGAGCCCCAGATGTCTTTCCAGGCTTTGGCTTTTGTGTTGCCACCGCTGCCGAAGTTCATCTTGCTCGGATCGCTAACCGGCAGGTTCTCGGGATCGAGGCCAGCGTTTTCGATGGAGCTGCGCAGGTAGTTGCCGTGAACCCCCGTGAACAGATTGGTGTAGACAATCCCTTCTGCGCTGCCTTCGACAATACCCTGCTTATAGCCCTGATCGGCATTGGCTTCCTCGGTCGCGATGAAGGCGCTGCCGATATAGGCGAAGTCTGCAGACAGAGCCTGTGCGGCCAGGATCGAGCGGCCATGGGCAATCGAACCGGACAGCGCGATCAGGCCATCGAACCATTCGCGGATTTCCTGCATCAATGCGAAAGGCGAAGTGGCGCCTGCATGTCCACCGGCACCTGCCGCCACCGGGATGAGGCCGGTCGCACCTTTCTCGATGGCCTTGTGGGCAAAGCGGTTATTGATCACATCGTGCATCGTGATGCCGCCCCAATTGTCGACCGCTTGGAAAATTTCCTCGCGGGCGCCGAGCGATGTTATCACCATCGGGACCTGCCATTTCTCGCAAGTCGCCATATCGGCCATCACACGGTCGTTCGATTTGTGCACGATCTGGTTGACGGCATAGGGGGCTGCCGGGCGGTCCGGATTTTCGCGATTATGCTTGGCGAGTTCCTCGGTGATCTGGTGCAGCCACTCGTCAAGCAAAGATTGCGGACGTGCATTGAGGGCAGGAAACGATCCGACGATTCCGGCCTTGCACTGGGCAATGACAAGTTCCGGACCTGATACGATGAACAGGGGTGACCCGATGACGGGCAGGCGCATTTTGTCGAACGGGGCGGGAAGAGGCATCCAGAAACTCCGGTTTTGTTTTGCTATTGATCGGGGCGCTTATGCGGAGAATTCGGCTGTGTCGAGTGGCCCGAAGTACTAGGTCGTCCAATCAGACCAGAACATCCTCGATCCCGTAGACCTTCGCAGCGGTGCCCGCGAAGAGCGCACGTTTCTCGTCGTCAGAATGGCCTTGGGCGAGCCGTTTGAAGGTGTTCCACAGCACGTCATAGCTCGCGCCCCAGCGATCGACGGGATAGTTGCTTTCGAACATACCGCGATCCGGCCCGAAGGCCTCGATGCAGGTTTCGATATACGGCCGCCACAGTGCGGCCAGATGCTCGGAGCCATAGCCGGCTGCGGGGCCATCCTCTGGCAAACCACAAAACGCCATCGCCAATCCGCCCAGTTTCACACTGACATTCTCGCATTCTGCCAGAGCATGGATGGAGGTCCGCCAGCGATCAAAATTCTCGTGCAGCTTGCCCTTGTAGGAAGCGATGCCGAGCGGCGTGCCACAATGGTCGAGCACGATGGGTTGGTTGGGGAAGGCCCTGGCCAGATCGAGCACATCGCCCAATTGCGGTTCGAGCAACCAGGCATCGAAGGTTAGGCCCAATTCGCCGACATGCTTGAACCCTTCACGGAACGTCGCATCGCGATAAAGGCCTTCAGGCGCATGGAAAGGAGGGCCGAGAACTTCCGGATCGGCATCCCATGCGGCGGCGTGGCGAATGCCCTTGAAACGCGGGCTCGCCGCCATCAGGGCTTCGAGCACCTCGCGGGCGCCATCGCCGTGGGTCAGGTCGGCATGGCCCAGGATCGCATGGCACGGGCGATATGCGCCGTAGAGCCCGCTAGCGCCCTGGGCTGCGACGCCATTGACCATCTCGACTTCGCCGACGACCTTCTTCGCCTCGCCATAGGCCGGATTGTAATAGGCGCCACATTCCATGAAGCAGGTTGCAACGATGTTGTGGCCACCCTCAAGCCCGCCCTTTGTATCGGCCTGCAAGGCATCAAACCCGTAATAGGCGGCACCAGCGATAGCGGCGATGAAATCGTGCTGTGGTTCGGGGAAAGCCGGCACCATCGGGCGCAAATCCCACAGATGGTGATGCGGATCGATGATCGGCAGATCGGGCTCGAGAATGGCTTCAGTCATTGTTGGGTTCCCCTCCGGCAAGTCCTACACGATGGAACACATGGAACAGTGTCCTGACAAGGGAAAAGGAGAGCGGCAGGAAGTCGGGCACTAGAGTTGATAGAGAAGTGGCCAGGGTTCATCACCCCGTCGCTAGCATTCGTGATTGAGGTAGGAAAACGCCGAGTCAGCCAGACGGGATAAGCGTAATCTCGGTTTGGCGTCCATCGAGGAATCGTACATTATCTCCGTCAAACAGTGCATCTTCCTCGGTCCTGAAATCGACTTGCTGACCATCCCATTCGGGCACGTCGTTGTACGTCGTCAATTCGATTGACCATGTGGTGTTCGCGCGAAGGCGATACTCACTGCGCGGATCACCATCCTGATTGTCCCAGAAGCCAATGGCCGTTCCTGCACCATGCCCATGAAAGCCAATGGGATGGCTGTAGATCGAAGGTCGATAGCCTGCCGCCAGCGCCTTCGCACGTGCGTCGGCAAGAATCTCGTTGCCCGCTAATCCGGCCTTGAAACTGGACCGGAGGATGTCTGTGACAGCATTTGTATTGCGAAGGCCCTGGGCCAGTCCGGCAGGCACCCTGGTCTCACTAGGCTTCAAAACGTAGGCGAGATGTTGGGTGTCGGTATTGAGGCGCAAATAGGTGATGCCGAAATCAGTCCAGAGCAGATCACCTGGTTCGATCACAGTGTCGCCGCGCAACATGCCGTCTGCGCCTTTGCGCTGAATGCCGATTGAGGGATGGAACCAGACTTTGAGGCCGAGTTCGGATACCTTCTCGCGCATCCACCACTGCACATCAGCCGCTGTCGTCTTGCCCGGTGTAATGACATCGGGGGAGAAGGCCTGAGCGATAATGGCGTGGGCAGTCCGCACAACTGATGGATAGATCTCGAGCTCTGCCGCAGACCGGCTCTCAAGCCAACGCAGCGCGAGGGTCTCCCCGGATACGATCCGGTCTTCATAGGCATCCGGAAGCGCAGCCATCATCAAGCGATACTGGCTCAATGTCATCCCGTCTCCGAACGCCTTGAGATCGGAATAGTTGATCGCAATTTTCGATGGATCTCGCTCCGCTATAATGTTGGCAACGGCTTTCCACTGGTCAGGCTCGACCGCCGGGTCCCATGCAGGCTCGAACAGTCCGGCAAGGCCATAGCGGCTGACGGTAAGGCGTTCGAACGGCTGACCGCCACCGGGATCGTGGAAGATCAAAATAGTGCGGCGTCGCGCGGCCATGCTCTTGCCATCAAGCATGGTCGCAATCACCGGATCCTCAAAATACTCCCGCGCCATGAGCAGCCACGTGGAAACACCTTGTTCGCGCATGATTACAGGAACGATGGTCTCGAGCCGGTGTTCGAGATTTCGATCAATCCACTCGGCCTGCTGGCGCAGGGAAAGCAGTTCCGGAACGGCCGGTCTGACTTCCTCCTGATCGCTCAACGGGATCGACAATTGCGCTGCCGCAGGGTGTGCGACAAAGCTGGTCAGCAACAAGGCCATCAACATGCGCATCGCGCGGGCGGTCAGCAGGTCTAGATGAATCATCGCGGCACGATAGACATGCCCCGCGAAAGCGCAATTTGTGCCTATGTATGCAGTGCCCCATTCGCTGCACTCAACACCGCCCTAACACTCGCCGTTGCGACGTCTTCATCGATTCCGCAGCCCCAGACGGTGCGCCCGTCCGGCGTGCGGCAATCGAGATAGGCAGCGGCATTGGCATCGGTGCCGGTGCCCAATGCGTGTTCGGTATAGTCGACCACTTCTAGCTCTACCCCGAACGCTTCGCGCAAGGTGGCCATCACGCTTGAGATAAGGCCGTTTCCGCGCCCGCTCACGCTCTGCTCTTTGCCCTCGACAGCTATAGTGCCGGCGAACAGGCGGGTGCCGTCTGCGGCGCGGCTTTCTTCGTAGCTAACAAGCTGGAAACGCTTGTTCGGCGTCTGCACGTGATAGGCCGTGCGGAAAGTTTGCCAGATATCCTCGGCATTAAGCTCGCGGCCAAGCTTGTCTGCCATATCCTGCACATAGGGCGAAAAATCGGCCTGCATCTTCTTGGGCAGTTTGAGGCCCTGATCCTGCTCCAGCACCCAGGCGAAGCCGCCTTTCCCGCTTTGCGAATTGACGCGGATGACCGCTTCATAATTGCGCCCGATGTCCGCCGGGTCAATCGGCAGATAGGGCACGCGCCAGCGCTCGTCATTCTGGCCTTCACGCGCGCCGAAGCCTTTCTTGATCGCGTCCTGGTGGCTGCCCGAAAAGGCGGTGTAGACCAGTTCGCCGCCATAGGGGTGGCGTTGGTGCACGGGCAGCTGGTTGCAGTATTCAACCGTCTCGATCACGCGATCGATGTCGGAGAAGTCGAGCCCCGGATGGACGCCCTGCGTGTACATGTTCAGCGCCATGGTCACGAGACAGCAATTGCCGGTCCGTTCGCCATTGCCGAACAGGCACCCCTCCACCCGGTCGGCCCCGGCCATTAGTCCCAGTTCCGCCGCAGCCACACCGGTGCCCCGGTCGTTATGGGTGTGCAGGCTGATCACCGCGCTTTCGCGATTGGGCAGATGGCGGCAGAAATACTCGATCTGGTCGGCATAGATATTCGGCGTCGCGGCCTCGACCGTGGCAGGCAGGTTGAGGATGATCGGCTTGTCCGGTGTGGGCTGGAGAACTTCCATCACCGCTGCGCAAACCTCGATGCTGAAATCGATTTCAGCGGTCGAGAAGGTTTCGGGCGAGTATTGAAAATGCCAGTCGGTGGCGGGACGTTTGCCAGCCTCGTCGCGCAACACTTTGGCGCCATCGACTGCCACCTGGATCACTTGCTGCGGAGTCATCCCGAACACAATCTCGCGCCAGGCCGGGCTGACGGCGTTGTAGAGATGGACGATGGCGGAATGTGCGCCGTCAAGGCTCTCGAAACTTGTCCGGATCAATTCTTCGCGGCTCTGGGTCAGCACCTGGACGGTAACATCCTCGGGAATCCGGCCAGACCGGACGAGGCCGTTGATGAAATCGAACTCGGTCGCGCCCGCACTGGGGAAGCCGATCTCGATTTCTTTCACACCCACTTCTACCAGCAGATCGAAGAAACGGTTCTTCTTCACACCATCCATCGGATCAATGATCGATTGGTTGCCGTCGCGCAAATCGGTCGACAGCCAGCGTGGCGGAGCGGTGATTGTCCGGCTCGGCCACTGGCGATCAGGCAGATCGATCTGCGGAAACGCCTGATACTTGGCGGAAGGGTCGCGCAGCATATTTCGCTGTTGGGTCATGGGCTGGATAGTCTCGGTAAGGGTAGAAAGGCTGGCGGCGGGTCCCTTGGGCGCTGAGGCGCGCCGGTCAGGCCACGCCAAACGTCACGCCCAAGGGCGCGTAAGTCGTAGGATCAGGGCCAGTTTCGTTACCATGCAGCCTGTATGCTGCTTCGCAGCAGGCTTGTAAAGGCAATGTATGGCGGGCATCGGGGGACATTATCTTTCGCAATGTCGAGGTTTTCCATGTCCGATCATACACCGCCCATCCACCCGCTATACGAAACGATGGGATTGGTCCGGATCGTCGATCTTGATCCGGCGGGCAAGGCGACCATCGAGTATGAGGCGAAGCCGGGCATGTGTCACTCTGGCGGCGTGGTGCAGGGCGGTTTCATCTCGGGCTGGATCGACGCGGCCATGGCCCATGCTGCGATTGCCAAGAACGGGGAGGGTATCACGCCGATGTCGCTGGAGCTGAAAGTCAGCTTCTTCGCCCCGGCGCGCCCCGGCCTGGTCATCGCGGAAGGCTGGGTAGAGCGGCATGGCAAGCGCACCAGCTTCTATGAAGGGCATCTCAAATCGCCGGACGGTACGATCTTGGCCAAGGCCACCAGCACGATTCTGCTGGCGGACCGAAGCCGGGTCGAGAAGTCAGCGAGGGATGCGCAGTCATGAGCGATATCCGCGATTTCCATCTTGCCGTTCCCGAACCGGATCTGGCCGATCTCCATCTTCGCCTTGATATCGCGCGCTGGCCCGAGAAAGAGCCGGTGGAGGACTGGTCGCAAGGGACCCCGCTGGCGGCGCTGCAGGAGCTGTGCCGATATTGGCGCGAGGAGTATGACTGGCGCGCTTGCGAGGCCAAGCTCAACGCTTTCGGCCAGCATGTGACCACCATCGACGGGCTCGACATCCACTTCCTGCATGTCCGGTCTTCGCACGCAGATGCCTTGCCGATGGTCCTGACGCACGGGTGGCCAGGCTCCGTGCGCGAATTCTTCGAAGTGATACCCTTGCTCACCGAACCCGAGGACGGCGCGCAGGCCTTCCATCTGGTCATTCCTTCGCTGCCTGGCTTTGGGTTCTCGGGCAAGCCGACGCAGACAGGATGGACGACCGGCAAGACCGGCGAGGCATGGGGCACACTGATGCAACGTCTCGGATATGATCGGTGGGTCGCACAGGGCGGCGACTGGGGTTCTGTGGTGACGACGGAGATCGGCAAGCAGGCACCGGAAGGGTGTGTGGGCATTCACGTCAATATGCCGTTGGGCCAACCGACCGAGGAAGATTTGGCCAATCCGAGCCAGGCCGAGCTCGAAGCGTTGGGCCGCCTGGCACATTATCGTGATTGGGACTCCGGCTATTCGAAGCAGCAAAGCACGCGGCCGCAAACGATCGGGTATTCCCTAGTCGATTCGCCAGTCGGCCTTGCAGGGTGGATCTATGAGAAGATGTATGCCTGGACCGACAATGACGGTTCGCCTCTCGATGCGCTATCGAAAGATGCGATCCTCGACAACATCATGATCTACTGGCTTACTGCGAGTGGAGCCTCGGCCGCACGGCTCTATTGGGAAAGCTTCAGCAGGCCATCGCCGGGCGTTGTCAGCTTGCCTGCCGGCGTCAGCGCCTTTCCCAAAGAGATCATTCCCGCCCCGCGCAAATGGGCCGAGCGAGTCCTGACCAATATCACGCACTGGAACGACCTTCCCAAGGGCGGTCACTTCGCTGCGTGGGAGCAGCCGGAAATCTTCGCGCAAGAGCTTCGAGCCTGCTTCGCTCCCCTCCGGTAGCTGGAGCTCGATCAGGAATTTTCACAAGCGGCCGTAACCAACTGTAGGGCCTGCACGAAACGACCATCAGGTAGCAAACTTGCCTTGCCGCCTGTTGTGAAAGGTCGTGACGATGCACCCCCTTACTCCTGCAAACCACGCACCTTCCGATCCCGTCCTTGTTGCTCTGGGAGGCAGCCTGGGACGCGTCGCGCATTTCCTTGCGCGTCATCACGATGATGCATTGCCGGGCGAAGCCCCCTTTCATTCGGCAGCATCGCTAGCCCGATCCACAACCTGAAAGGACCTCCCGATGTCAAAGACCAATACCCTGCGTGCCATGATGATTGTTGCCGGTGGCCTAGCCACTGCCACTACCGGTCCGGCTGCTCTCGCAACTGCTCCGTGCGGCCCCTCCAACTCTTCTTACTCCAGCCGAATTGACCGCAGCAGCGTGGAAGATCGCAAAGCCAAGCGTGCCGAGCGCAAGGCTGCCCGGGCAGCCAAGAAGGCGGCCAAGGCCAATCAGTGCGCAGCGGCACAAGCGGCACCATGTGGAGCGAATCCGTGTGGCGCAGCCCCGTGTGGCCCTGCGAAATGCGGCGCTGCCAAGTCCAAAGCTGAAAACTGCGGAGCTGCACCAGAATAGGGCGATGTAACGGGACAAATCTGGCCGGATCTAACCCGTCCGGCAGGGCGAGTGGGGCCTCCCCATCCATGCCCGCTCGTCAGGGGCAGTCGGTCCACCCACCGGCTGCCCCGAACCGTCTCCGATAGTGCTAGGTCAACGCCAGCGTAGGCAATCCGATGTCAGTTGATCAACCGAAGTGACCCCCATCAGGCGCATTCCCCGCTCGATTTCATCTTTCAGAATGCCGATCGCACGTTCGACACCGTCTTGGCCTGCGGCAGCAAGTGCATACAGGTAGAGCCTGCCTCCCGAGGCAGCGGTTGCTCCCGCGGACACCGATTTGAGCGCATGGGTGCCGCGGCGGACACCGCCATCGCAAATGATCTCTATTTCGCTGCCGACGGCATCGACAATCTCGCGCAATTGATCGAACGGTGCGCGGCTGCCATCCAGCTGGCGCCCGCCATGGTTGGAAATCATGATCGCATCCGCGCCGATCTCTACCGCACGACGTGCATCACCGGCGCTCATCACGCCCTTTAGGCAGAACGTGCCACCCCAGTCCTGGCGTATCTGCGCGGCCGTGTCCCAATCCATCGACGTGTCGAGCATCGTGTTGAAATATTCGGCGATGCTCACGGCCTCGCTCGATCCTTCGGCCACATGCGTATCGAGATTGGGAAGGCTGAATTTCTCGCGCAACAGATAGTCGAGCGTCCATTTTGGCCGGGTGGCGTAGCTCCACACAGCGCTTGGGGAGAAGCGGGGCGGAGTAGTGAAGCCGCTGCGCAGGCAGCGCTCCCGCTTGCCCGACACAATCGTGTCCACGGTCAGGGCAAGCGCGTCGAATTGCGATGCCTGGCACCGCTCGATCATGGACCGGTTCAGGCCCTTGTCCTTGTGGACATAGAGTTGGAACAATTTGGGCCCGCTGGTCAGCGCTGCGATGTCTTCAATACTGCGGGTCGCCAGGCTGGATATGCCGAACCACAATCCGAATTTCTCCGCCGCTTTGGCCACCGCAGTCTCACCCTGCCAGTGAAAAGCCCGCTGAACCGCCGTGGGGCTGAGCATCAAGGGAAGCGCGCTGGTGCGACCCATGATGGTGCAGGATGTATCGATTTCGGCAACGCCGGCCAACACATCAGGCACGAGATCAGCGTCGTCGAAGGCGCTAGTATTGCGGGCCTTGGTCAGCTCGTCATCGGCGGCGCCGTCAATGTAGTCGAACACGGGCCAGGGCAGGCGAGCTTTGGCGAGCCTGCGGAAGTCGTCGATGTTGTGGCAATCGGACAGGCGCACGGCTTAGGCTTGATCCAGCCGAGTGCGTTCTTCTGCGGTAACACGTCTGGCTTCGGTGATAGGTTTCCTGGTTTCCATATCGAACAGGGGAGAAAGCTTCCAATCACCGCTCCAGGTGTCGCGAAATATTCGACGCATAACCCGGCTTAACATCCTGAAGTTCGAGACCGGTTTGGCGGATTGCAAAGGCGGCATAGCCTCTTGCGCCGAGACGTCACCTCTCGATGGGCCGAGTACGGAGTCGCGGCGCTCGGCATCGCAACACTCGGTGATCACGCTCAGGAAGGGAGGTTTTGCCTTGTTGATGGTATTGAAAAAGGGCGTGTTGCAGCATGCGGCGTACCAACGTGTCGTAGGTTTTTGCGTCAGACGCACCGTCGCCAACTTGTCGATGCCAGTATTCAGCTCCAGCTTAGCCACCCGGGTCTGATAGACAGCGGTGCCGCCATGGGCGTCCAGAACGTCATCCTGGCGCCCCAGCAAGTGGATGAAATCCCGGCAATCGCTGCAATAGCACACATAGCGGTCACCCTTGTCGGGGCCGACATCGTGCAAGGTTCCGGTCACTTCCCCGCACTTGCATGAAATCGCCAGGCTATCGCTCATGCCAACAGCCTAGCTGATCTCACGCAACGGGGACAAGGTGCGGGCCTAGTTCTTCTCTTTGTCGACCAACTTGTTGGCGCTGATCCATGGCATCATCGCGCGCAATTCTGCGCCGGTCTTCTCGATGGGATGTGCTTCTGCAGCCTTGCGTGAGGCCTTCAATTCGGGCTGGCCAGCACGATTATCGAGCACGAAGTCCTTCACGAAACGACCGGCCTGGATGTCGGCCAATACGCGCTTCATTTCCGCCTTGGTTTCATCGGTAATGATCCGCGGGCCGGTCTTGATATCGCCATATTCCGCCGTGTTGCTGATCGAATAACGCATATTGGCGATGCCGCCTTCATACAGCAGGTCGACGATCAGCTTGGTTTCGTGGAGGCACTCGAAATAGGCCATTTCCGGAGCGTAACCGGCTTCGGTCAGTGTCTCGAAACCTGCCTGGATCAGGTGGGTGATACCACCGCACAGAACAGCCTGCTCGCCGAACAGGTCGGTTTCGCATTCTTCCTTGAAATTGGTCTCGATAATCCCGCTGCGACCGCCGCCGACGCCGCTGGCATAGGCGAGGGCAACGTCATGGGCATTCCCGCTGGCATCCTGGTGCACCGCGATCAGGCACGGCACGCCGCCGCCCTTCTGGTATTCGCTGCGCACGGTGTGGCCAGGGCCCTTGGGAGCGATCATGATCACGTCGATGTTGTCCGGTGCTTCGATCAGGCCGAAATGGATGTTGAGGCCATGGGCGAAGGCGAGGGCGCTACCCGGCTTCATGTGGCCGGCAAGGTCATTCTCCCAGATCGCCGCCTGATGCTCGTCCGGGGCCAGGATCATGACGATGTCGGCCCATTTCGCCGCCTCAGTGTTGGTCAGCACCTTGAAGCCCGCGCTTTCAGCCTTTTTGGCCGTGGCGGAGCCTTCGCGCAGGGCGATGGCGACATCCTTCACACCGCTGTCACGCAGGTTTTGTGCATGGGCGTGACCCTGGCTACCATAGCCCACAACAGCGATTTTCTTGTCGGTGACGAGGCCCAGATCGGCGTCGGCGTCGTAGTAAACTTTCATGGATATCCCTCTGTATCTAAACGGCTTCGGCGCCGCGCATCATGCCCACAATGCCGGTGCGACCGACTTCCACCAACCCCAGCTCGCGCATCAGGGCAATGAAACTGTCGACCTTGTCCGGTGGGCCGGTGATCTCGAAAATGAAGCTCTCGGTCGTGGTGTCGACCGGGCGAGCACGGAAAATATCGGCCAGGCGCAAGGCTTCGACCCGCTTCTCTCCGGTGCCGGAGACTTTGACCAGTGCCAGCTCGCGTTCGACATGCGGACCCTCTTCGGTCAAGTCGATCACACGGTGGACGGGCACAAGCCGTTCCAGCTGGGCCTGAATTTGGTCGATCACCTCGGGCGGACCATTGGTGACAATCGTAATCCGGCTGATCGCGTGATCTTCCGAGATGTCGGCCACGGTCAGACTGTCAATATTATATCCGCGTGCCGTGAAAAGACCGGTGATCTTGGCCAGGATACCCGGCTCATTGTCGACAGTGACAGCGAGCACATGACGCTCGGCGGCTTCTTGGGTGATTTTCATTGCGGGCGTCCCTTACACCAAAGCCTTCGCTTCGTCGTCCATCGTGCCTTCGACCTGGTCCCCATACAGCAGCATGTCGGTATGCGCCGCGCCGCTGGGGATCATCGGGAAACAGTTGGCTTCTTTGGACACCTGGCAATCGACGATGACCGGCCCATCGGCATCCAGCATAGCCTGGATCCCTGCATCCAGCCCGGCTTCGTCTTCAATCCGGATGCCGGTCCAGCCGTAGCTTTCGGCCAGCTTCACAAAATCGGGCAGACTGTCGGAATAGCTGTTCGAATAGCGGCTTTCATAGGTCAGTTCCTGCCACTGGCGGACCATCCCCATATATTCATTGTTGAGGATGAATATCTTGACCGGCAGGCGATACTGGCTCGCCGTACCCAGTTCCTGGATGTTCATCTGGATCGAGGCTTCTCCAGCAATATCGATCACGAGGCTCTCGGGATTGCCCAATTGCGCACCGATGGCGGCCGGCAGGCCATAGCCCATCGTGCCCAGACCGCCGCTGGTGAGCCATTTGTTCGGGCCGAAGAAATGGAAATACTGCGCAGCCCACATCTGGTGCTGGCCCACCTCGGTGGTGATGATGGGGTCATGGGCCTTGGTCAGCGCAAACAGTCGCTCGACTGCCTTTTGCGGCATGATCGCTTCGCCGCGATCGGGATAGGCCAGACATTCCCGCGCGCGCCACCCGGCGATCCGGGCTTTCCATTCGCCCATGTCATGGGGCTTGCGCGCGCCCCACGCGGCAACAAGCTGTTCCAGCACCGTGGCGCAATCGCCGACAATACCGAGGTCGACCGGAACGATCTTGTTGATGCTGGCCCGATCGATATCGATGTGGATTTTCTTGGCATTTGGCGCAAAGGCATCGAGTCGACCGGTCACGCGATCATCGAACCGCGCACCGATGGCCACGATCAAATCCGCCTTGTTCATCGCCATATTGGCCTCGAATGTGCCATGCATGCCCAGCATGCCCAGCCAATCAGGATGATCGGCGGGAAACGCACCAAGGCCCATCAAGGTCGATGTCAGCGGTGCACTGGTAAGCTCTTGCAGCGTGCGCAGATGCGCGCTGGCCTCCGGGCCGGAATTGATCACACCACCGCCGGTGTAGAAGACGGGCCGCTCTGCATTGGCGAGCATTGCGATGGCCTCGGCGATTTCCTCTGCCGGTGCGACCATGCGCGGCTGATAGCGTGACGAGGCGAGAGGTGCGCGATCGCCCGCACCATTCGATGCCATCGCGATCTGTACGTCTTTGGGGATATCGACCAGGACGGGGCCGGGCCTGCCAGTCGTGGCAATGCGGAATGCTTCGGTAAGGATGGGGCCGAGTTCTTCGGGGTCCTTCACCAGGTAATTGTGCTTGGTACAATGGCGGGTAATGCCAACGGTGTCAGCTTCCTGGAAGGCGTCGGTTCCGATCAGCGGGGTCGGGACCTGGCCGGTAATCACCACCAACGGGATCGAATCCATGTAAGCGTCGGCAATGCCGGTAACCGCGTTGGTTGCGCCCGGGCCGCTTGTCACGAGGACAACACCGGGCTTGCCGGTGCTGCGGGCATATCCTTCTGCCGCATGGGCTGCGCCAGCTTCATGGCGGACGAGGATATGACGGATACGCTCATTGTCGAACAACTCGTCATAGATCGGCAAGACAGCGCCGCCGGGATAACCGAAGACGAACTCCACGCCCTCGCGCACCAGACAGTCGACGAGGATCGCCGCTCCGCTGCGTTCGGTAGGGGTGGTCATTGTTGTTCTCCCGTCAAAAGCAGGGCCCGGCGCTCTGATGAGAACGTCGGGCCCAAGGGGTTTGTCCAAGGGCTGGTTACGAGTCTCAATATGTCTTGTCAAACGCTAAGATTGAAATAATCGTGCCCAAACATCATCCGAATTGTAATTCATATCATCCACCCGCCGCCATTCCTCGGGCGGCTGACGGCGGAACCAAGTATATTGCCGCTTGGCATAGTTGCGTGTCGACTGCTGGCCAGATGCGATCATTTGGTCACGGTCAATCTTGCCTTTCAACCACGCCGTGATCTCGGGCACCCCTATCGCGCGCATAACAGGCAGGTCTGGCGACAGGTCACGCGCCAATAGCGCTTCAACCTCGGCAATCGCGCCCTGTTTCAGCATTTGCTCGAAGCGCATGTCACAACGTGCATAAAGGCGCTGGCGTTCAGGCAGCAGGAGGAGAGGATGCAGGGAAACTTCGTCTCCAATGCCGCCAGCCTTGCTATTTTGCCACTGGCCCATTGTTACGCCAGTCGATCGCACCACCTCGAGGGCACGAGCAATGCGCTGGCTATCGCCAGCATCGAGTTTGGCATGCCGGTCGGGATCTTCGGTCGCGAGAGCGGCGTACGCCTCTTCGCGTGGTAGCGCCCGTACTGTCTCACGAATGGCCGGATCAATCGGGGGGATGTCTGCAATTCCTTCCAGCAAGGTCTTGATATACATGCCCGTTCCTCCGACCAGGATCGGTATCTCGCCCGCCGTATGGGCCCGTGCAATTTCCCGTTTCGCGTGCGCCGACCAGTCCGCAGCGGAGCAGGGCGTGGCTCCATCCCACGTGCCGAACAGGCAGTGAGGAATGCCTTGCATCTCGGTCTCAGTCGGGCGGGCGCTCAAGACCGATAGTTCAGCGTAAACTTGCGCGCTATCCGCATTGATGACGACGGCCGACTTGCCGGCTTTGCCAAGGGCAAGCGCCAGCTTTACTGCCACATCGCTCTTGCCGCTCGCGGTTGGCCCTGCAATGAGCGCCAACGGTGGCCGCGTGCCCAGATCTGTTGGAGAATCCCACATGCTCATCGCCCGCGTGATAGCAGACCCTGAGGGGTTGCAAACACGCATAGATGCCTTGCTGGCCGTGTTGGCGGAGACCGGCATGGTGCCCACCGCATCGCATGCGCTGGAGAGCAATACCGCAGTGTGGGAATTGCGCTTCGCCAAGGGTGACGCTGGTAAACTGCGCGAGCTGATCGATCAGCATCTCGGGCCGAGCGATGGCATGGTGACGGAGCGCGAGATCGCGCTGCCCAAACTGTTCATTTCCGACATGGATTCCACCATGATAGGTCAGGAATGTATCGACGAGCTGGCGGATTTCGCCGGACTGAAGGAGCGGATTTCAGACATCACCGAAAGAGCCATGCAGGGTGAGCTCGATTTCGAGGCAGCACTGCGCGAACGGGTCGGCTTGCTCGCAGGGCTTGAGGAAGGAGCAATCCAGCGTTGCCTCGATGAGCGCATCCGCCCCAATCCTGGCGCGCGCACCCTGGTTCAAACATTGAAGGCGCATGGCAGCGACACGGTGCTGGTCACCGGCGGGTTCCACCATTTCGCAGACCCGGTCGCCGAACAGATCGGATTTGTTGACGCGGTCGGCAACCGGCTCGAAGTCAATGATGGTGTGCTGACAGGAGGCCTTGCTGGCCCGGTCGTTGATAGCAGCGTCAAGAAAGCTGTCTTGAACGAGCGCATGGCGGGCCATGAAGCAGATGCTGCCAGTGTGGCGGCAGGAGACGGGGCGAACGATATTCCCATGCTCGAGTCAGCCACATTGGGAGTGGCCTATTTTGCCAAGCCCAAAGCACGCGCAGCGGCAAACTGCTGGATTGATCGCGGCGACCTGACATCTGTGCTAGCGTTGTTGGGCATTCCGGAAGGTGAATGGGTGAGGGATCGTCAGTGATGGCGTGTTCATCCTATGTTGACATAGGTGTCAGTAGTAACAGGGCTAACGTCCCTCTAACGATGTCGCCGAACCATGAACCAAGAAAGCTCCCGCACTGCGCAAATGCACCCGATTGAAGCGGGGCGCGACGGCACCATTTTCCGGCATCCGGATCGACCTGTTCCCAAACGCAATCTTGGCGCAGCGCTCAGGCACTTTCAGGAATTGCTGAAAGACAAGGAAGACACCACCCATGTCTTCAAGATCTTCGAAGCGCTTCCGTCCAGAAACTTCCTGCCCGATGCCAAGCGTTTCTCGCTGAGCGCGCAAGGTGAAAGTGTCCGCTCGACAGAGCCCTATTTGCCACCGATCCTGGATGATCATGACGCGCTGCGGGACATGCCTGCCGGGAGCGTGGCGCAGGCCTATTGCGATTTCATGGAAAGCGAAGGTCTCACCGCTGCCGGCCTCGTAGAAGAGGCTGACAGGACTTGGCCCGATCGCCCGAAATATGGCGACCTTGTAGAATGGTATGCCCACCGTCGGCGCGACACCCATGATCTGTTGCACGTACTGACCGGGTACGGCCGTGACGCACTGGGCGAACAATGCGTTTTGGCCTTTACCCACGGCCAGAATGGTGGGTTTGCGCACCTCTTCATCGCCTATCTTGGCGCGATCAATGTGAAGAAAGGGATCAAGAGCAGCGCCCCGGTATTGCGTGCCGTGCGTCAGGCACACCGCGCAGGTCAGGGTGCCCCGCGGATTTGCGAAATGCCGGTGCGTCACTTGCTCAAGATGCCGCTTAGCGAGGCGCGTGAACTTCTTCGCGTGGGTGAGCCGACACACTATGAGCGATGCCATCAAATCTGGCGTGCCCGCGGTGTTGACCCTTACGATCTTCTCGGAAACGCTGGCGAAGTTGCGTCTGCCTAGAACCTGCTGGCTTAGCCCCGCAATCTAGATCCAGCTGGCGATCTGCTCGATCGGTTTTTTACGAATGGCATGGGTGGGCACGGTCGCCCCTTCGGCCGGTTGGCCTACCACCACGATCATCAAGGGTTTTTCATGCTCGGGCCGGCCGCATAACTCGCGCAGGAAGCCCATCGGCGAGGGCGTGTGGGTCAAGGTTGCCAGGCCTGCCTCGTGCAGGGTGGCGATCATCATGCCGCAGGCGATGCCGACGCTTTCGTTGACATAGTAGTTTTGCGTCTTGCCGTCCTCCTCGATCCCGCCCTTGCGCTGGGCAAAGACCACGATCAGCCACGGTGCTGTTTCGAGGAAAGGCTTGTCCTGGTCTGTCCCGATGGGCGCGAGTGCATCCAGCCATTCTTCGCTCGCCTTCGGTTTGCCACCGTCGGCGCCATAGAACCGGCGTTCTTCTTCCTCGGCTGCTTCGCGAACTGCCCGCTTGTTCTCTGGCGAGCCGATAACGGTGAAATGCCAGGGTTGGTGGTTCGCACCATTGGGGGCGCTTCCGGCGGCCAATATGGCCTGCTCAATCACTTCACGCGGAACGGCCGCATCGGAGAAATAGCGACAGGTGCGGCGCTGCGAGAGCTTTTCGCGCATCGCAGTCGCGCGTTGAACACGTTCAGCGTCATCCATCGGGGGAAGCGAGTACGGTACGGAATCGTGATGTTTCATGGCGCGCCCTATCGGCGGTCTTGGCGCGAATGGAAAGCCCGCAGCGTTGTTGACATGCGTGTCAGTAGGGCGCAAATTACGCGCGGATAGAGGAACAGCGTCCATGGCATTGATTGATCGTCCCGTCGTGCACCCCGATCGCAAGGTGGTAGGATTTCGGCCCGTGAAGGCCTTGCGCCATTTCGGCAAGCTGGTGGCCGACAAAGAAGACACCGAGCAGGTATTCCACATCATCGACGCGCTCAAGGGCAAGAAGAGCCTGCGCCAGATGGAGGGTTTCGTAGCTACGTCCGAGGCGCAGACCTTGCTCGAACGGAACGAAGAATTGCCCGCGATTCTGGATGATCATGCCCGATGGACTGAGTGCGCGCCCAATTCGCTGGCCCGCAATTATGTGCGCTTTATGGAGCGCGAAGGCCTGACGGCTGCCGGGCTGGTCGAAGAAAGCCGGAAGTTCAAACCCGAGAGCGAGCTCTTTCACGACCTCTATGAATGGTATGTCGAACGGCTGCGAGATACGCATGATCTGTTCCACGTTTTGACCGGATACGGGCGGGACCCGCTGGGGGAAGTGTCCCTACTGGGGTTCAGTTACGAACAGAACCATTCACCGGGCGTGCTGTTCATCGCCTATATGGGCACGCGGCAGGTGAGGAAAGAAAGCGGGACCAATGCCCCCGTTTTCGAAGCTTTGCGCGAGGGCCGCAAACTCGGGCGCGAGGCCAAGAAACTGGCCCATCAGGATCTGATGGCATTGATGCCGCGCGACATTGACGAAGTGCGTGCCGAACTGAACCTTGGCGAGCCACGGATCTACAAGGAATGCCTGCGCCAGCTGGAGGCCGAAAACTACGAAGGTCTTGTGGTCGAAGGCGTAGGCGAAAAAGCCGCCGCCTGATCAGCGATCTTCCTTGGGGATCACGAATTTCAGGCCAGACCATATCTCGTCTACCGCGCATTTCTTGGTGTCGATGAACCCGCTGGCGATCCCGATACTCTGGACCTCGGCCTGGTCGAGCGCCGTTTCTTGGCCTGAACCCTTCTTGGGCCAGCTCACCCAGACTTGTCCGTCCTTCGCGATGTGCTGACGCAAGCTGGCAAGCTTATTCGCCAGATCATCGGCACCCGTGACGAAGATATGCGCGGCATCGATGCCTTCATCGGGCGTGCCTACAAAGATCAGCTCAAGCGCATATTCGTCGATCTCGTCCGCGATATTCTCCGGCATGGCATCGAACCAGACCCGCTGCTCATCACGCAGTGACAGCTTCTTGGCGAGCGGCGTATCGGAATAGCCAGCCGTCAAGCGCTAGGCCTCCATCCAGTCACGTAAGAAGCTTGCATGGGCTTCGCGCAGGTCATCGAGAGAAACTGCGAAGCCTTCACCAGAGAGGGCGCCTCCGCCTACCGTTCCGATGGCGGCAACAAATACGCCAGCGTCTTTGCAGGCATCGAGAACAGCCTTGGCGTTGTCGGTCGTGACGATATAGCGCCCCTGATCTTCGCCAAAGTAGATCGCAGCGGGGTTGGGGACATCCGGGAGTGTCAATTGCGCGCCCAGACCCGAAGCGAGGCTCATTTCGGTGATGGCGACCAGAGCGCCCCCGTCCGAGCAGTCATGTACGCTGGAGACATCGCGCCGTTTGACCAGTCCCTGGACAAGTTCTCCATGCCGGCGCTCGACCTCGAGATCGACTGGCGGTGGTGCCCCTGCTTCCTCGCCAGACTTCATCTTGTGCCACAGGCTTTGCCCAATATGACCTGAAGTGAAGCCGATCAGGAAGATTTGATCACCGTCTTTCGCTGCGCCGGGTGTGGCCATCGCCGTGTAGTCGTCAATAATCCCGACCCCGCCAATGGCAGGCGTCGGCAGAATGGCCGATCCGCCGCCGGTCGCCTTACTTTCGTTATAGAGACTGACATTGCCGCTCACGATCGGGAAATCCAGCGCGATGCAGGCTTCGCCCATGCCTTCAAGGCAACCGATGAACTGGGTCATGATTTCGGGCCGCTGCGGGTTACCGAAATTGAGGCAATTGGTGACAGCCAAGGGGCGGGCACCAACAGCACATAGATTGCGATAGGCCTCTGCGACGGCTTGCTTGCCGCCTTCATACGGGTCAGCATAGCAATAGCGCGGGGTGCAGTCGGTGCTGAGCGCAAGTGCCTTCTGCGTGCCATGCACACGCACGACGCCTGCATCTCCGCCGGTCTGGAGCGTATCAGCACCGACCTGGCTATCATATTGCTGCGCGATCCACGCGCGACTGGCCAGGGCAGGGCTCGCCATCAGGGTGAGCAGGTCTGCACCGATATCGCTGCTCTCCGGGACATCCCCGAGCGGCTTGACCTTGGCCCAGGCCTTGTACTGTTCCTTCGAGATCGTCGGGCGATCATAGAGCGGCGCACTGTCTGCCAGCGGGCCAAGCGGAATATCACACACTACTTCGCCACCGAATTCCAAGACCATGCGCTGGGTATCGGTGACCTCGCCAATGACCGCGAAATCAAGCTCCCACTTTTCGAAGATTTCGGCCGCCATGGCCTCCTTGCCGGGCTGGAGCACCATGAGCATCCGCTCCTGGCTTTCGCTCAGCATCATCTCGTAAGGCGTCATCCCGTCTTCGCGGCACGGCACCATGTCCATGTCGAGCCGGATGCCGGTCTTGCCATTGGTCGCCATCTCGACGCTGGACGAAGTCAGGCCCGCTGCGCCCATATCCTGAATGGCCACGATGGCATCGGTTGCCATCAATTCCAGACACGCTTCGATCAGCAGCTTTTCGGTGAAGGGATCACCCACTTGCACGGTGGGGCGCTTGGCATCGCTGTCCTCCTCGAAATCGGTCGAGGCCATGGTCGCGCCGTGAATTCCGTCACGCCCGGTCTTGGAGCCAACATAGACAATCGGATTGCCGATGCCGGTTGCCGCAGAATAGAAGATCTTGTCCTGATCGGCGACGCCGACCGTCATCGCGTTGACGAGGATATTTCCGTCATAGGCAGGGTGAAAATTGGTCTCGCCGCACACAGTCGGCACGCCAACGCAATTGCCATAGCCGCCAATGCCGGCGACCACGCCCTGGACCAGATGCTTCATCTTGGGGTGTTCCGGCCGTCCGAAACGCAAGGCATTGGCATTTGCTACCGGGCGGGCACCCATGGTGAAGACATCGCGCAAAATCCCGCCAACGCCCGTGGCAGCGCCCTGATAGGGCTCGATGTAAGACGGGTGGTTGTGGCTCTCCATCTTGAAGATCGCTGCCTGACCATCGCCAATGTCGATCACACCGGCATTCTCACCGGGACCGCAGATTACCCAAGGTGCTTCGGTTGGAAGCTTTTTCAGATGCAGGCGGGAACTCTTGTAGGAACAATGCTCGCTCCACATGACCGAAAAGATACCGAGCTCGACCAGGTTTGGCTCCCGGCCCAGCGCCTCGAGCAGGGTGCTATATTCTTCGGGCGACAAGCCGTGTGTTTCGACGACTTCTGGTGTGATCGGGCTGGGATTCTCTGACATGGCCAGCGCCTTTAACGGTGTGCGCTGGGGACTGCTAGCCCGACCTCCCGTTTATGCCAACGTGTTGATGCCACCCACGCTGCGAGCAGGGCGGCCAGCAGGAAGGAAACCAACGCAGTGACATACATTTCCAGCCCCGCTTCGGTGGGTTGCGGACCAAACCAGTTTATCGCCTGGATCAGCAACAGGAATCCAAGCAGGATGTAGGGCGGGGCAATCGGACCCTTGGTGCTGCGCATATATAGCGCAAAGGCGCCGACCAGCAGCAATAGCTCGAGCGGCATGGCAATCGCCGGGTTATTCCACAGCCCAAACCCGTAGGAAGGCGGCCGGCCATCGATGGTCAGATCGGGTCGATGGACCAAGAGGTCGATAAACCAGTGGGATATCACCACCACTCCGCCGATGGCGGCGGTCACCAGATCGCGCCGCCACAGGAAAAGGATGGCCGCAAAGGCCAAGGCCCACACCGCTCCGCCCAACAGGCTGTGGGTGTAGGGCATGTCATACAGGTCCATCGGGTTCATAACCGTGGCACCAGGCTCGATCCGCATGTTCTCGACGCCGACAATGGCAAAGGCGAAGAAGCCCCAATCCACCAGTTGCCCGGCGATAAACAACGTCCCCAGCTTGGGAGCGCGCGGAGTAGCGGCAGCAGCGAGGAAAGCCGGAGCCCAGTGGCCAATGAACATTAAGTGAGACGTCCTGTGATCCAGGTTGCAGCAGCGGCGGCCGATCCGGTTGCGAAGGCCCCCCAGGCGATATCGGTCATTGATAGATGAGTTGGCCAGACTTTCAACGTTGCCTGGTTGGTCAATGCCCATGTTCCGTAACACAGTGCACCCAGGATCGCGCCATTGAGCGCTGCGGTGCCTACGCCGCTCGACAGACCAGGCTTGATCGCGAAATAGACCATTCCGCCGACGTAGAAGATATAGAAAACGACCGCGGGCATGATGCGAAAATCGTCCGCCATCAATTCACCGATATTGGGACGGTAAAAATTGTTGCCCGCCCAACCCAGCCAGATGGCATCGAGGATGCCAAAGACAATGGCAGCGGCAACATATGCAATAATCCACGTCATAATCGGTCCTTCACTGTGTCTCGCTGCTTGACCATCGCTGGGGCCGTGGTCAAAGCTGCAACCTATGGATGAGGGACAAACCGCCGACGCGGCGAAAATATCCGAGATGAGTTTCGAAGAGGCCCTGCGCGGCTTGGAACAGGTAGTGCGCCAGCTGGAAAGCGGCGAAGTTGCACTGGACCAGTCGATCACGCTGTATGAGCGTGGCGAAGAGCTGCGCAAGCATTGCCAGGCGCGGCTCGATGCAGCGCAAGCGCGGATTGAAGCTATCGTGCAGGATGGCGATGGCAATGCCAGTGGCACCAAACCGTTTGACAGCGATGGGTGATATGCAGCTCGTCGGAAGTGACAGTGCCAAACTGGCATCGGCTCTGACCCGCATCGAACGCGATGTAGATGCCGTGTTCGATGCTCTGCTACCGGTTCCCGAAGATACGCGATCGTCCCTGGTCGAGGCGATGCGCTATTCCGCCATGGACGGCGGGAAGCGGGTACGCCCCTTGCTGCTGGTTGCAACAGCTGAGATGCTGGGTGTCAGCCGCGACCCTGCCTTGCGGGCGGCGTGTGCAGTGGAATCGATCCATGTCTATTCACTGATCCATGATGATTTGCCCTGTATGGACGATGACGACATGCGCCGGGGCAAGCCGACGCTGCACAAGAAATTCGATGAGGCGACAGCCGTGTTGGCGGGCGATTCCCTCCATGCACTGGCGTTCGAAATCCTGACCGATCCCGCCACCACCACCGATCCTTTCACGCAGGCCGAACTCGTCCGTACCCTGGCCATGGCCAGCGGGATGAACGGCATGGCGGGCGGGCAGGTGATGGATATGGCCGCCGAAAGCGCGGATTATGATCTGCACACTATTACGAGGCTGCAACAGCTCAAAACTGGGGCATTGTTGGCCGCATCGGTAGAAATGGGCGCGATCCTGGGCAAATTGCCGCCCGAGGGACGCAGTCATTTGCGGGCCTATTCCCGCGACATCGGCCTTGCCTTCCAGATCGCGGATGATCTGCTGGACGCAGAGGGCGACGAGGAGAAAGCGGGCAAGGCGCTGCGCAAGGATGATGCTCAGGGCAAGCAGACCTTTGTGAGCCTGATGGGAGCCGATGCCGCGCGAGCGCAGGCCCATGCCTTGGTCGATCAAGCCGCCGGACATCTGGTGCAATATGGTGAAGACGCAGCAATCTTGCGAGCGCTTGCCGGCTACATCGTCGAGAGGGACAGGTAATGGGCGAGCGTATCGGCGTTTATCCGGGGACTTTCGATCCCATCACCCGCGGCCATCGCGACATTATCCGGCGCGGAGCCAAGCTGGTCGACAAGCTTATTATCGGTGTCACCACCAACCCTTCCAAGAACCCTATGTTCACGCCGGACGAGCGAATGGAAATGGTCACCAAAGAGCTGGCCGAAATGGGCATCGACAACACCGAGGTCGTTGGCTTCGATGCTCTGCTGATGAAATTCGCCCGCAAGCAGAATGCCAATGTGATCGTTCGCGGCCTGCGCGCGGTGGCAGATTTCGAATACGAGTACCAGATGGCCGGCATGAACCAGCAACTGGATGCGGAAATCGAAACCGTATTCCTGATGGCAGATGTCTCACTGCAGCCGATTGCGTCCAAACTGGTCAAGGAAATCGCTCTTTATGGCGGAGATATCACGCCCTTTGTCAGCCCGGCTGTGCGTGAGCAGGTTAATGCAAGGGTGGAGGAAATCGGCCGCCGGGGTGACTACTAGGGCCGATCCGCTAGATTGCCGCTTATTCATTGAACCGACAGCGACGGACCGCTAACTGACCGGCCAACGCAGACATGCACAAATTCGGAAACACCATGACAAAACGTATTCTCGCCGCCGGAGCGCTTGCCGCGCTTGTTACCAGCCCGACCTATGCGCAGGACGAAGGCGATGTAGCTGTCGAAGACGCGATGGCAGCACCTGCCGAGCGGGCCCCACTGCAATATGCCAAGATCAATTATGATGTGCAGGAAGACCGCGACAATATCCTGCTGCTCGATCTTTCCAATGGTGAGCGGATTGCCATCCGGCTGATGCCGGACTGGGCGCCGGGTCATGTGGACCGGGTCAAGACGCTTACGCGCCAGGGCTTTTACGACGGTATCGTGTTTCACCGCGTAATCGAGGGTTTTATGGCGCAGACCGGTGATCCCACCGGCACCGGTCAGGGCGGATCGAGCCTTCCCGACCTGCAAGCCGAATTCAATCCTATGCCGCACGTGCGTGGCTCGGTTTCGATGGCCCGTTCCAATTCAGAAGACAGCGCCAACAGCCAGTTTTTCCTGGTCTTTTACCCGCGCTTCAATCTCGACAAGCGTTATACCAATTTTGGCCGAGTGATTTCGAACATGGCGGCGGTGGACGCGATCCAGCGTGGCGAGCCGCCCGCGAATCCGACACGGATCGTGCAGGCGTCCATCGCATCGGACAACAAGCCGCAGGCCATGCCGCAACCGGCCGCGCCGGAGCGTGAGATCACTCTGGATGACCTGACTGCCCCGATCGAGGGGTGACGAGGGCACATTGCCCCGCTAGGCGCGCCTTCCATGCGCGTTGACCTGTTCGATTTCGACCTTCCGCAAGACCTGATCGCTCTGCGACCGGCGAGCCCGCGGGACTCGTCGCGATTGCTCGTGGCTAAAGGCGGCACCGCGCTGGAAGATCACGTCACGCGTGACCTCCCCGAGTTTCTCGATGCAGGCGATATCCTGGTCTTCAACGACACCCGGGTCATTCCCGCGCAACTGACTGGCAAACGCGGCGAAGCTACCATCGGCGCAACCTTGCACAAACGGATCGATTTGCGCCGCTGGCAAGCTTTCATCCGCAATGCCAAGCGGCTGCGTCCCGGCGATTTCATCGAATTCGGCAACGGAGTGACTGCCATTGCGGAAGAGCGCCATGATGACGGTAGTTTCACCCTGATGTTCGAAGGGGACGAGCCAGTCGAAGTCCTGCTGGAACGCGCCGGTACGATGCCGCTCCCGCCCTATATCGCGGGCAAGCGCCCGACTGATGAGCGTGATCGTGAGGACTACCAAACGATTTTTGCCCGGGAAGACGGAGCAGTCGCCGCCCCCACCGCGGCACTCCACTTCACGCCAGAGCTGCTTGCGGCGCTGGTTCAGAAGGGAGTCGGACGCGAAACGCTCACCCTCCACGTTGGCGCAGGTACCTTTCTGCCCGTCAAAGCCTACGATACAGATGATCATCAGATGCATTCGGAGTGGGGCCGGATTGAACCCGATGTCGCAGAACGTCTGAATGCGGCGCGGGCCAGAGGCAATCGGGTCATTGCTGTCGGAACGACGAGCCTGCGCTTGCTCGAAAGCGCTGCGACGAGGGACGGGCAGGTCCGCGCCTTCGCGGGCGATACCGACATCTTCATCACCCCGGGATACCGCTTTCGCGTCGTCGATGGTTTGATGACCAATTTCCACCTCCCCAAATCGACCCTGATGATGCTCGTCAGCGCTCTGATGGGGCGCGAGCGGATGATGGAGGTCTACGACCACGCCATTGCTGCGAAGTATCGCTTCTACTCCTACGGCGATTCCTCGCTGTTGATTCCCTAGCAGCGTGGTAGGTCTGCAATCGCAACCAAACGGGCGGGGCGAATGAGCGACACGATTCTGGACATTTCCGGGCTGACGAAGGTCTATCCCGGCGGGCTCAAGGCGCTCGACGATGTATCCCTGCAGATTCGCCAGGGCGAGATTTTTGCCCTGCTGGGCCCCAATGGTGCTGGCAAGACGACGCTGATCGGCGCGGTCTGCGGATTGGTGCGCCCAACCGCCGGCAGCATTTCTGCCTTTGGCTTCGACATGGCAAAGGATTGGCGTCAGGGGCGCAGTCGCATCGGCCTGGTGCCGCAGGAACTTTCCACCGACATGTTCGAGCCTGTGATCCGGGCGGTCAGCTACTCGCGCGGGCTATTCGGCCTGGCACCCGACAAGGCCAGGATCGAGGAGATACTGCGAGCTCTCAGCCTGTGGGACAAGCGCAATGATCGGATCATGACGCTGTCGGGCGGGATGAAGCGCAGGGTGCTGATCGCGAAAGCGCTGGCCCACGATCCTGACCTGCTGTTCCTCGACGAGCCGACCGCCGGTGTGGATGTAGAGCTGCGCAAAGGCATGTGGCAGCTGATCGGCGATATGCGCGCACGCGGGGTGACGGTGATCCTGACGACGCATTACATCGAAGAGGCCGAGGAAATGGCTGACCGTGTGGGCATCATCAACCAGGGCAAGCTGCTTATGGTTGATGACAAGCACGCGATGATGAACCGGCTCGGCCGGACAGAGGCTCACATCACTTTGGCGCAGGCTCTGCCCGCCCTGCCGGAAAGCCTCGCCCACTTCCCGGTAGAGATCGAGGATGGTGGTCTCTCGCTTTGCTATCGCGGAGGAGACGGGACGGGCAAGGGCAAGGCCGAAGTCGCCGAACTGACCAAAGCGCTGATTGGTGCCGGCATTGACTTCACCGGGATCGATACGCGTGAGAGCAGCCTGGAGGATATTTTCGTTTCGCTCCTCGATGCCAAGGAGGATGCGGCATGATCAATCTGCGTTCGACCTGGGCGATCTACACCCGCGAGCTGATGCGCTTCCTGCGCACTGCCTTTCAATCGGTGCTGGCGCCGGTCCTCACCACCTCGCTCTATTTCATTGTGTTTGGCGCCGCGATTGGCAGTCGCATGCCCGATTTGGGCGGCGTGGAGTATGGTGCGTTTATCATCCCGGGCTTGCTGATGCTGACCCTGCTGGGGGAAACCACCAGCAATTCCAGTTTTGGCATCTACATGCCGCGCTTCACAGGCACGATCTACGAATTGCTAACGGCGCCCGTCGGTGTGGCGGAGACTCTGGTGGGGTTTGTCGGAGCGGCGGCGACCAAGAGCCTGATCCTTGCCGCCATCATCCTGCTGACCGCAGCACTGTTTGTCGATTACTCGATCGCACACCCGGTGTGGGCCTTCATCTATATCGTATTGGTCGCGTCCAGCTTCAGCCTGTTCGGCTTTATCCTCGGCATCTGGGCCGACAATTTCGAAAAGCTCGGGATTATCCCGTTGCTGTTTCTGACCCCGCTGACCTTTCTGGGCGGTACCTTTTATTCGATCGATATGCTGCCCAAGCCGTGGGACACGATCGCGCTTGCCAATCCGATCGTCTACCTGGTCAGTGGGCTTCGCTGGACCTTCTATGGCAGTGCGGATGTCGATTTCCGGATTTCTCTCGGCATCACGCTCGCTTTCCTTGCGGTTTGTGTCACGATCATCGCTTATATCTTCAAGACCGGTTGGCGCCTTAGGGACTAGTGCCATGGCGAGCGACGCGCTAGGCGCGGGCGCGATTATGACCAAGCGCTTCCAGTTCTCCATTCACGCGACCGACGGCAAGGCCCGGACGGGTACAATCGCGATGCAGCGCGGGGATATCCGCACGCCTGCCTTCATGCCGGTCGGCACTGCTGCGACGGTCAAGGCGATGAAACCGGAAAGCGTCCGCGAGACTGGCGCCGACATCATCCTGGGCAATACCTACCACCTGATGCTGCGCCCTGGCGCAGAGCGGATGGCGCGGCTTGGTGGCTTGCACCAGTTCATGAACTGGCAGCGCCCGATCCTGACAGACAGCGGCGGCTACCAGGTGATGAGCCTGTCCGAATTGCGCAAGCTGACCGAAGAAGGCGTGGAGTTCCGGAGCCATCTCGACGGCTCCAAACACATGTTGACCCCCGAACGATCGATGGAGATCCAGCGCTTGCTCGGCTCCGACATCGTGATGGCCTTTGACGAGTGCCCCCGCGCGGACCAGCCCCGCGATGTGATTGCGCAAAGCATGGAAATGTCGATGCGCTGGGCGCAGCGCAGCCGCGACGGCTTTGACAGCGGCGAAGAACATGCAGCACGCTCCGCGCTGTTCGGTATCCAACAGGGCGCCTTGGATGAGGAGCTGCGCAAGCGTTCTGCCGACGCTCTGATCGATATCGGTTTCGATGGCTATGCGATTGGCGGATTGGCCGTGGGGGAAGGGCAGGAGGCGATGTTCGCCACCCTCGAATTCGCTCCGGCGCAACTCCCTGAGGATCGCCCGCGCTACCTGATGGGGGTCGGCAAGCCCGATGATCTGGTCGGCGCGGTAGAACGCGGTGTCGATATGTTCGATTGCGTGCTCCCCAGTCGCTCGGGCCGGAATGGTCAGGCCTTCACCTGGAACGGCCCGATCAATATGCGCAATGCGCGCTTTGCAGAGGATCAGGGGCCGCTCGACGAGCGCTGCACCTGCCCGACATGCGCGACCTATAGCCGGGCCTATCTACATCACCTCGTCAAATCGCAGGAGATCCTCGGCGCAATGCTGATGACCGAACACAATATCGGGTTCTACCAGCAGCTGATG
The DNA here is from genome assembly GCF_039536765.1 of Parerythrobacter jejuensis. Taxonomy (NCBI): domain Bacteria; kingdom Pseudomonadati; phylum Pseudomonadota; class Alphaproteobacteria; order Sphingomonadales; family Erythrobacteraceae; genus Parerythrobacter; species Parerythrobacter jejuensis. Next base: position 435,531 of record NZ_BAAAZF010000001.1, read on the forward strand.
CAGGCCATGCGCGATGCAATTGGCGCGGGCCAATTCGCCGGTTTCGCAAAGCAGTTCCGGGCAGATTACTTGAACAAGTAACCGTTCCGCCTCGGCCCTTTTCAAACCTGCCTGTTGCGCTATTCTGATGGGCGTTACTTTGGGGAAATAGGGGTTTTTCAATGCGTTTGACGACGACGCTCACTGCGTTGGCTGCGGTACTCGCGGCGACACCAGCCATGGCTCAAACCTTGGCGGAGGATGCTGCGGTCTTTGGAGCGCGGCAGTCGGTCGAAGACGTTTCTATCTCCCCGTCCGGAGACCAGCTGCTCTACATCCAGCCCGGCGCGCAGGCGGATGAGACGATCTACGTTGTCAACTTGAAGACCGGCGGCGAGCCCACGCCAGTCATCACGATGAACGAAGCGAGGGCACGGCTCCAATGGTGCGCGTGGGCGACCGAGCAACGGATCGTGTGCAGCCTGTTTGGCATGCAGGACATTGGCGGCACTCTGCTTGGCTTCACCCGCATCCTGTCCATCGCTTCAGATGGTTCGGACACCGAAATGCTGACGTCCACCAGCAATCGTGCTCGCGGTACACTCCAGGACGGAGGCTCTTTGCTAGCACTGGATATTGCAGGGGAAGAAGACAAGGTCCTGATGACCAAGCGCTATATCAAGGAAGATGGCGCGAACACGCGGCTTTTCAACGATAAGGAGGGGCTTGGCGTCGACAAGGTTGATGTCGACAACGGTCGGGGCAGGCCGGTTGAAGATGCCAACAGGATGGCGGCAGACTACATCGCGGACGAGAATGGCAGAGTCCGCATCATGATGGCCCAGGATACCACCGCCAGCGGCTATGACGGCAGCGACTTCCGCTTTCTCTATCGCACGGCGGACTCCGACGAATGGCAGCCCTTGTCGGTGGTCGATTCTACCGGAAACCTCGATCGTGGCTTTGTTCCTGTTGCCGTCGATAGTTCCAAGAACGTCGCCTATGGCTTTGATATCGTGAATGGTTTCAAGGCGCTCTTCAGCGTCAAGCTCGACGGTAGCAACGCTCGCGAACTGGTGATGGCGCGGGATGATGTCGACGTGGATGGTTTGATCAGGATTGGTCGCAAACGCCGGGTGGTCGGTGCGAGCTACGCAACCGAGAAACGCTTTGTAGAATATTTCGATGCCGAACTGGATAAGCTGGCAGGCGCCTTGGCCAAGGCTTTGCCGGGCAAGCCACTCGTCTCGATTGTCGATGCAAGTGAGGATGAGAACGAGATTGTGCTGATCGCGTCGAGCGACACCGATCCCGGCACTGTCTATCTGTTCGAAAAGGATAGCCGATCCCTAAGCGAACTGCTGGCCCTGCGTACCCCGCTCGCCGGTCGCGCGATGGGTACCATGAAGCCGGTGACCTATCCGGCCTCGGATGGCACGCAGATCCCGGGCTATCTCACGCTTCCCCCCGGTAGCGACGGCAAGGATCTGCCCGCTGTTGTTTTGCCGCACGGAGGCCCGGGCGCGCGCGATGAATGGGGTTTTGACTGGTTGGTCCAGTTCTTCACCGCGCGAGGTTACGCCGTGATGCAACCCAATTTCCGCGGATCCGCAGGATATGGGTCGGCTTGGTTCGGGAAGAACGGCTTCCAGGCATGGGAGACAGCCGTTTCAGACGTGAATGATGCCGGGCGCTGGCTCATATCACAGGGAATTGCAAATCCGGCCAAACTGGCGGGGGTGGGCTGGTCCTACGGAGGCTACGCCACTTTGCAGTCGCAGGTCCTCGACCCTGACCTGTTCAAAGCGGTGGTGGCGATTGCGCCTGTCACAGATCTCGAATTGCTGCGTGAAGAGAACAGGCGTTACACAAACTTCCTCGCCTACGACAAATTCATCGGCAAGGGCCCGCATGTCGAGGCTGGCTCTCCAGCCCGGCATGCCGATCGATTCAGCGCCCCTGTCCTGCTGGTGCATGGCAGCATGGACCAGAACACCACGATTGCGCAGTCGAAACTGATGGAGGATCGCCTGGCAGGTGCCGGCAAATCGGTCGATTTGCTCGAGTTCGAAGGTCTGGATCACTATATCAAGCACAGCCAGGCACGCGGCATCATGCTCAACCGTATTGGTGAATTTCTGGAGGCCTCGCTCGGCAGCTAGGCGAGGCCAGTTATTGCCATACGAATCCATGGCATTTGGCAGGGCCACAAACGAAAAGGGCGGCCCCGCAGGACCGCCCTTGAACTTCGTAGAACCGATGGATCAGCGCGAATAGAATTCGACGACCAGGTTCGGTTCCATGGTGACCGGGTAGGGCACTTCGTCGAGCTTCGGCACGCGGGTGAAGCTCACCTTGTCGTTGCCGTCAGGCGCGACATAATCAGGGATTTCACGCTCGGGCAGGCTCTGCGCTTCAATGACGAGAGCCATTTCCTTGGCCTTGTCACCCAGCGAGATGACATCGCCAACGTCGCAGCGACGGCTTGCAATGTTGCACTTCACGCCGTTGACGCGGATGTGGCCGTGCGAGACGATTTGGCGCGCTGCAAAGATCGTCGGGGCGAACTTGGCGCGGTACACGATCATGTCGAGGCGACGCTCGAGCAGGCCGATCAGGTTCTGACCGGTATCGCCCTTCATCTTCGTGGCATCCTTGTAGGTGCTGCGGAACTGCTTTTCGGTCACGTCGCCGTAATAGCCCTTGAGCTTCTGCTTGGCGCGGAGCTGGAGGCCGAAATCCGACATCTTGCTCTTGCGACGCTGGCCGTGCTGGCCGGGGCCGTAGGAACGCTTGTTGACCGGGGAATTCGGACGGCCCCAGATATTCTCGCCCATACGACGGTCGAGCTTATGCTTGGCGCGGGTGCGCTTCGACATGGTATTTCCTTCAATTTGCTCGGGATCACCCATTGCGATCCCATCCAATCCGGTTTCGCACCGCCAGGCCGATTTTGCCTGACGCGGCCACCGCTTCACCGGAATGCGGGGCCAATCGGGCGCGCGACTTAATTACGCGCGTTGCCGAAGTGAAGCGCGCCAGATAGCGATCCGGCGCGCCAAGTCAAGGACAAGCGTCAGTAGCGCGAGGCGTTGCTGCCAATGCCGTATTTCTTGGCAGAACCAAAGCTGCTGTGACTGTGGTTGTAGATCTGGCTGGAGTTGCGCAACTTGGGTGCCGCCTCGGCCATTGTAACGGCTTTCTTCCATTCCGACCGGACAAGACAAATGCTCTTGTGACGCGTACCCGGCAGCATATCGAGGCACAAAACCTCGGCGTCGCTTTCGCCAGCCAGAGCCGTCTCTGCCTTGCCGGAAACGAAGGTCCGCTTTTCATCGAAGCGAGTGTCCGTAGCGTCCACCTGAACGAGCGGCAGGGCGCTGGCGAGTAGAAATGTCGTGAGCATCGAATTCTCCCCTTCTTTGGTCCTCTGGTGGAATAAGCGCCTCAAAACATGAGCAGTTCCTGAATATGCCGCTATGTGCCCTCGACAATTGGTGTCGGGCAGGCCACAGGGCGCGCCATGAGTGAAATCAAGCTGCCTGAAGCCTGCGACGATATGACCGATGTGCGTGCGGGCGTGGATGCCACCGATCGTGAACTGGTCGCTCTGCTGGACCGGCGTTTTGGCTATATGCGGGCTGCCGCACGCATCAAGCAAAGCCGTGACACAGTGCGCGACGAACGGCGCAAAAAAGCGGTAATCGATGCGGTCGCGGCTGATGCTGCTGCACGGGGATTGCCAGCGGAAGACCTGGCCAGGATCTGGGACAGCCTCGTGGAAGCGTCGATCGCCTATGAACTGGTGGAATGGGACGCGCGACGCAGCTGATAGCCGCCTAGCGTTTGGTCGTTTTGCGCGGTGGTTTGCTCAGGAATGACAGCACCCCGCGCAAAGTCCTCACCTCCAGATGGTTCCAGCCCGGTTTGGTCAGTACATTGCGCAGCGTCAGCCGCGTGGCTTCTGCGCGATCCTCGGGGAAGAAATAGCCCTTCGGCTCCAGCATGCCTTCAAGATGGCTGACGAGCCCTTCCAGTTCCTCCTGCGGGGCAGGGGGCAGCATGTCTTCCTTTGTAGGTTGCTTCAGGTCCGTACCCTTAGACCATTCATAGGCACACAGGATCACCGCCTGAGCGAGATTGAGGGAGCCAAACTCTGGATCGATCGGGACCGTCAAGATCGCCCGGGCCAGCGCCACATCCGCTGTCTCCAAGCCGGAACGCTCCGGTCCAAACAGGATCGCAGAGCGTCCGGCATCTGTCCGGATCGATTGTGCGGCCTGCTCCGGTGTCACCACCGGCTTGGTTACGCCGCGTTTGCGAACCGTGGTGGCATAGATATGCGCGCAGTCTGCTACCGCCTCAGCGGTGGTATCGTAGACCTCGGCCGCTTGCAGAACATCATCCGCCCCGGAGGCAGACGGGCCAGCATCGGGATTAGGCCAGCCATCGCGCGGGGCGACCAGACGCATCTCGGTCAGCCCGAAATTGCGCATCGCGCGCGCCGCCTTGCCGATATTCTCCCCTAGCTGCGGGCGCACCAGTACGACAATCGGACGTTGTGAGGGTGCCTCAGCCATCGGAAGTGGTCGTCGCCGCTTCCTGCACGGTGCTGGCGAATTCTTCGAAATCGCGGGCTTCGCTGAAATCGCGATACACGCTGGCGAACCGGATATAGGCCACGCTGTCGATCTGGCGTAGACCATCCATCACCAACTCGCCGATGCGGGTGGAGGCCACTTCGCTTTCGCCCGCAGTTTCGACTTGGCGCTGGATTCCGGACACCAACTGGTCAATCTGTTCCTGCGTTACACCGCGCTTACGACAAGCGAGGCTGACGGATTGTTCCAGTTTGGCCCGCTCAAACGGCTCCCGCTTGTCGCCTGACTTCACCACACTCACTTCACGCAGCTGCACGCGCTCAAAAGTCGTGAAGCGGGCGCCACAGCTTGAACACTGCCTGCGTCGCCGGATCGCAGCATTGTCTTCTGCCGGGCGACTGTCTTTCACCTGGCTGTCATCATGGGCGCAAAACGGGCACCGCATCGGCTACTTCTTGATCCTGTTGTGGAGGGCGTAGATCGCCCCCGCGGCCAGACCAACCGGCCAGGTGACGATCGGCAGCAAGCCACCGGCAAGTGCTCCGATGGCTGCACCGGCCAAAACCGGTTTGGTCGATGGATGGGCCATGCCCTCCTTGGCGATACCGGTCATTTCGTCCTTGGCATCGCCGATCCAGCTGCCGTCATCTTGGGGGTTGGGTTTGTCCATAATCCTACCTTCCGGGGTACACCGGGAAATCGGCGCACAGGGCCGCCACGCGGCCGCGCACGCTTTCCTCGATCTGGGCGTCACCTTCCGGACCATTCTTGGCCAGACCGTCGACAACCTCTGCGATCAGCACACCGATCTTGCGGAATTCCGCCGGGCCAAAGCCGCGGGTGGTCCCTGCCGGAGTACCGAGCCGCACGCCACTGGTCACGAACGGGCTGCGCGTGTCGTAAGGGATACCGTTCTTGTTGCAAGTGAGCCATGCGCGATCGAGGCCGGCCTCCGCCGATTTGCCGGTTACCTCCTTGGCGGTCAGGTCGACCAGCATGGAATGGTTGTCCGTGCCGCCAGACACAATTCGCAGGCCGTTTTCTTCCAGACTGGCAGCCAGCGCGCGGGCATTTTCAACGATGCTGGCAGCGTAGGCCTTGAATTCGGGCCGCAGCGCTTCGCGGAAGGCAACGGCTTTGGCGGCGACCACATGCATCAACGGCCCGCCCTGCAGGCCCGGGAAGACCGCCATGTTGAGCGGTTTGGTAAGCTCTTCATCATTCCACAGGATGATGCCGGAGCGTGGGCCGCGCAGGCTTTTATGGGTCGTGCTGGTAACGACATGGGCGTGGGGAAACGGGCTCGGGTGCGCACCGCCAGCCACCAGGCCGGAGATGTGGCTCATATCACACAAGAGATATGCGCCCACCTCATCTGCAATCTCGCGAAAGCGCGGGAAGTCCCATGTCCGGGAATAGGCCGTGCCCCCGCAGATGATCAGCTTCGGCTTGTGCTCGCGTGCAGTCGCAGCCACTTCGTCCATGTCGATCAGCTCGTCATCCTTGCGGACGCCATAGCTGACAGGATTGAACCACTTGCCGCTCATATTCACAGGCGATCCGTGGGTCAGGTGCCCGCCTGAATTGAGGTCGAGACCCATGAAAGTGTCGCCGGGCTGCAGCAGCGCCAGGAACACGGCCTGGTTCATCTGGCTACCCGAATTGGGTTGCACATTGGCAAAGTTGCAGCCGAACAACTCCTTGGCGCGGTCGATCGCGAGCGTTTCGACGACATCGGCATAGTCGCACCCGCCATAATAGCGCTTGCCGGGATAGCCCTCGGCATATTTGTTGGTGAACACGCTGCCGGTCGCTTCGAGTACCGCCGTCGAGGCAATGTTCTCGGAGGCGATCAGCTCGATCTTGTCTTGCTGGCGCTTCAGCTCGTGACCAACCGCAGCCGCGATCTCTGGGTCGGCGGTGGCAAGATCATCATGCCAAAAGCGGTGCATAATATCGGTTTCAGAAGCAGGTGCGGAGCTCATCGGAGGGTCTTTCAGCAGCTGGGATTGGATAGCTTGTCGACACGGCGCTGGTGGCGCCCGGTTCCATCAGGAAGAGAGTCGGCAAATTCGGTGGTGAGGAAGGCAGTTACGCAGGCTTTGGCCATTTCGATCCCCGTCAGGCGTGCGCCCATGGCCAGGCAATTGGCATCGTTGTGCTCCCGCGACAAGGTGGCGGAGAGAGGCTCTGATACCAGAGCGCAGCGCACAGCGGGATTGCGATTGACGCTCATCGAAATGCCGATGCCACTGCCACACAGGGCTATTCCCTTGTCAGCAGTGCCATCAGCGACGACAGCGGCCAGTTTGTACCCGTAGTCAGGATAGTCGACGCTATCACCGTCGTCAGGGCCCAGATCGGCAACTTCGTGACCTTCCTCGATCAACCACTCACGCAGCTCTGCTTTCAGATCGAGGGCGGCATGGTCGGAGGCTATGGCAATGCGCATCGGATTGTCCTGCTGTGAAGGAATCGCGGTTTGCGCTCCATACGGTGTCCCGGCGCGCCTTGCTACCACCACCTATTGTCCGTCCCCATGGAAATGCCACGTTTGACGCACGCCCGCCTGCCGTGCATTCCGGTCAGGAATACGAGGGGATCCGGGAATGAAGAAATACGGCGCACTGCTCGCTGCGATTGTTGGTGGCCTGCTGCTGGCCATCTGGGCCACGACGCCGCCTTCGGCACGCCCCGCCGATGCGCCGGAGACACTCTTTTCGGCGTCTCGCGCGATGGAAGATGTGCGCACGATTGCGGCCGAGCCTCACCCGACCGGCTCGGCTCAAAATGCAGAGGTACGGGCTTACATCATTGCCCGGCTCCAGTCACTGGGGATGGAAGTGACCACGACCACCGGGCTCGTGCCGGAACGCGGGCTCGACAAGTTCGGCCATTGGAGCGGAACGCGACCCGACTCGCTGACATTCACCAACATCATTGGCGTGTTGCCAGGCAAGGATCGCACCCTGCCGGCTGTCGCGATCATGTCGCATCATGACACTGTCTGGGCTTCACCGGGCGCGCCAGACGATACTGCGGGTGTTGCAGCAACAATGGAGACGATCCGCGCCATCAACGCCCAGGGCGGGGCAGAGCGCGATATCGTCGCCATTATCACCGATGCCGAAGAACTGGGCCTCAACGGCGCGCGACAATTCTTTGCCGAGAACCCGCTGCGCGAGCGGATCGGGGCCGTCATCAATCTCGAAGCGCGCGGTGGCGGGGGCCGGACCACGCTGTTTCAGACTTCGTCCGACAATGGCGAGGCCGTGGCCGCCTATGCCGCGGCCGTGGATCGCCCGGCAGGGTCATCCTTGTCGGCCTTCGTCTATGAAGTCCTGCCCAACGATACCGACCTGACCCCCGCACTGGAGGGGCCATATACGGCCTACAATCTGGCCTTTATCGGGCGCTCGGGCCTTTACCATTCACCCAAGGCGACACCGGACAATCTCGATCAGGGCGCTTTGCAGGATATGGGGGACCAGACACTGCAATTGACGCGAGCCTTGGCGAGTTCTGATGCCCATCCCGGCAAAACCCCCAATGCGACTTTCTTCGACGTTTTCGGGTTGTTTACGATGGCCTATGGCGCAATCGCGGGTTGGGTCTTGCTCATCGCCACCATGGCGCTGCACGCCGGGGCGTATCTACGCCGGGAGAAGGGCGACAATCCTCTCAAGGCACTCGGAGCTAGTTTGGGGGTCATCGTGGGGGGAGGTATTCTGCTGTACGTCTTCAACCTCGTTTCGGGGGCGGGCGGAGAAGCGAACTATTATGACCGTCTGGCTGCGATTCCCCGGCTTGAGGTTCAAGCCCTGTTGCTCAGCATTGCGGTATTGGCAGCGACATCACCCTGGTGGGCCGGGCGCAACTATAGCGTGGTTGGGCTGGTGCTCGCCTTGGCCGCTCATTTCTTCGCACCGACAACCTCATACCTGATTGTCTGGCCTCTGCTGATCGCCGGGCTGGCTGGGGTTGCTGTATCCCGGGTAAGTGATGCAGTGGCGACCCCGATCAAGATTGTCGCCGGAGCCGTAATCATAGGGTTCCTGCTGCAATACGGGCATCAGCTGATGCAGGGCGTGGGTCCGGACTATCCGTCGCTGGTCGCGTTGATCGCAGCGCTGGCGTTGCCGGTCCTTGGCCTGCTGGTGCCGGAGGCGAAGGCGAGGCCCGCCTTGGGCCTTGCCGGGATCTGTCTGCTTACCGCCTTTGTTATCGCACTGTGGGTCAGACTGGACCCGGTCGCCGATACCGTGGCGGCCTATGCTTCGCTGAAATAGAAAGGGCGGCGCCTTACTGCGAAGGGCCGCCCTTTCAAAAAGCAATCATTGCCTGGCTTACTGATCCAGGAAGCTGCGCATCTTGCGGCTGCGGCTTGGGTGCTTGAGCTTGCGCAGTGCCTTGGCCTCGATCTGCCGGATACGTTCGCGGGTAACACTGAACTGCTGCCCGACTTCTTCCAGCGTGTGATCGGTGTTCATGCCGATGCCGAAGCGCATACGCAGCACGCGCTCTTCGCGCGGAGTGAGGGATGCCAGTACGCGGGTGACGGTTTCCTTGAGGTTCGCCTGGATCGCGGCGTCCACGGGAATAATCGCGTTCTTGTCCTCGATGAAATCGCCCAAATGCGAATCTTCCTCGTCGCCGATCGGCGTTTCGAGGCTAATCGGTTCCTTGGCGATCTTCATCACCTTGCGTACCTTCTCCAGCGGCATGGAGAGACGCTCTGCCATCTCTTCCGGGGTCGGTTCGCGGCCCTGCTCGTGCAGGAATTGGCGGCTCGTGCGGACCAGCTTGTTGATCGTCTCGATCATGTGGACCGGAATACGGATGGTTCGGGCCTGGTCAGCAATCGAACGGGTGATTGCCTGACGGATCCACCACGTTGCATAGGTGCTGAACTTGTAGCCACGCCGGTATTCGAACTTGTCGACCGCCTTCATCAGGCCGATATTGCCTTCCTGAATGAGATCAAGGAATTGCAGGCCACGGTTGGTATATTTTTTGGCAATGGAAATCACCAGGCGCAGGTTCGCCTCGACCATTTCCTTCTTCGCGATCCGTGCTTCGCGCTCGCCCTTTTGCACCATGTTCACGATGCGGCGGAATTCGGGCAGGCTCATGCCGGTGGCGGCAGCAATATCGGCGATTTCGGACCGGATGCGATCAACGGCATCGCCTTCCTTGTCGGCGAAGGCAGCCCATTTTTTGTCCTTCTTCACGCGGTCCTGCATCCACGCATCGTCCAGCTCGTTGCCGATATAGGCATCGAGGAAGTCGCGGCGCTTGACCTTGTGCCGTTCGGCAAGGCGCAACATCTGGCCGCCCAGGGCGGTCAGGCGGCGGTTGAAGGCATAGAGATTGTCGACCAGGAATTCGATCTTGGTCGCGTGGAACTGCATGCTTTCCACTTCGGCGGTCAGTTCCTCGCCGAGCTTCTCGTATTTGTTTTCCTTGGCTTTGGGCAGAACTTCGCCGCGCGCCATGGTTTCGACACGCTCGTTCTGGAGCTTCTCGAACTTCTTGAACAGGCTTGTGATCCGGGCAAAGCGTTCGATGGCGTCCGGCTTCAGCGCGGCCTCCATCTGGGCGAGGGACATGGTGTTGTCCTCTTCCTCTTCTTCCTCGCGCTTGGAAGAACCCTCTTCGCCGTCTTCGCCTTCGGTATCCTCGTCGTCCTCGGAAACGTCGTCCTCATCATCGTCACGGATGCTCGGGCCGGCCGAATCTTCAGTGATTTCGCCGTCGTCATCATCCTCGGCGCCTTCGGCAAGCTTGTCCGCCGGTGGTTCTTTCGACAGCATTGCATCAAGATCGAGGATCTCGCGCAGCTGCATTTCTTCGTTGTTGAGCGCTTCGGACCACTGGATAATGGCGTGGAACGTGATCGGGCTTTGGCACAGGCCGATAATCATCGTGTCACGGCCGGATTCGATCCGCTTCGCAATCGCGATTTCGCCTTCACGGCTAAGCAGTTCCACCGCGCCCATTTCACGCAGATACATGCGCACCGGATCATCGGTGCGATCGCCCGTGGTGGTCTTTTTTGCGGCAGCAGCCGGTGCCTTCTTGGCGTCTTTCTTGGCATCGCCACCAACGGCGATTTCCTCGACTTCGGCTTCCTGCTGGGCTTCGGCCTCGGCCTCTTCGTCGTTCTCGACGATGTTGACGCCCATTTCGCTGATCGCGGACATCACATCCTCGATCTGCTCTGAATTCATCTGATCCTGCGGCAGAGCATCATTAAGCTCGTCCACCGTCAGGTAGCCCCGACGCTTGGCCTTGGTCATCAGCTTCTTGATCGACGCCTCGTTGAGGTCGATCAGGGGTGCATCTTCGGTTTGTTTGGTTTTAGCTTCGGACGCCATAGGTCTGATTTAGTCCGTTTCCTGTTCGCCCGCCGTTTCCGGTTCGGGCGTTGTCCCCAGTTCCGGCTGCGTTTCCGCAGCCCGTATACTCGCCATTTGGCCGAGTCGCGCGTCAAATTCCAGCTTTCGTTTCAACAGCCGCTGCTGTTCCGCGAAAGCGCCTTCCGGATCGGTCTCGAACCGCGCAGTTGCCGCAGCAAGCGCAGCCTTCAACGCAGGTCTTTCGACCAGCAACGATACGGCTTCGGCCAGATCTTTACGCGCGTCCTGCGGATCTATTCCTTCGCGGAGGAAGGCAAAATGACTCTTATCCGGGGGCACAAAGTGGCCAATGTCATCCGATATGGGCGAATTCTCGCCGTCTTCAAGCATTTCCGCCATGTCGAGCAAAGGATTTACCGCATTTGCGACTTTGGGGTCACGCTCTGCCGCCTCTGCCAACACATCGGCATGGCGATCGATTTGATCCGGAAACTTGAGGAAGCCGGAAACGACTGCAGCGGTCAGCCGGTCGAGCGAGCCGCCCTCGGCACTGGCTCGCAGCCGCCTTATCTCTGCCGGGTCAGAGCGCCGCGGAGCCGGCTTGCCCTGTTTGAAGCCGCCGGGTTGCCACGGTTTGCGCTCGCGCGGCGGGAAGGCAAAGGCCGAAAACCGCTCAAGCAGTTCCCGCTTGTACAAGGCCTTGATATCCTGATCGGCAATCGTGTCCACATGCGCCAGCAACCGTGCTTTCAATCCGGCCTTGTCTTCTGGCGAATTGAGCGGTTGGGCATCGCGTTCATATTGCCATAGCGTGTCGAGCAGGCTGTCTGCGCTGTCGAGCAATTGGTCGAGAGCGCCGCGCCCTTTTTGCTGCAACAGGTCATCGGGATCGAGCCCTGGCGGCATGCGTACGATCGCCAGGGAATGGGCGGGGCGGAGCAAGGGCAAAGCGCGCGACACCGCCCGCATGGCGGCCCGTTGGCCGGCCGCATCGCCATCGAAGCACAGCACCGGCCGTTCAACGATCCGCCACAGCATTTCGATCTGTTGCTCTGTCAGCGCCGTACCCAGAGGCGCCACCGCATCCGCGATCCCCGCATTGGCGAGGGCGATCACGTCCATATAGCCTTCGACAACCACGATGCGCCCGCTCTGGCGCGAGGCGGGGCTGGCACGGTGGAGGTTGTAGAGTGTGCGGCCCTTATCGAATAAAGGCGTGTCGGGCGAATTGAGATATTTCGCGACGCCATCGCGCTTGTCCAGAATGCGGCCGCCAAAGGCGATCACGCGCCCGCGTTGGTCCTGGATAGGCAGCATCAGCCGGTCGCGAAACCGGTCGTAAGGCGCCTTGTCCTCAACCGAAATCTGCATTCCGGATTCAACCAGCATCGGGGTTTCGAAACGGGAAAGCGCGTTGGCAAGAGCCTGCTTGCTATCGGGCGCATAGCCGAAGCCGAATTCGCGGATGACTTTGTCGGAGAAGCCACGCGTGGCCAGATATCGCTGCGCCTTGGTGCCATCATCGCTGTGCAGGACATCGACGAACCACTGCTGCGCGGCTTCGGTCACATCAACCAACTCCGCCCGTTTCTCGGCACGTTTGGCGGCCTGGGGATCGGGGGCAGGGACTTCCATCCCGGCCTGCGCAGCCAGTTCTTTCACCGCGTCCATGAATTGCAGGCCGCGCTGGTCAGTCATCCAGCGGATCACATCGCCATGCGCACCGCAGCCAAAGCAGTGGTAAAACCCCTTCTCGTCAGAGACGGTGAAGCTGGGCGACTTCTCGTTATGGAAAGGACAGCACGCCTTCCATTCCCGGCCTGCCTTCTGCAGCTTGGTCGTGCGCTGGATAACGCTCGAAAGCGTTACCCGTGCGCGCAGTTCATCAAGCCATTGCGGTGAAAGCATGGTGGCAGCGTATTAGGAAAGCGCAGCCTTCACCAGTCCGCTGGCCTTGCTCATGTCGAGTTCTGCCCCGTGGCGTGCCTTCAATTCACCCATAACGCGGCCCATATCCTTCATGCCCTCGGCATTCAGCTCGGCCTTGATCGCGTCAATCGCTGCACGCGTTTCATCCTCACCCATCTGCTGGGGCAGGAATTCCTCGATCACGGCCAGCTCTGCCTCTTCCTTGGCGGCCAGTTCCGTGCGGCCACCATCGGTATACATCTGGATCGATTCGCGGCGCTGCTTGCCCATTTTCTGGAGCACGTCGATCACCATGGCATCGTCCTCCACTTCTTTGCTGGAGGTGCGCATTTCGATGTCGCGATCCTTGATCTTGGCGCCGATCAGGCGGAGCGCGGCGGTACGATCCTTGTCTTTGGCCTTCATGGCGGTGACGGTGGCAGTCTTGATGGCGTCGCGCAGAGTGGTGTCTGACATGGTCGGTTCCTGTGGATGATTGCCGGGCTATCAACACCCAAAGCAAAATAGATGCGAATTACCCCCTAACTGGCGCGCCGAACCGCTTGACGCAAGGGGAGGGCATCCGTAGCCCGTGGGTCTTAGCGACATCGCCGGAAACCCTGACTCGGAGCAGCCCAAATGGCCACCGCCGACATTACCCCTGCGCAACCCAAAGGCGCGACAGGAGTCCTCTTGCTGGCCGACGGCACGGCCCTGTGGGGCTACGGCTTCGGCGCGGCGGGCTCTGCGGTTGGCGAAGTATGCTTCAACACCTCCATGACCGGCTATCAGGAGGTGATGACCGATCCCAGCTATGCGGCGCAGATCGTAACCTTCACCTTCCCCCATATCGGCAATGTCGGCGCGAATGCGGAGGATATCGAGGGCCAAGTGGAAAGCGCGGTGGGCTGCGTGGTGCGCGAGGAAGTGACCCCGCACAGCAATTTCCGCAGCCAGCAGCAATTTACCGACTGGATGGAGGCACACGGAAAGATCGGCCTGTCCGGAATCGATACACGCGCGCTGACCCGCTTCATCCGCCTCAGCGGCGCGCCCAATGCAGTGATCGCCCATGCGCCGGACGGCAATTTCGACTTGCCCGAACTGCTCGCCCGCGCGCAGGATTGGGCGGGCCTGGAAGGCATGGACCTCGCCCAGCGCGTAACGCGGGAGGCGCAGCAGGATTGGGAAGGCGGCGCGTGGACGCTGGAGAAGGGCTATGGCCGTGCTCCTCGTGATGCGCAGCCGCATGTCGTCGCAATAGATTACGGCGCGAAGGACAATATCTTCCGCAACCTGGTGAAGGCCGGAGCGCGAGTGACGGTGGTGCCGGCCAAGGCCAGCCTTGAGGAGGTGCTGGCGCACAAGCCCGATGGCGTGTTCCTTTCCAACGGGCCGGGCGACCCTGCGGCGACGGGCGAATATGCGGTGCCGGTGATCAAGGCGTTGCTGGAGCGGGACATCCCGCTGTTCGGCATCTGCCTCGGCCACCAGATGCTGGCGCTGGCAGCGGGCGCGAAAACCACCAAGATGCACCAGGGCCACCGTGGCGCGAACCACCCTGTGCAGCGTGTGGCGTTTGGTGAGGATGGGGGCTGGGGCGAGACCACCGGCCTCGTCGAGATCACCAGCATGAACCACGGCTTCGCCGTCGATGGCGAAACTTTGCCGGCGGGCGTCGAGCAGACCCATGTCAGCCTGTTCGACGGCAGCAATTGCGGCATCAGTATCACCGGCAAGAAGGCTTTCGGCGTGCAGTACCACCCGGAAGCCAGCCCCGGTCCGCAGGACAGCTTTTACCTGTTCGAGAAGTTTGTGGGGATGTTGGGATGAGATACTGCCTTATCCCATTGATAGGAACTGCTGCTCTTGCTTCCTGCAGCAATCAAGGGACGCTGGAAAAGGATGAGATACCGGCTACGCAGCTTGCCCTAGCCTCCCAATACAAAACCAGTATCGAAGAAGCAGCTCAGGGCTGCCTCGATGATCCTCGCTCAATCAACCTAAAACTGTTTCCATCGTCGGAAAGCCGTTGGCAGCACATAACCGGAGATCAATCTCGGTCTAGTTTTGTTTGGGATGCTTGGATCGACACTAAACGGCAACATTTCGAGATATTTACCGCAGTGGGCGATCTCAAAGGGACGTCGGCCGCCTCCCCGGAGGTGATCTACTGTATCGCCGAAAGTCTG
The DNA here is from genome assembly GCF_039536765.1 of Parerythrobacter jejuensis. Classification (NCBI taxonomy): domain Bacteria; kingdom Pseudomonadati; phylum Pseudomonadota; class Alphaproteobacteria; order Sphingomonadales; family Erythrobacteraceae; genus Parerythrobacter; species Parerythrobacter jejuensis. The sequence goes on from NZ_BAAAZF010000001.1 coordinate 450,570, forward strand.
GATCTGCCGGTGGAGCGCGAGGTTGTCAGTCGCGCATGGAACCCCGTCTCGTTGAGGATGGTTGTGCGTGACTTTCCCTCATCTGACGATCCGGCATCGGGTGTTTCATTCAAATTGACTATGAGCGGAGACGAGGCCGAATTCCAATCTCAACGCGACCTCGGCCGCGAGAGCTGATTGTACAATGAAAGAATTTCATGCCCAAACGCACTGACATCTCCTCGATCCTCGTTATCGGCGCCGGACCGATCATCATCGGCCAGGCGTGCGAGTTCGATTACTCCGGCACGCAGGCGATCAAGGCGCTGCGCGAGGAGGGGTATCGGGTCATTCTCGTCAACTCCAACCCGGCCACGATCATGACCGATCCGGAAATGGCGGACGCGACCTATATCGAGCCGATCACACCCGAGATCGTCGCCAAGATCATTGCCAAGGAGAAACCCGACGCTTTGTTGCCCACCATGGGCGGGCAGACCGCGCTCAATTGCGCACTGGCGCTGGACGAAATGGGCGTGCTGGCCGAACATGGCGTGGAGATGATCGGGGCCAAGGCTGATGCCATCGACAAGGCCGAAAACCGCCAGCGGTTCCGCGATGCGATGGATTCCATCGGGCTGGAAAGCGCCCGCAGCGGCGTCGCTAATACGGTCGAGGAGGCGCACAAGATCCTTGAGCGGACCGGCTTGCCCTCCATCATTCGCCCCAGCTTTACATTGGGCGGTACGGGCGGCGGGATCGCCTATAACAAAACCGAGTTCGAACGCATTGTGCGCGAAGGGCTGGATGCCAGCCCCACCACCGAAGTTTTGATCGAGGAATCGCTGCTCGGGTGGAAAGAGTTCGAGATGGAAGTCGTGCGCGATCGCGCCGACAATTGCATCATCATCTGCTCGATTGAAAATGTCGATCCGATGGGTGTGCACACCGGCGATTCCATCACCGTCGCCCCCGCGCTGACGCTGACCGACAAGGAATACCAGATCATGCGCAATGCCAGCATCGCTGTGCTGCGCGAAATTGGAGTCGAAACAGGCGGTTCGAACGTACAGTTCGCAGTCAATCCCGCCGATGGCCGGTTGATCGTGATCGAGATGAACCCGCGGGTTTCGCGCTCCTCCGCGCTTGCGTCCAAGGCCACCGGGTTCCCCATCGCCCGCGTCGCGGCGAAGCTGGCCGTTGGCTATACGCTGGACGAGATCGAGAACGAGATCACCGGCGCGACGCCGGCCAGTTTCGAGCCGACCATCGACTATGTCGTGACCAAAATCCCGCGCTTCGCCTTCGAGAAATTCAAGGGCACACAGCCCAATCTTGCCACTGCCATGAAATCGGTCGGCGAAGTGATGGCCATCGGGCGTAATTTCCAGGAATCGATGCAGAAGGCGCTGCGGGGCCTCGAAACCGGGCTCGACGGGTTCAACCGTGTGGTCGAGCTGGAGGGTGTGAGCCGCGAAGTGGTGACCGCCGCGATCAGCAAGCGCACGCCCGACCGGCTGCTCAAGGTCGCACAAGCCTTCCGCGAGGGCATGGATGTCGAGACGGTCAATTCGATCACCGGTTACGATCCTTGGTTCCTGCGCCAGATCGAGGCAATTATCGCGGCGGAAGCGGAGATCGGCGAGAACGGTCTGCCCAATGATGCAGCCGGCCTGCGCAAGCTGAAAAGCATGGGCTTCTCCGACAAACGCCTTGCCACGCTGGCGGTGCGCTCTGTCCATGTCGCCGGCGGATTGGGCGAGACTCAGGCGCGCGGTTCCGGCCTGCTACACGATGCGATGCAGGCGATGGCCGGTGCCACCAGCGAAGAAGAGGTTCGCCAGCTGCGTCAGAAGCTTGGCGTGCTGCCTGTGTTCAAACGGATCGACAGCTGTGCCGCCGAGTTCGAGGCGATCACGCCCTATATGTACTCGACCTATGAAGCGCCAAGCTTCGGCGAAGCCGAAAACGAGGCGATGCCGAGTGATCGGCGCAAGATCGTGATCCTGGGTGGTGGGCCCAACCGGATCGGGCAGGGCATCGAGTTCGACTATTGCTGCGTCCATGCCTGTTTCGCGCTCAGCGAAGCCGGTTTCGAGACCATCATGGTCAACTGCAACCCCGAAACCGTGTCGACCGATTATGACACGTCAGACCGGCTCTATTTCGAGCCATTGACCGCCGAAGACGTGCTGGAGATTCTCCGCGTCGAACAACAATCGGGCGAGTTGGTGGGCGTCATCGTCCAGTTTGGCGGGCAGACCCCGCTTAAGCTCGCACAGGCGCTGGAAGATGCCGGTACCCCGATTCTGGGTACATCGCCCGATGCCATCGACCTGGCCGAAGACCGCGAGCGTTTTGCCAAGCTGGTCCATCAGCTCAAGCTTAAGCAGCCAGAAAACGGCATTGCAAAGAGCCGCGACGAAGCCGCCGCCAGCGCCGCGCATATCGGCTATCCCGTGCTGCTGCGCCCAAGCTACGTATTGGGTGGCCGCGCGATGGAGATCGTCGATTCCGAGGCACAGCTGGACGATTACATTGCCACGGCGGTGAATGTCTCAGGTGACAGCCCGGTGCTGGTCGACCAATATCTGCGCGATGCCATCGAATGCGATGTCGACGTGATTTGCGACGGCGTCGAGGTCCGTATCGCCGGCGTCATGCAGCATATCGAGGAAGCCGGGGTCCATTCGGGCGACAGTGCCTGCACCTTGCCACCTTACAGCCTGCCAGACGACATCATCGCCGAGATGGAGCGCCAGGCGGAGGCGCTTGCGGTCGCGCTCAAGGTCAAAGGCCTGATGAACGTCCAGTTTGCGGTAAAAGATGGTGAGGTATACCTGATTGAGGTCAATCCGCGCGCGAGCCGGACGGTGCCTTTCGTGGCCAAAGCGATTGGCGAGCCCGTGGCCAAGATCGCAAGCCGAGTGATGGCAGGCGAACCGTTGTCCAGCTTCGCCCCATTCAACCTGCGGCCCGACCACATGGCGGTGAAAGAGGCTGTCTTCCCGTTCAGCCGCTTCCCCGGTGCCGACCCTGTCTTGTCGCCTGAAATGAAGTCGACCGGCGAAGTCATGGGCATCGATGCCCGATTCCCGGAGGCGTTCCTCAAATCGCAGATCGGGGCAGGGATGGCTTTGCCCGAAAGCGGTACCCTGTTCGTTTCGGTCAAGAATTCGGACAAGCCCGTCATCGTTCCGGCAATCAAGACCCTGATCGACAAGGGCTTCCGGGTGATCGCCACAGGCGGCACCCAGTCCTACCTCGCCGAGCAGGGCCTCCCTGTCGAACGCGTCAACAAGGTCGCCGAAGGGCAGCCGCATATCGTCGATGCGATTATCGATGGCGATGTCGATCTGATCTTCAACACCACTGAGGGGTGGCAAAGCCTTTTGGACAGCAAGAGCATCCGTGCTTCGGCACTGGAGGCCAAACTGCCATACTACACAACGGCCGCTGCCAGCCTGGCTGTGGCGGAGGCAATTGCCACCGTTGATGCAAGCGACCTTGAAGTGCGCTCTTTGCAAGACTATTATAGCTGAAACTTAGATTGCTTCTCCCCACAGTTCGATCAGGCTGATCCGCCCAATTCCGGCGCGGCAGAGGATTGAATTGACGGTTCGGCCAGGGGGCGAACGAAACAGAATTGTTAGATTGGGGGTTCCGATGGACAAGGTTCCAATGCTCGCAGAGGGTTATGAGCAGCTCACAAACGAGTTGAAGGCCCTGCGCGCGGAACGGCCGAAGATTGTCGACGCGATCGAAGAAGCGCGTGCCCATGGCGATCTTTCGGAGAATGCAGAATACCACGCTGCCAAGGAACGGCAGGGTCAGGTCGAAGCCCAGATCGCAGATCTGGAAGACAAGACAAGTCGCGCCCAAATCATTGATCCATCTACCCTTTCGGGTGACAAGATCGTGTTTGGCGCCACTGTGACCTTGCTCGATGAAAACGACAAACCGGTGAAATACCAGATTGTCGGGCAGACCGAGGCTGACGCGAACAATGGCCGGATCTCCTACAATTCCCCGATCGCACGTGCGCTGATCGGCAAGACTGTCGGGGAAGAGGTCGAGGTTACGGTGCCGTCGGGCGACAAGTTCTACCTCGTCGACAAGATCGATTTCATCTGAGCTAAAGCCGGGAAGTGACTCAATCGAGTCGCTTTTCCATCGCGTAATTGTGAATCGCGACCGATTGTCCGTAGTGTTCGATATCGAAATCGCGGCGATGCTGCACTGAATAGCCTGCGCGTTCGAATGCGGGGCGGGCCAGTTCGCTCGCCTCGGTATAAAGGCGCGCTATGCCCATACGGATTGCGTGATCCTCGGCCGCTTGCAACACTTGCCCGGCTAGCCCGCGCCTGGTGTGATCGGGGTGGTTGTAGAGATGGTCGAGATGACCGTCCGCCTCCAGCAAAGAATAGGCGACCGGCACATCGTCGCTACTGGCTGCAACAAAGATCAGGGCTCCGCCCTCGACACGCGCGCGATAGCGGTCTGCCGACGGGTGCCGTGCGGACCATGCCGCGACCTGCGCATCGCTATAGGCGTGCGGTCCAATCGCAGCGATCGCAGCCTGGCAAATCGCCGCCAAATGCTCTGCATCACCATCCCGATAAGGTCGAATGGCGTAGAACACCGCTATCAGGTATCTGGCGTCAGCAGCTTGTGCAGGTGGACGATAACATACTTCATTTCGGCATCATCAACCGTGCGCTGTGCCTGGCCGCGCCAAGCCTCTTCCGCCGATTCATAGTCACTGAATACGCCAACGACGTGCACGCTTTCCGGATCCTGAAACTCGATTGAACGCGGATCGGAAACACGGCCACCCATCACGAGGTGGAGTTTCTGCTTCGGAGTTGTTTCTTCCATGGTCTTTCTTCCTTGGGGAGGATTCTTGCCGCGCCCATAAACCAAGCGGCGCAGCAGGCAAACCCACTACGCCGCGTGATTGTGTCGGTTGTTGGTGATCAGTGGGCGATGCGGGACTTCGTATCACGGAATGTGCGGCCTGCCTTGCGCCCGGCGCGGCGGCCCAGATCATGGGCGGCATCGCGGGCGGTGGTCGCAAAATGAGATCCTTCGCGCTTCGCTTTGCGGGCCGTGCGATCCAGTGTGTCACTGATGTCCTCCAGCTTGTCGCCGCCAGCTTGCTTGACGTCGTCCGCGATGTCTCCCGCACTGTCGATCACGCCCATGGCGTAGGCGATCCCCGCTTCGGTCGCGTAGGATGCAAGGCCGGCTGCGCGGTTGCCCAAACGCCTGCCGGGTCGTGTCATCGCGCCGATCATGATGCCCAGGATGGCAACACCAGCCACGCTGGCCACCGGGTGGGCTTTCACAAATTCGGTGGCAACAGTGCCTGCCTCTTTGGCTGCGGCGACAAAGTCCCGCTCTGCCAGGCGGCGTTCGCCTTCTTCGATACGCGCGCGCAAGGCATCACGTTTCTCTTCAGTGGTCATTCTTCGTCTCCACTCGTTTCTGGATCGAGCGCGTCAGGGGAGGCGGGCTCTTCCGGTTGGTCAAAATCGGCCAGCTCTTCCTCGTCGAAGAACAGGGCCAGGATGGGATTGCGCGCGAACCAGAGAATGATGGCCCCAATCAGCAGGGCAAGAATGCCCTTGTTGCTGTCGGCGCTGCTGCTGGCTTTGTCGAATACCTCCGCCGCACCGTCCTTGGCTCGATCAAGCGCGCGTGCTCCTACGCCGCGATTGTCCAAATCGCTTTTCAAGCGAGCGATATCGGCCTTTACCAGGGCCCGGGCGGCGTTGCGCAAGGCCCGGTCTTCAATCAATTGTCGGTCAAGCCTGCTCATCGGTTTCACTCTTGAACGCTTCTGACACGGCTTTGAACCGGCTAACGGCGATGCCGCCAAAAATGGCGACACCGAGCAAAAGGACCCCTACCACTGTGGCGACTGCGCCAAAGGCGGTCAGATAGGGCTCCAGCGCAATGATAAGGCCGACAACCAGGCCGATCAGGGCAAGATGCAGGAAAGCAAATGCACCAAGAACGGCTATGACGCCGCCCTTGGTTTTCTTACCGGCAAATCCAGCCCGGGACTTCTGGAACGCGATTTCGGCATCGACATAGGTCTTGCCGTCTTCGATCAGCGCACTGACATCATCTGCCAGGGAGCCGAAAGGCGGATCGCTCGCAGCGTCTCGCGGCGTGCTCACCGGTTCCAGAGTATCAGGCTGCGCATCACGCGCGGCATCATCCAGCATTCGCGCAGCCCCTCACTCTTGGTTGCTTAACGACGGAACAGTCGCGCCAGGATGTAGCCGCCAATTGCCGCAAGGCCAATCGCCGTTCCGGGGCTTTTGCGCACGAATTCGCGAGCATCATCGCCGATTTCCTCGACGCTCTTGGCCTCCAGCTTCGCAGCGTTTTCTTGCAAGCTGCGCGAGGCATTCCGTGCATAGTCACCGTATTTCGGGCCGAACTGGTCGTCGATGGCTGCCGCATTGTCGGCCACCATCTTGCCCAAAGCGGAAAGGGCATCGCTTGCCTTGGCTTTGCCTTCTACAGCAAGCTCACCAGCGCGAACCTTGGTTTCTTCGGCCAGCTCGGAAGCGCGCACCTTGGCCTCTTCGCCGTAGGCCTTGGCATCTGCCGTCAGATCGGTGCTCTTGCCCTTGGCCTGTTCGCGATAGGTACCGACCACTTCGCCAGCTTCAGCCTTTAGCGCAGCGGCACCGGCCTTCGCTTCGTCAAGTGCCGCATTGAAACGGGACTTGGCTTCCTCGCGGTGGGCCTGTGCTTCCAGCACTTCCGGTTCTGCCTTCGCGGGCGATGCCTTGGCCTTGGTGGCGCGTTTGGTTTTCGGTTTTGCGGAGCTTCCGCTGGTCGGACTCTTGGCCATTGTTTGATCCCTCAAAATTCGTTTCGTTTCAGCGCAGTCGGGGGACTTTGCCTGCTCAATAGTACAACGCGTCTTGCGCCGAATTGTTCCGCCGCATAGAGCGCTGCCAACCCCGATATGGGGGTGTCTTAGAAATATACAACACCAAGCGCCCGGAGCCAAGCCTCATGACCGCGATCATTGATCTGCACGCCCGCGAAATCCTCGACAGTCGGGGCAATCCGACAGTAGAGGTCGACGTCTTGCTGGAAGATGGGAGTTTTGGCCGTGCAGCGGTTCCCTCAGGCGCCTCGACCGGAGCGCATGAGGCCGTCGAGCTGCGGGATAACGATAAGAGCCGTTATCTTGGCAAGGGCGTGACCAAGGCCGTTGCAGCAGTAAATGGCACGATATCCGACACCTTGCTGGGCCTGGATGCAGAAGATCAGCGCGATATCGATGGCGTTCTGATCGATCTGGACGGGACACCCAACAAGGCGACGTTGGGCGCCAATGCTATCCTGGGCACCAGCATGGCCGTGGCCAAGGCGGCCGCTGCTGCGCGTGGCCTGCCACTGTGGGCCTATGTCGGCGGGGTTTCCTCTCATGTGTTGCCAGTGCCGATGATGAATATCGTCAATGGCGGCGAACATGCCGACAATCCGATCGATATCCAGGAATTCATGGTCATGCCGCTGGGCGCCGATTCGCTCACCGAAAGCGTGCGTTGGGGCGCGGAGATATTCCATACCCTGAAGAAAGGCCTATCGGAGAAGGGCCTTTCCACCGCAGTGGGCGACGAGGGTGGCTTCGCTCCGGACCTTAGCAGCAGCCGGGCGGCGCTCGATTTCATCATGGAATCGATCGAGAAAGCCGGTTTCAAGCCCGGCGAAGAAGTCGCGCTTGCCCTCGATTGTGCGTCGACCGAGTTCTATGCCGATGGCCGCTATGATCTTGCCGGAGAGGAAATCTCGCTCTCCCCGCAGGAAATGGCCGATTACCTCGCCAAACTGTGTGCCGACTATCCGATCCGTTCCATCGAGGATGGCATGGCCGAGGATGACTTCGAAGGGTGGAAAGCCCTGACCGATGCCATCGGCAACAAAGTCCAGCTGGTCGGCGATGACTTGTTCGTAACCAATCCCGAGCGCCTGGGCATGGGGATCGAGCAAGGCCTAGCCAACTCACTGTTGGTGAAGGTCAACCAGATCGGGACCCTCAGCGAGACGCTGGAAGCTGTCGATATGGCGCACCGAGCCGGTTACACTTGCGTGATGAGCCATCGCTCCGGCGAAACTGAAGATGCGACCATCGCCGACCTCGCGGTGGCGACCAATTGCGGGCAGATCAAAACCGGCTCGCTCGCCCGTTCGGACCGGCTCGCGAAATACAACCAGCTGATCCGTATCGAAGAAGAGCTTGGTGCCAGCGCCCACTATGCAGGTGCCGCCTGTTTCGGACGCCTGGCCTAAGGTCAACCCAAGACGAGCGGTTCAGCTCCGCGCAGCGAAGCGAAGGCGGGCAATGGCGCTGTCGATATCGGCAGCCGCCAGATGCACCCCCATAGCATCGACCTCGGCCAGCTTCCGCTCCAACTCCGCTGCCATTTGCAGCAAAGCATCGCTTCGTTGTCCACCAGCGGGCGGTGCAGGTTGCATCATTGTCCTATCCGTGTCCCAAAGCCTTGCGATCGACCCATGCTCATGACTGGCGCATAAGTCCTTGCGGTGCCACCCGAACTTGATCGCATTCGGAGCAACCCGACTGATCGTGCTTGTATTGGCAAGTGCCCGGCCATGCCGCATAAGCCCTGCAAACGAGGGGAGGGAGAATGAGCGAATTTCCTACACATCCGGCACAGATTTCTGCCGGATGGCTGTCAGAAGTGCTGGGGCAGGACGTCTTGGCCGTCCGATGGGAAGCGATCGGCACCGGGCAGGTCGGTGACAGTGTTCGGCTTCATCTCGAATTGCCCGAAGGCAGCCCGCTTGCTCCCACGCTCGCCGCCAAACTCCCCGCAGCAGACCAGACGAGCAGGGCCACTGCGGGCACCTTCGGCCTTTATGCCAAGGAAGTGGGTTTCTACCGCGAGATAGCGCCGCATCTGGCGGTTCGCGTGCCGGAGGTCTATTTCAGTGCGATCGACGATACCGGCGTCGACTTCGTCCTCCTGTTCGAGGATCTGGGGCCGGCAAGGGGCGGTAACCAGATTGCCGGTTGCAGCCTGCCGGATGCCGAAGCTGCGATGCGCCAGGCTGCGGCCATCCATGCGCCCAGCTGGAGAAACGCCGAAGTGCTCGACACGGGATGGCTCCACTCGACAGCCCAGCTGCGCGAACAGATCCGCGCACTCTATCCGCAAGCCCAGTCGGTATGGCGCGAACGCTATGCCGATGCGCTTGAACCGGAATACATGGAGCTTTGCGAAGGTGTAGCTGCCGCGGGCGATGCGCTGTTCTCGCGTGAACCCGAGGTCGTTTCCCTCGTCCATGGTGACTTCCGCCTCGACAACATGCTGTTCGACATAAAGGGCGGCACAGAGCCGCTTGCGATCCTCGACTGGCAAACCGTGACCGTTGGTCATGCGATGACCGATATCGGCTATTTCATGGGCTGCGGCATCGGCGAATTACGCGCTGGAAACGAGGATCACCTTTTCGATCTCTATGTCGAAGAGATGGAAGCGAGAGGCGTGACCCTCCAGCGCGAGGATGTCTGGCGGGACTACCGCATCGGCGCGTTGCACGGCATAACTACGGCCGTTTTCAGCGCTGCCTTTGTCGAACGCACCGAACGTGGTGACGCCAATTTCCTGTCTATGGCCCGGGGGGCTTGCTCGCTCGCGCTGGAGCATGACAGCCTCGATGCCCTCAAAGGAGACGCGTGATGACACTGAGCAAGGGTGACGAGTATCCTATCCACCAGACTCCGGAGCCGGTGGCATATTCAGGCACGGACCGGAATTTCTACGATCGCTATTTCTTCAATGGTTACGGCCCCGACGGAGAGGACTTCTTCGCACTCGCTTTCGGGGTCTACCCCCACCTTGACGTCGCCGATGCACATTTCTGTGTGATCCGGGACGAAACGCAGCACTGCATCCATGCAAGCCGAGCCTTGGGCATGGAACGGATGGATATGGAAGCGGGCCCGATCAGGATCGAAGTGATCGAACCGCTGCAATCCTTGCGCCTGATCGTTGAAGAGCAAGACGGGATTTCGGCCGACATTACCTTCGTCGGTCGCGCCTTCCCAATTGAAGAACCACGCTTCATCCACCGGATCGGACCGCGCGCCTTTATGGACTATACGCGAATGACCCAGAACGGGAGCTATTCGGGCTGGATCGAAGTCGATGGCGAGCGGCGCGAACTGGTCGACGGCGTCCTCGGCACGCGCGATCGCAGCTGGGGCGTACGGCCGGTTGGTGCACGCGATCCACAGCCGATGCCCGGTGCCCCTGATATGCCGCAATTCTTCTGGCAATGGACCCCGATTAACCTGCCCGGCGGCTCGCTGTTCTTCCACATTAATGCAGACCAGCAAGGGGCAGCGTGGAACACACGCGCGGCTTGGGCCCCCAATGGCGCGAGTGCTGACGGGATAACGGAAGGGGGAGGGACCCTTGCCGCAGAGCTGGTCAAGGGGTCACGCTGGCCAGAAAAGGGGACCATCACACTCGATGTTCCCGGCGCGCCACAGCAACTGACCCTGTCTCCCGTCAAACGCTTCCAGATGCGCGGGCTGGGCTATACCCACCCTGAGTGGGGGCATGGCTTGTTCCATGGCCAGTCACGGGTGGCCCGCGAAGATATCGACCTCGCCACTACCGATCCGCTGGCGCTGGAAAACGTCCATGTCCAGATTGTCAGCAAGGTCGAAACCGACACCGGGGAAAGCGGCGTCGGTGTATTCGAACAGCTGATCATGGGGCCCTATGACCCACTTGGGCTGTCGGGCTTCCTCGACGCAGCGTCCTAGCGTTCGAAACGGTCGCGAAGCTCCAGCAGGGCCATTGCGGCCTTGGCAGCTTCACCACCCTTGTTCTTCTGCCCGGGATCGGCGCGGACCAGCGTCTGCGCTTCATTTTCTGTCGTCAGGATGCCATTGCCGATGGCGATGCCATCCATTGTCAGCGCCAGGATCCCGCGCGCACTTTCACCGGCCACGATTTCGAAGTGATAGGTTTCCCCGCGAATAACCACGCCAATCGCAACAAAGCCATCATAGCCACCGCTTTCGGCTGCCATCGCGATGGCGCCGGGAATCTCCAGCGCGCCTGGCACGGTCAAGACTTCGACCTCGTGCCCTGCCGCCTCAAGCGATTGCCTCGCGCCGGCGATGAGCATGTCATTATAGCTGTCGTAGAAACGGGCTTCGACAATCAGGAACTTGGCCATGGGTGTTACTCCGGAATGGGATGATGATCGACGATGTTGAGGCCATAGCCTTCGATCGCGACCACATTGGGCTGTGAATTGCTGAGCAGAATCATGTCGTTCACTTCCAGGTCGGCCAGAATCTGAGACCCGATCCCGACATTGCGAACCTCATCGTCTGCACTGTAGCTGCCGGTTGCCTGACGGCCCGTTATGATCACAATCACACCTGATCCATGATCGCCGATGGCCTGCATCGCGCGCTGCAAGGTGCGCTTGCGTTCCCCAGGTTGCCCCAGAACATCATCGAAAATAGAGATCGGGTGCACACGGGTGAGGGTGGCCTCACCGGCAACCACATGCCCCTTTTGCAAGACATAATGCTCTCTGCCGTCGATCGAATTGCGATAGATGGCCATCCGCCATTGGCCGCCATAGTCTGACTGGAACTCACGTTCCTCGACGCGCTCGACCAGATGATCGTGTCGCATACGGTATTCGATCAGATCACGGATCGTCCCGATCTTCAGGTCATGCTTGCGCGCAAAGGTCACCAGATCGTCAAGCCGGGCCATGGTCCCGTCTTCATTGAGGATCTCGCAGATTACTCCGGCCGGATTGAGCCCGGCAAGGCGCGAGATGTCGACAGCGGCTTCGGTGTGGCCGGCGCGGACCAACACGCCGCCATCACGAGCGGTCAGCGGGAACACATGACCAGGCGCCACGATATCATCCGGTCCCTTGGTGGCATCGATGGCAACGGCGACAGTCCGCGCACGATCTGCCGCAGAAATGCCGGTGGTGACCCCTTCTTTGGCCTCGATCGAGATCGTGAAGGCGGTCTGCATGCTCTCGCGATTGTTGCGGGTCATCGGCTCAAGCCCGAGCGCATCGACACGGGCGCGATCCAGCGCCAGGCAGATCAGGCCGCGCCCATGGGTCGCCATGAAGTTGATCGCGGTTGGGGTGGCCATCTGCCCCGGAATGATCAAGTCGCCTTCATTCTCGCGGTCCTCGTCATCGACCAGAATATACATCCGGCCGTTGCGGGCTTCCTCGATAATTTCCTCGATCGGAACCAGTACCGGTGTGTCATCCTGCGTATCGAGAAAGCGCTCAAGTTTAGCGAGCGTGTCGGCCGTCGGGTTCCAGCCCTCCTCGGCGCATTCCCTCAATGTGTTGGCATGAAGGCCCGCAGCACGGGCAAGGCCGGCGCGGGTCATGGCTCCGTCGGTGACGATAGTCCGGACTCGCTCGATGATAGTGTCTGTCATGCGGCCGTGTTAGCACATTATAATGTGATGTCCAGCCTGCAGCATCACATTATGGGTAGTCACGTGGGCCATTGCATATATCTCCGTTGGCGACGCCGCCGGTCGATAGCACTGGGTGGAGAAGGTGGTGGACGCACTAGGGTTCGAACCTAGGACCCGCTGATTAAGAGTCAGCTGCTCTACCAACTGAGCTATGCGTCCACACTTTCGGGCAACTGACCCGTGGGGTCAAAGCCTGCCGAATCAGGCGAGGCGCTGCATTTAGCGATTGTTGCCAGCGTGACAAGAGGAACCGCACGGGAAAGTTTATCCGGGAACTGGCGGCCCCTCCAACCACGGCTCGCGATGGGGCTTTAGACATATCGCTGGCGCCATGATGCGACCCGCGCTGCCTAGCGTTTAGCACTCAGCTGGTGCGGAGACCTCCGGGTCGCGATTCCCGTGTCCAGCGGTGCACCATCAGCAGGCTGCCGATACAGATCATGTTGGTCATCATCGACGATCCGCCATGGCTCATAAAGGGCAGGGGAATGCCCACAACCGGAGCAAAGCCCATCACCATCAGCAGGTTGATCGCGATATAGAAGAAGATGGTCGCCACCATCCCGGATGCCAGCAGTCGATCGAAACGGCTCTGCGCTTTGCGCGCAACGCGAATGCCCCATCCAAGGATCAGGCCAAACATCGCGAGTGTGAACATGCCCCCAAGCAGTCCCCATTCCTCTGCCATTGTCGAGAAGACGAAATCCGTGTGCGGTTCGGGCAGATAATTCAAATGACTCTGAGAGCCCTCATTGAAGCCCTTGCCGGTCCATCCCCCGGAGCCAATGGCAATCTTGGATTGGGTAATGTGATAGCCGCTACCAAGGGGATCACTTTCGGGATCGAGGAAAGTGGTGACGCGGCGTTGCTGGTAGGGCTTGAGGGCAAAGAAATAGGCGAGTGGTACTGCGGCAGTGCCCAACACACCTGCACCAACGAACCAGCGCATCGGCAATCCGGCCAGGAACATCACAACCCCGCCACCGAAGACAATGGCGAGGGAAGTACCGAGATCAGGCTGCATCAGGACCAGGCCCATGGGCATACCCATCAGCACGACCGCGGGAACCAGAGCTCGCCAAGTCCCGATCATGCCCACCGGAAGCCCGTCATAAAACTTGGCCAACGCCAGAACGAGGGCAGGTTTCATCAGCTCGGATGGCTGCAGTCGCATAAAGCCAAGGTCGAGCCAACGCTGACTGCCGCCGCCCATACCGCCAATGGCCTCCACCGCGACCAGCATGATCAGGATGATCACGTAGACAGGGAAAGCCGCGAACTTGGCCAGTTCACGGGGAAAGACGGCCAGAATGCTGGCCATGACGAGGAAAACGGAAAAGCGGACAAGGTGCGAAAAGGCGAAAGGCTGCATATTTCCGCCCCCCGCAGAATAGAGCACCACAGCGCCGAAAGCGACAAGCAGGAGCAGCGGGATCAGCATGCCCCATGGCTGACGCGCGATAGGGGCCGGAATGACGGAGTTCATGGTGGGCCTCCGCCAAGCACTTCGTCCGATCGGGTTTCCCTGCGACCTCCGCTGATATCTTGCGCCAGCGCTTCGGCTTGTTGGGCAGCCATTCTAGCTTCGGCATCAACCCGATCAAAAATCTCTTCATCGCGTCGCGGAACGGGTTCGACAAATTCGCCGGCCTCTGCGGCATAACGCGCATATTTCTGCGCCAAACGCTCTTGCGCAGTGCCGCCCCATTGCTGCTCGTAGCGGCGCAAGGCATCCATCCCTTTAACGGGATCGAACATAAAGGTCATGACATCGCGTGCAATGGGGTAAGCCGCACCCGAGCCTCCGCCATGCTCTATCACTACCGCACCCGCATAACGTGGCTTGTCGAAAGGAGCGAAGAAGACGAACAATCCATGATCGCGATATTTCCAAGGCCCTGAACGACCATCGGACACGCTGAGACTGACGACCTGGGCAGTCCCTGTCTTGCCCGCCATCTTGATTCCTTCGAGCGGCAGGCGGGCACGGCCAGCAGTACCAGGGCCGTTGACGACATCGCTCATCGCCTTGCGGACATAATCAATATGATCCTGAGAAAAGCCGAGACTGGCGGGCGCACCCAGCTGCGTATCCAGCCTGATCCGGGGCATGAGGTTCTTGCCCGTCGCAAGGCGCGCCGACATGACGGCGAGCTGAAGCGGGTTCGCGAGATAATAGCCCTGGCCGATACTGGCATTGACCGTGTCGAAGGCTCGCCACGGTTCCCCGAACTTTTCTTCTTTCCAAGCCGGATTGGGCACCGTGCCATAGAACTGACTGGTGACGGGCAGAGGGAATTCCTGCCCAAGGCCAAGCCGTTCAGCAAAAGCGGCAATCTTGGCAAAACCGATCTGCTGGGCGAAGTGATAGAAGTAGCTGTCGCAACTCTGATATATTGCTTTGGCCATGTCGACCCGGCCGTGATTGCTCCAGCAATTGAAGAACCGGTTGCCGATCCGGCGACCACCACCGCAAATGATGGTTTCGTTTGGATCGATGCCTTCCTGTAGGAACTCCATGCAGTGCATCGGCTTGATCGTGGAGCCGGGCGGGTAGAGCCCCTTCAGAACCTTGTTGCGCAATGGCACGCGCTCGTCCTCGCGCAGCATCGCATATTCAACGCTGCCGATACCGTCGGAAAAGCTGTTCGGATCGAAACTGGGCATGGATGACATGCACAGGATGTCACCAGAATCGCAGTCCATCACCACGACCGACCCACTTTCGAGCCCGATGCGGCGGGCGGCATAGTCTTGCAACGGGCCATCGATGGTCAATTGCACTGGCTTGCCCTGAGTATCGGGCCGCGTATCGAGATCACGAACAATCCGGCCGGTGGCGGTCACTTCGACCCGGCGCGCTCCGGGTTCGCCGCGCAGCGATTGCTCGAACTGCTTCTCCATCCCGTCTTTGCCAATTTTGTATCCGGGTGTGATCAACAGTGGATTGCGATCCTGCTCATACTCCTCGGCCGAAGCCGGGCCGACATAGCCGATCAGATGTCCGACCGAAGGTCCCGTGGGATAGAGACGAGAGAAGCCGCGTTGCGGCACCACGCCGGGCATTTCCGGCAAGCGCAGGGAAACGGCGGCAAACTGTTCGTATTCAAGCCCATTGGCCACTTCGATCGGCGCAAAGCCTCTGGAGTCCTCCACCCGCTTGCGAAGGTCGCGCATCCGGTTGTCATCAAGGGACAGCAACTCGCCCAGTCGGGCCAGCGTCTTTTCCTTGTCGGCTACACGCTCGGGAATGAGATCGACCCGGAAGTCCGCCCGGTTGGACGCCAGTGGCGCGCCATTGCGGTCCAATATCCAGCCCCGGCGTGGCGGGATCAGGGTCAGGTTGACACGATTGCTCTCGCTTTCGGTGCGGTATTTCTCGTTCTCGGCAATCGCCAGATAGGCCATCCTGCCGGCCAGCAGCATGCCAACGCCAGCGCCAACGCTACCAATCGCAAAGCTACGCCTGTCGAACCGGTTTTGCAGCGTGGTCGCGTTGACCGGAAGTCCTGATTTATCGAGTGCCATCAACCGACAACCCGGATTCTCACCAGTCGGAAGCGATCAAGGCCGGCTACCAGACGAGCGATGGGAGGGAAGGCCAAGATGGAAAGCAGGAGCTGCGGGCCAAGCGCAATTAGCGCAATAAAGGTCACTTCACCGCCCGAGAAAGCCATGCCCACCACCAAGAATACTGCGATCACCAATCCGGCCGTGATCCAGTTCTCACGGAAACTGCGCCACGGAAACCTCGCCTCGACAGCCTCGATCGCCAACAAGGCCACGGAGAACAGCAGGATAGAGCACCCGAATGGCTGACCGCTGAACAGGTCGTTCCAAAGGCCTAGCGGGAAGCCAGCCCAAACAGGCATCAGACCAGGTCGCACAAGACGCCACGCCAGCAGGAATAGCAGACCCAGAGGAGGGAGGATCGGGATGGCCGAGGTTAGAGGCAGGAAAGGGAGAAGGCAGGCCAGGAGGATGGAGCCCCACGGTACGATATACAACAACAATGGCGAATGATCGCGATTAATCCGGCTGCCATAGGCATCACTGCGCGAGCGTGGATTAAGCTGTTCCATCAGGGCGCGCCTTCACCGGCGTTATCCCCGTCGCCAAGACTTTCTTCAATCGGGGTAGCGGCGCTTTCGACGGCTTCTGGTTGGAAAATCGGCTCCACCGCGACGAAATCTGTCGCTGCCGGATCGCTGATAATCCGGGCAATTGCACCATCATCTGTAACTTCGCTGACGATGGCGACGGCGATGCCAGGGCGATAGAAGCCTCCGGCCCCGCTGGTCACGAAAACATCGCCTTGTTCCAGCGGATTAATACCCAGATTGATGAGCCGGATATCGATCCTGCCGTCACCACGACCTTCGGCAAAGGCCACGACCTCATCCTGGGCGCGGCGAACCGGCAAGACGCTTTCGCTGTCTGTCAGCAATAGAACTCGGGAGGTATTCGCCGCCACTTCCAGAACGCGGCCGACAACCCCGCGCGGGGACCGTACCGGCATGCCGGCTTGGACCCCGTCATTGCGCCCTGCGGCAAGATAGGCAAACCGGCGCGAACTTGCCGCGCTCGACCCCACAAGCCGCGCCACGGCGACCGGCTGCACCTCATCATCACGAATTTCGAGCAATGTCTTGAGCCGCGCATTCTCCTGCGCCAGCGCTTTTGCTTCTTCGAGCCTGATCCGTGCCAGCTCGACCTCTTCCTTCAGGGCAGCGTTCTGGCTGCCTGCCTGCAGATAGCCTTGGATGCTCTCGATCAGGCCCTGGCTTTCGCTGCGTGCGACGGCGCTAGCTTCTCCCGCCGGGCTGGCGACATCGGTTGCTGCGCCGCGAAGGCTTGAAAACGCATTCGGACTGAACAGCGAGATTCCCAGCAGGACAGCACCGATCAACGCGCCAATTGCCGCGATCACATACCCCGTGAATTGCCCATATTGCGCCCTGCGAGAATGCCCGGAGCGCCGTTTGGAAGGCGGCGCCATGTCCTGCCCCTCCTTGGCTTAGGCCGTCATCAAGACGCCGCGGTAAATCGGATCTTCCATTGCCCGGCCGGTGCCGACAGCAACGCAGGACAGCGGATCTTCAGCAATGCTGACCGGCAGACCGGTTTCTTCGCGCAGATGATCATCGAGCCCAGCGATCAAAGCACCACCACCGGTGAGCACGATGCCCTGGTCGACAATATCGGCCGCCAGTTCAGGCGCAGTATTTTCCAGAGCGATCCGCACACCTTCGACGATGGCGCCGATCGGCTCGTTCAATGCCTCGGCGAGATGCGCCTGGTTGATGGTGATTTCCTTGGGAACACCGTTGACCAGATCACGTCCCTTGAGCGTGATGGTTTCGCCAATACCGTCGGCAGGCGCAACAGCGACGCCATAGTCTTTCTTGATCCGCTCTGCGGTGGACTCGCCGATCAGCAAATTGTGATGGCGGCGGACATAAGAGACGATTGCCTCATCCATCTTGTCACCGCCGGTCCGCACCGAAGTCGTGTAGGCGAGGCCACGCAAGGATAGAACGGCAACTTCTGTTGTGCCGCCACCAATATCGACCACCATGGAACCGACGGGCTCTGTCACCGGCATGTCTGCGCCGATTGCTGCGGCCATCGGTTCCAGGATCAGGTAGACCTGGCTGGCACCCGCATTGCTGGCGGCGTCGCGGATTGCGCGGCGCTCTACCGAAGTCGAGCCGGACGGTACGCAAATCGTGATTTCCGGATAGCGCAGCAGGCTCTTTTTGCCATGCACCTTACGGATGAAGTGTTTGATCATTTCTTCCGCGATTTCGATATCGGCAATCACGCCGTCACGCAGCGGGCGGATCGCCTCGATGCTGTCCGGCGTTTTGCCCATCATCATCTTCGCATCATCACCCACGGCCTTGACGCGTTTGATCCCGTTGATCGTTTCGATGGCAACCACAGAAGGCTCATCAAGGATGATGCCCTGATCCTGCACATAGACCAGTGTGTTGGCGGTCCCCAGGTCGATGGCCATGTTCTGGGTGCCGAATTTGAGAAGTTTGGAAAGGAAACTCATTGCGATCGGAAATCCGTAGCGTTTAGTGGGGAATGCTCCGCAAACTTGCGAAAAAAGCAATCCCGTGGGTGTGGGAAAGGGTTCCCTTACCGAGTCGCGCGCAAAAAGGCCAAAAATTTATCCCCAAATATGGTGCAAAATTTGCGGGTCGGCTCGAATTTCCTGCCGCTCATCGCTAGGCTCGGAAAATGCCGACAATTCGCCGCCTGCCAGAAGCTCTTGTGAACCGCATTGCGGCGGGCGAAGTGGTGGAACGACCTTCGGCGGCGCTGAAGGAATTGGTCGAGAACGCAATTGATGCCGGAGCATCCAATATTGCGGTTTCGCTGATTGATGGCGGGCTGACGCGGATCGAAGTATCTGACGATGGCTGCGGCATGGCACCCGAGGCGATGGAGCTGGCGCTGGAACGTCATGCGACATCGAAACTGCCCGACACCCTGATCGGTGAAGCCCAGGCAATCGAGCGGGTCGCAACACTGGGCTTCCGGGGAGAGGCGCTCCCTTCCATTGCCAGCGTATCCCGATTCACTCTCGAAAGCAGACCACACGGGGCCGAGCAGGGGTGGCGGCGCGTGGTAGATCACGGAGCTTTGGTAGAGGAAGGACCCGCAGCCTTGCCACCCGGCACACGCGCGCGGATCGAGCAAGTATTTGCCAAGGTGCCTGCTCGCCGAAAATTCCTCCGCACGCCGCGTAGCGAATATGGTGCCTGTCTGGATGTGGTTCGGCGCTTGGCGATGGCGCGCCCCGATATTGGCTTCACCCTTGATCATGCCGAGCGCAGGGCGCTGGCTTTGCAGCCGGACGACAGTTTGCCGGACCGGGTGGCGCAGATCGTTGCGCGCGAGCTCAAGTCCAATGGTGTCCTGCTGGATATGCAGCGCGGCGACATGACGCTAACCGGTATTGCCGGCCTGCCGACTTACAACCGCGGTGTAGCAGATCACCAATATCTGTTCGTCAACGGGCGCCCGGTGAAAGATCGCCTGCTGGTTGGCGCGGTGAGGGGGGCATATTCAGACATGCTGGCCCGGGATCGTCATGCCGTGCTGGCTCTGTTCCTCGACTTGCCGAGCGAGGATGTGGACGTGAACGTGCATCCTGCCAAAACCGAAGTACGCTTTCGCGATGCCCAGGCGGTCCGCGGCTTCATCGTGTCGGGTCTGCGCCAAGCGCTGGCGACCGGTGATCGCAGGAGCGCGCAAACGCCCGATGCTGGTGCCATGGGCAAGTGGCAGCAAGAGCCGCTCGCCTCAAAGAGTGAAGCCTTAGGGCAGCAAAGACGCGACGAGCCATCTCCGGCCTTGCGTTCGATATTTGATGGGCGCGACTGGTCTGCCGCTTCTCCCAATGTGCGCGACAACAGCCAGTCTTGGCATCGCCAGGAAACTGACGTCATGGCGTTACCTCAGGGCAGGGCCGAAGAGGCCGAGCCGGTCTCAGCTGAACAGGATTTTCCCCTAGGCGTTGCCAGGGGACAGGTCGCCAACACCTATATTGTGGCCGAGGCCAATGATGGCTTGGTCCTGGTTGACCAGCATGCCGCGCATGAACGTCTGGTGCTGGAGCGGCTCAAGGCTGCAGGGGCTGGTGAAGCCGTGGCGCGCAGCCAGGCTCTGCTGATGCCCGATGTGGTCGAGTTGGACGAACCAGCGTGCGACCGTCTCGAGCAAGCGATCGACAAGCTGGACTCGCTGGGCCTGTCGATCGAACGATTTGGCCCCGGCGCCATGCTGGTCCGCTCGCTCCCCCATGCGCTGGCTGGCGGAGACCCGCACAAATTACTGCAAGACATCGCCGACGATCTGGCCAAACACGGCGAGGCACTGTGGCTGGAGGAGAAGCTTGATCTCGTCCTGGGCACCATGGCCTGCCACGGATCGGTCAGGGCAGGGCGGACTTTGCGCGTTGACGAGATGAATGCGCTGCTGCGTGAAATGGAGCGCACGCCGCGCTCAGGCCAATGTAACCACGGCCGCCCGACCTGGGTAAAGCTGAGCATGGATGATGTGGAGAAGCTGTTCGGGCGGCATTGAGGGAGGCTGTATTGGTTTGGATCAAAAGATTCGCGACCGGATTTGGCTGCTGACAGACGATATCTCCAACACGCGCCAAAGCTTGATCGGAAACAAGCCGAAGGGGGTGCTCTACAGTTACCTGATGGTTCCGGAGGACGAGGAAAGGCTCTCCCGGCTTCGTGTGTTGCTGACAGCCTTCGACACTGATCCCAACATTACCGCAATCGTCTCGCACGATGCCGAGGCGATTGCTTCAAGCGGGATGGAATTGTGGAATCCTGACGCTGTGGCGCGGCCAAACAACTGACTGCGAGCCTATCCAACCCGCTTCAACCTTGGCTCACACGTTGAACTTGAAGTTCAACACATCCCCGTCTTTGACGAGGTAGTCCTTGCCTTCCTGGCGCAGCTTGCCTGCATCGCGCGCGCCACTCTCGCCATTACAAGCAATGAAGTCATCGTAGGAAATGGTCTCAGCCTTGATGAAGCCGCGTTCGAAATCGGTGTGGATCTCTCCCGCAGCTTGCGGAGCCTTCGCGCCTTTGGGGAAGGTCCAGGCGCGTGATTCCTTGGGGCCTGCGGTGAAATAGGTTTGCAAGTCGAGCAATTCGTATCCGGCGCGGATCACCCGGGCGAGGCCGCTCTCTTCCAGGCCTAGTTCCGCAAGATACTCGGCGCGATCTTCTTCCGGCATCTCGACCAGTTCAGCCTCGATCGCCGCAGAAACCACGACCGATTGCGCCCCCTCCGCAGCTGCCTTGGCCGCCACCGCTTCTGACAAGGCGTTGCCCTTCGCCGCTTCTTCCTCTGCGACATTGCAGACATACAGCACAGGCTTGGCCGTAAGCAATTGCGCTTGCTCGAACACGCGCTCTTCTTCGACATCCTTCGGCTCGGTCAGCCGGGCAGGTTTGCCATCGCGCAGCAATTCCAGTGCCTGACCCAATACACTGGCCAACACCTTGGCGTCCTTATCGCCTGCCTTGGCCTTCTTCTCCGCATTAGGCACGCGCTTCTCCAGGCTTTCCAGGTCAGCCAGCATCAGCTCGGTCTCAACCACTTCGGCATCGGCCAATGGGTCAACCTTGTTGCTGACATGCTGGATGTCGTCATCCTCGAAGCAGCGCAGCACATGGACGACTGCGTCCACCTCCCGGATATTGCCAAGGAACTGGTTGCCCAGGCCTTCGCCCTGGCTCGCACCTTTGACCAAGCCAGCGATATCAACAAAAGCCAGCTGGGTCGGGATGATCTTGGCGGAGGATGCGATGGCTGCGATTTTGTCGAGCCGCTCGTCCGGCACCGAGACCTGGCCGACATTGGGCTCGATCGTGCAGAACGGATAGTTCGCAGCCTGCGCGGCCTGCGTCTCGGTCAATGCATTGAATAGGGTGGACTTGCCGACATTCGGCAGACCAACGATCCCGCAACGGAAACCCATGGAAAACTCCGGAAAAACTGATTGGCGCGCGCCTTAGCGGGGCGGGCACACAATGGCCAGCCTTGCCAATCAGCCCGATCACACGTTGTGAACGTCGTTCACCCATGGCCCGTAAGGGGAGTTCCCCAGCCAAGCGACCTGGGTCTTGGCAGTCACGTCGTTGATCGCGATCTGCGGCTTCGTGCCGGGATGAACCGGCTTACGCAGCGGGCGGGTGCCCGGCGGCATGGCGATGATCCGGGCAATGGCCTTGGGCACATCCATCGGATCGGTCGACCCGCCTCCGCCGGTGCGCTTGCCCAGGGGCTCGACCATGGCCGGATAGCCGGATGTGTGGGTGTCATCCTCACGCTCGAGCAATTCCAGCGCGAGCGTATTGGCATTCTTCCAGATCATCGTCGGATAGCCGCCCGGCTCGATTATCGTCACATCCACGCCGTGGGGCACCAGCTCGTATGCCATTTGCTCACTGAGGGCTTCCAACGCAAACTTGGTGCCGGAATACTGGCCAAAACCCGGGGCGATGACCCGACCCAGTTGCGACGTGACATTGAATATCTGGCCCGACTTCGCCGCGCGCATCTTAGGTAGCACGGCCCGCGCCATCCGATGCGGGCCAAAGACATTGGTATCAAACACCAATTGCGTGGCAGTCATGTCATGGATCTCGACGGGCCCGCCGATTGATACACCTGCATTGTTGACCAACACGTCCAGCGCGCCGCCGGCAATGCGCTCTGCCTCGGCCACGCCAGCAACAACCTGCGCGTCATCCAGCACGTCGATTTCCAGGACATGCAGATCAAGGTTGTCGGCGGCGGCCAGTGCGGTCAGCTCAGTGGCTTCGGTGCGGGGCAGGTTCCGCATCGAGGCAAAGACCTTTGCCCCCTTGCGCGCAAAGTCTTCTGCCATCAGTCGCCCAAAGCCTGTCGAACAGCCCGTTATCAGGATCGACTTGCCTGACAGGTCCGCAGCAGCTTCCACCTGGTCATCCTGGGCGAGGGCGGCAGTGGCCGCCATCGCGCCGGTCGCGGCAGCGCTGCCAAGAAGAGTGCGGCGTGTGAGTTGGGTCATGTCTCGTTCTCCAGTTTGCCAAGCCAACGCTCCAGCTCTGTAGGGTTTCCGAAGCGGAGTACTTTTGTCTCATGGCCTTGCAACAAGGCTTCTGTTCTGACGCGCGGCCCGGTGTTCCAATTGAAGATATAGCGGAAGAACTCGTAGTCAAAACGCTCAGGGCAACCCTCGGTCATATCGGGCCGCGAGCGCCCCCGATATTCGAATACGCGCCGGGCGGCACGCCACAGGCATAGCAGCGTGGGGTAGTCCAGATAAATCACCGCATCAGCCCGCGCGAGCCGCGCTTCCATCGTGCTGCCGTAATTGCCATCGATCAACCAGCGATCCGCGGCGAGAATAGGTGCAAGTGCCGCACGCAGCTCGTCCTGACTGCCTTCGATCCAACCGGCTTCCCAATGCAGGCGATCAAGATGGTGGAGCGGCAATTCCAGCAATTTTGCCAGACGCCGCGACACGGTGGATTTTCCGGCACCGCATGGACCGATGACCATCACGCGCTCCAAGGCGGATCAATCCTGCTGCCGCAATGCGATTTCACTCATGAAACGCGGATCATTGCCATCCGCTAGCCATTGCGCTTCTGCCCCAATGGCGCCCAGCATCTGGATCAGATCGTCTTGTTCGGCCTTGGTGTAATTGCCCAGCACATGCCCATGGACACGGTCCTTGTGGCCCGGGTGCCCGATACCAATTCGGACGCGGCGGAAATCGGGGCCAAGGTGGCTGTCAATCGAGCGCAGGCCATTGTGGCCGGCATGGCCGCCGCCCTGCTTTACCTTCACCTTGAACGGGGCGAGGTCCAGCTCGTCATGGAACACGGTCAACGCGGATAGATCGAGTTTGTAGAAGCGCATCGCTTCCCCCACGCTCCGTCCACTTTCGTTCATGAAGGTCGCAGGCTTCAGCAGAATTACCTTTTCGGTTCCGATGCGCCCTTCCTGGACCCAGCCCTGGAACTTCTTTTGCACCGGCCCGAAGCCATGCATCTCAGCAATCACATCACACGCCATGAAGCCGACATTGTGCCGGTGCATCACATAACGCGGTCCAGGATTTCCGAGGCCAGCCCAAATCTGCATCGCGGTTCCCTAGCGATCCCGTTGCCAAAAGCAAAACGCCGGCCCATTTCTGAGCCGGCGCCTTGGTGATAGGTTGAAAGTGAAGCGAGGACTTACTCGTCGCCGCCTTCTTCGCCTGCGTCGTCATCGCCGCTCTGAGCGGTGGCTTCGACTTCATCTGCTGCGACTTCTTCCTCGTCTTCGCCATCAGCGCCTTCGGCCTTCTTGAGGGCGGACGGAGCCACAACTGTTGCGATGGTGAAGTCACGATCGGTAATCGCGCTCTCGCTGCCTTCGGGCAGGGTGAGCTCGCTGATGTGGATCGAATCGCCAACTTCCTTGCCGGTGACGTCGATTTCGATCTCGCTCGGGATCTTGTCGTTTTCGCAGACCAGTTCCAGCTCGTGCCGGACCACGTTGAGAACGCCGCCCTTCTTGAGGCCGGGAGAATCTTCTTCGTTGGTGAAGACAACCGGTACGCTCACGTCGATCTTGCCACCCTTTGCCAGGCGCAGGAAATCGGCGTGGGTCGGGCGGTCAGTGACCGGGTGAAGAGCAACGTCTTTGGGAAGCGTCCGCACCTTTTTCCCGTCGATTTCAATCTCGACGATGGAGTTCATGAAGTGGCCGGTCATCAGCTGGCGCACCAGCTCCTTGGCCTCGACATGGATCGGGGTGGGTTCTTCTTTGCCGCCATAAATCACAGCGGGGACCCGGCCTTCGCGACGCAGTGCACGGGAGGCTCCCTTGCCTGCCCGTTCGCGCGTCTCGGCCGGTAGGGTCAGAGCGTCGCTCATGTCACGTACCTTTCAAAATGCTATATTGATCATATCGGATCCGCCACGCCTCCAGGGATGACCATGACGTCCGAAGGGCGCGCAACTAGAGGCAAAGCGCCCAGGTTGCAAGCGATTTACCGGAGGCGGGTGAGGGTATAGCCCTGCGCTTCCAGCAGGGTCACCAGCCCGTCCTGTCCCACAAGATGCGCGGCACCTACTGCCACCAATGGACGTGGGATGCTTTCGAACATGGGGATGATGCGGTCAATCCAGTCTGTGTTCCGGTCTACCAGCAAAGCGCTATAGATGTCCGGGTCCGCCAGAATACCCCGGCGCGTTTCGGCAGCAAGCTGCTCTTCATCACCGGCCAGCCACAGATCGACGGGCGTGATTTGCCCTGCAGACTGGTTTTCGACCTCCTCCAGTACGGAGGAAAGCATCGCCCGCTGATCTTGCTCGGCGAGGCCATCGAAGATCGCGAATTGCTTCGCAGCGCCCTCGAGCTCGACAATCTCGCGACCGGAGAAGTCACGGATTAAAGCCTTGTCGACGCCATTGGCACTGTCGGCATCCCCGCGCGAGACTTGCGCCAGGATCAGCGCGGCAGCCCAGCTTTCGATGCTGCGGAAATCACGCGCGCTGTAAGGCGTCTTTTCGACCAGTTCCGCCACTTCATCGCGCAGGCTGGGACGGACCCGTTCTGCCAAAGCGGGTAATCCAGGCGTCCGCGCCGCCGTAGCAAATTGACGCGAAATCGCCGCCCCGTCTTCCAGGGCGGCGACTTCTACGACCAGCAAGTCGGCATCGGCGATGGCTGTTTCGATCGGAGTGCTTCGCCAACGCACACCGCCAGGCAATGCGTGGATCGTACCGTAGAGCCATCCCTCCACTTCACCATCCGCCGACGCAACTTCCCACAACAGAGGCGGGGGTGCAGACGCTTCAGAGTCTTCAGGCGTATCCCCGCAGGCCGACAGCGCCAGCGCTGCCAGACCTGCAAAGAGAAACCGCCCGATCACTGGACCCGCGTGATCGTGAAGCCGCGTGCTTCGAGCAAGTCCTGCACGCTCTTTTCGCCAGCCAGATGGCCTGCACCGACAGCGATGAAGACCGTGCCAGGCTGGTCCATGCGATCATCGATCCACACGGCCCAGTTGGCATTGCGGTCATAGAGCAGGGCCTCCATCAAAGCGGGGCTCTCTTCCATGCCGGTGTTCATCATTTCAGCGAGGGCGTCGGCATCACCTTCAATCCACTCGGCGACCATCTTGTCGATCATCGGCTTGAGATCGTCGATCCCTTCGGCAGCTTCGATCAGATATTTGACCTGGGCTTCCTGCGGCAGGCTGTCGAACACGCCCATCTGGAATTCGATGGTTTCCAATGCGGCACGCTGCAGGCCTTCTTCGGCTTCTGCTTCCAGCACCTTTTCGACGCCCTCTTCAGGCGAATAGCCTTCTTTCATCAAAGGCAGGATCGAGAGGTTGATGGCACCGAACCACGGTTCGAAGCGATCAAACGCGCCGACTGGCATGCCAAGCTTGGTCATTGCGGTCTCATAGGTCGTTTTCTGCTCTTCCGACATCAGGCTGCGAACGGTTGTCCCGGCCGGCAACATGCCTTTCTCCATGATGATCTGCTGGGTTTTTGCACCCAGATCAGGTGTCATCAGGATTTCGGTGACGAGGACGTCCGAACTGTCGAGCGCCTTGTCGATGGTCGGGCTGAGCCAATTCGTGTCCTTGGGCAGAACGTGGATCGTGCCGAAGAGGTAGATTGTCGTATCTTCATCGGCCAGCTTCCAAAGCGCCGGACCGCCCATTTCGACATCGGCAGCAGGCGCCGTTGCAGAGGCGACCGGTGTCGGCGTGGACTGTTCCTGCGCATGCGCGCCGGTCGAGAAGAGCAGCGCGATGCCCGAGGCAGCGGCAGCAAGAGTGTTTTTGAAATGGGTCATGGGAGGTCCTTTCGGGGGTGGGGATTACAGTGTGATGAATAGATGGTGGATTGGCACGGATTAGCGCCAACCGAGTTTGCGGAAGCCATATGCAACGAAGGTACCCAGTATCATCGCCAGCATGACTGCGACGGCAGTGGGATAAGTGGTCAGGCCGAGTTCGCCGAGGAAATACCATCCCAGGAACACCGTGAGAGCAATGTACTGACCAATCAAATGTGCCCACAGATTGTCCATCAAATCGAGCTCGTCGATACGTTTGAAGAAGTCCCAGGTGAACCAGGCCAGCGCAATCAGTGTGATCAAGCCAACGCCGATGGGTACGAGCAAAGGAACGTCGCCTTTGCCAAATGCGGCGCCGAAATAGCCGCCGAAGAAGCCAAGAACAGCAAAGGCAGCAAAAGCTAAGGCGAGATATTTCCAGAATGCGCGCCTGCGTTCCTTCAATCGCGATTCGCCGGAATTGATCGTTTCAAACTCCGTCATCGAATATCTCCTCTATTGGCATTGAGAACAATCGCGCGATGCGAAAGGCCAGGGGCAAGGACGGGTCATGCTTGCCGGTCTCGATTGCATTCACGGCTTGCCGCGATACCTCGAGCCTCCCGGCAAGCTCCGCCTGGCTCCAGTCGCGTTCCGCGCGCAGAACTTTGAGGCGATTGTTCACGACCGGGTGTCCTGTCTGTCACGTAGCCATGCGAACCCAAAACCCAAGTGAAATGCCAGTGACAAAACAATTGTCGCGGTTACACTGCTCCCGAGAGCCAATGTAACAGATGACGCCTTGTTCTGGCTCTCTCCGCTTGCGAGCCAGAAGCCGAGGTTGTTGGCGACGTCGCCTGTCGCAAGCAAGAACAGGGCCATCAGATAAATCCCTAGCACTGCGCTCATCCAGCGAAATCCGACCAAAGTCAGACTGTAAAGGTATTCGTCAGCGTTCCGGCTGAAGGCTATGCTGAGGGGCCCGCCGGCCATGGCTCCGTAGGCCATTGCGATCAACATATTGTCCAATCCGAGAAACTGGTTCGCAGCGGAGATCAGGCTCCCGAAAAGACCGATCCACATCGCCTTGTAGTGAAAATGCCGGTCGCTTTCCGTGGGCATATTGGGTTCGTAGGGCATATCGTCTCCGTCAGGTCAGCGCGACAATGTGTCAGGTACACGCGACGTATTGTCGTGATTCGCTGACTATGTCAATACTACCTGACATTTTGTTGGGATAAGCTGACATTCGTCCTCAGTGGCGCAGGCGCTAGCGCTCTGCTAACCAGCCCCCAGAGGAGACCCTGCCATGACCACCATACACCACCGCACCTGCCACATTTGCGAAGCCAATTGCGGAGTGCTGGTGGAAATGGATGGCCGCGAGGTCGTATCGATCAAGGGTAATCCGGATCATGTGCTGAGCCGGGGCCATATCTGCCCCAAGGCAACGGCAATTGCCGACCTGCAGGATGATCCCGACCGGTTGCGGCGCCCGATGAAACGCACCGCTGAGGGCTGGCAGGAACTGGATTGGGACACGGCATTCCGCGAAATCGCGGCCAAGGTCGCAGAACTCGAAGGCCAGCAGGCCCGCTCTGCGTTTTATCGCGGGAACCCCGGCGCGCATGATTATGCATTGTCGACCCAGTCTGGATATCTACAGCGTGCAGTTGGCGCGCGTGGCACTTTCTCTGCATCCACGCTCGACCAGATCCCGCATCACTACGCGCAGTTCCAGATGTACGGCCATGTCAGCCTTGCAGCGGTACCGGATATAGACCGGTCACAACTGATCGTGATTGTTGGCGGCAACCCCGTTGCGTCCAATGGCAGCCTGTGGACCGTTCCCGATTTCCGCAAGCGCGTGAAGGAGATGCAGGCACGCGGAGGCAGGTTGGTCGTGGTCGATCCGCGCAAAACCGAAACTGCCAGGATTGCCGATGCCTGGCACCCCGTCCGCCCGGGCACCGATACGGCACTTTTTATCGGCATCCTGCAATGTGTGTTGGCACAAGGCGACACTTTGCGTCCCGGCCTTGCCGAACTGGTCGACGGGAGCTGGGCGAAGGTCAAGCCGATGGTCGATACATTCGATCTGGACGACCTGGCGCAGCATTGCGGAATGCCTGCCGATACCATCCGCGCTCTCGCCGCAGAATTGGCCAGTGGAAAGTCCTCAGCGATTTATGGTCGCATGGGTGTGTCTGTTTGTGAATTCGGCGCCGTCAACCAATGGCTGATCCAGCTGATCAATCTGGCAACTGGCAATCTGGACCGGGAAGGGGGCACCATGTTCCCTCAGCCACTGCTCGATCTGGTTGGCCAGGTCGGCCGCGGCAGCCTGCGAACGGTCGAGACGGCGCGCGGAACGCTGCCTTCGGTGATGAGCGAAATCCCTACCGTGGCATTCGCCGATGAGCTAACCCGCGATGACGAACAGCGCATCCGCACCCTGTTCGTGATTGCCGGTAATCCGGTGCTGTCGGCACCCGATGGCCGCCGGACGGAAGACGCGCTGGCGGGGCTCGATCTGATGGTCAGCATGGATATGCACATCACCGAGACGAGCCGTCATGCGCATTACATCCTGCCGCCGTGCGGACCGCTGGAGAAAGATCATTTCACTTTCTTCTTCGGCCCGCTCGCGGTGCGCGATTTTGGGGCCTATTCGCCAGCAACGCTGGAAATGGAGGAGGGCGCGAAAGCAGACTGGGAAATCGCCAGCGAGCTCGCCCAGGCTATCCTGTCTGCCAAAGGCAAGCAGGTGCCCAACCTGCCGACCCCGCGTGAACAGCTCGATGCCATGCTGCAGGCATCACCCGCTGGCATGACCCTGGCCGAGGTGGAGGCACAACCCAACGGAGTCGATCTTGGCCCGCTTAAGCCTTGCCTTGCCGAGCGCTTGCTGACCGAAGATAAGAAAATCCACGCCGCGCCGGATCCCCTGCTGGAGGATTGCGCGCGCTTTGCCGAAACACTGGATACAACGCCGGCTGGATCACTCAGTCTTATTGGCCGCCGCCATGTCCGCTCCAACAATAGCTGGCTGCACAATTCGAAACGGCTGGTGAAGGGTCCGGATCGCTGCACCCTGATGATCCATCCGATAGACGCGAAAGAACGCGGCTTGCAAGATGGCGATCTGGCGAGCGTGGTCAGCCGGATCGGCGCCGTGGAAATCGCGATCGAGATCACAGAGGACATTATGCCGGGCGTCGTCTCCATTCCGCACGGATGGGGCCACCATCGCGAAGGCGTCAGCTGGCAGACGGCCGCCGATCATGCAGGCGTGTCGCTCAACGATCTCACCGACCCGGAACGCTTTGATCGGCTGACGGGCAATGCCGTGCTCAACGGAACACCGGTAACGGTTGAACCGGCACAGGAAATTGTCGCTGCAGAGTGAATATGCTGCCCATAATGCTGCAACGCGGCATTGACGGGTTTTGCCCTGCGCGCCATGGCCCGATCCATGGACCGTAATCCAGCCAACTCTTTCCAGGACATGATCCTGGCGCTGCACGACTTCTGGAGCCAGCATGGCTGCCTGATCCTGCAACCTTATGACATGCGAATGGGGGCAGGGACCTTTCACACGGCCACCACTCTGCGCGCGCTAGGGCCAGAGCCGTGGAATGCTGCTTTCGTGCAGCCGTGCCGCCGCCCGACCGATGGCCGCTATGGCGAGAACCCCAACCGGCTGCAGCATTACTACCAGTATCAGGTGATCCTCAAGCCGAGCCCGCCGGACATCCAGGATATGTATCTGGAAAGCTTGCGCGTGATCGGGATCGATCCGCTCAAACACGATATCCGCTTTGTCGAGGATGACTGGGAAAGCCCGACCTTGGGCGCATGGGGCCTGGGCTGGGAGGTCTGGTGTGACGGGATGGAAGTGACCCAGTTCACCTATTTCCAGCAAATGGGCGGCTTTGACTGCAAGCCTGTTGCGGGTGAACTGACCTACGGGCTGGAGCGCCTCGCCATGTACATACAGGGCGTCGACAACGTCTATGATCTGGACTTCAACGGGCAGGGCGTGAGCTATGGCGAGGTGTTTCTCGAGAACGAGAAGCAGATGTCCAAATGGAACTTCGAAGTCGCCGACACCGAGGCACTCTTCGACCTGTTCAACAAGGCCGAGGCCGAGTGCAAGAATGCGCTTGCCAATGAAGTGCCGATTGCAGCCTATGAACAGGCCGTGGAGGCCAGCCATATCTTCAACCTCCTTCAGGCTCGCGGCGTGATCAGCGTGCAGGAGCGCGCCAGCTATATGGGCCGAGTACGCGATCTGGCGCGCGGTTCCTGCGAAGCGCATATGGCGAAGGAAAAGGCTGGCTGGGCGGAGAAGTATCCGGAGTGGTCGGCATGAGCGATTTCCTGCTCGAAATCCGCTCCGAAGAAATCCCCGCGCGGATGCAAAAGGGCGCGCGCGCCGAGCTCGAAAAACTCTTCCGCCGCGAAATGGACGCTGCGGGCGTTGCTGTGGGTGACCTTACCGTCTGGTCGACCCCTCGCCGGCTGGCCCTGATCGTGCGCGATATGCCGGAAGCGACAGAGGCTGTGCGTGAAGAGGCAAAGGGCCCGCCGGAAGGCGCTCCCGATCAGGCTGTCGACGGATTTTGTCGCAAGAACGGTGTGACCCGTGACCAACTGGAACTGCGCGAAGTCAAAGGCCGCAACACCTACTTCGCCGTGATCGAAAAGCCGGGGCAAGCCGTCAAACACCTGCTGGCCGGGGCAATTCCGGCTATCATCCGAGATTTCAGCTGGCCCAAGAGCCAGCGCTGGGGCGCAGCCTCCATCAGCACCGAATCCTTACGCTGGGTGCGCCCGCTGTCCGGCATTGTTGCGTTGCTGGGTGACGATCTGATCGAATGCGAAGTCCACGGCGTGACCAGCGGCACGGTCACACTCGGTCACCGCTTCCACCATTCTGGCGATATCACGATCGGCAACGCGGGTGACTACGCCATGAAGCTGCGCGCCGGTCATGTGATCGTGGACCATGAGGAACGGCAGGATCTGATCCGCTCTGGCGCTGCCAAGGCGGCCAGCGTTGCGGGCCTCACGCTGGTCGAAGACGAGGGGCTGGTGATCGAGAATGCCGGCCTCACCGAATGGCCGGTGCCTCTGCTTGGCCAGTTCGAGCCTGAATTCCTCGAGGTGCCGCCAGAAACCATCCAGCTCACCGCACGGGTGAACCAGAAATATTTCGTATGTGAGGACGCCGACGGCAACCTTGCCAACGCCTTCATCTGCACCGCGAATATCGATGCGGAGGATCCCGCCGTTGTGGTCGACGGCAACCGCAAAGTCCTCGCCGCGCGCCTATCGGATGCAAAGTTTTTCTGGGATGTGGACCGCAAGAAGACATTGGCGGAACACGCCCAGGGGCTGGAGCGGATTACCTTCCATGAGAAGCTGGGCACGGTGGCCGACAAGGTTAACCGGGTTGCGAAGCTGGCCCAGTGGCTCGCTTCCGAAGGAATTGTGCCAGATTGCGATCCGAAACTGGCTCGACAGGCTGCCGAGCTGTGTAAGGCCGACCTCGTCACCGAAATGGTCGGTGAATTCCCGGAATTACAGGGGCTTATGGGCGGCTACTACGCCCGCGCCGAAGGCTTGCCAGATGCCGTCGCAGACGCGATCCGCGACCATTACAAGCCGGTCGGGCAGGGCGACGATGTGCCCACTGCGCCGGTAACGGTAGCGGTAAGTCTCGCGGACAAGCTGGATACGCTGGTTGGCTTCTTCCAGGTCGATGAGAAGCCAACAGGGTCAAAAGACCCGTTTGCGTTGCGGCGCGCAGCGATCGGCATTCTCAGCCTGATCCTGACAAACCAGATCCGCGTCACGACACGAGCACTTATCACCGCTGCAGCGCATGAAGGTCGCTCGGCAGATGCAGGACGCGATATAGCCTCATTTCTGATCGAACGGCTCAAAGTGCAGCAGCGTGACGCCGGTGTGCGACACGACATGATAGATGCTGTGGTCGCGGTGGAGGTAGATGGCGACAATGTGCGCATGATCGACACGGTCACCGCCCTCCAATCCTTCGTCGAAACCGAGGACGGAACCAACCTTCTCGCCGGATACAAGCGCGCGGCGAATATCCTCAAGAAGGAAGAGTGGGATTCGAAACCGCTGTCCTACACGCCCGAACCATCCGAAAAGGCGCTGATCGGTGCCCTGGATGCAGCTGAACCACAGGCGGCTGCCGCAATCGAGGCGGAAGATTTTGCTGCGGCGATGTCTGCGTTGGCCTCGCTGCGTGCGCCGATCGACAGGTTCTTTGAAGATGTGATTGTGAACGCCGAAGATAAAGACGTCCGCGCGGCGCGGCTCGACCTGCTAGCGCGCTTCCGTGATGCGGTGCACCGCGTGGCAGATTTCAGCCGCATCGAAGGTTAGAATTTTGGCCTAGGACACTGTTCCATGTGTTCCATCGGTTCAGGCAAACAGGATTGAACATGAACGACACAGTCTACAACTTTGGCGGAAACGCAAAGTCGAGCGATCCGCGCGCCAAGGACAAGACTGTCGTCGGGGGCAAGGGCGCCAACCTCAATGAAATGGCCGAGATCGGTCTGCCAGTGCCTCCTGGCTTCACCATCACCACCGAGGAATGCCTCGCCTACCTCGAAAAAGGTGCCGATTTCAGCGAGAAGCTGCGTCATGACGTCACTTCTGCACTGGACCACATCGAAACAACGGTCGGTAAGCGTCTGGGAGACAAGGCCGATCCGCTTCTCGTCTCGGTAAGGTCAGGCGCGGCAATCTCCATGCCCGGCATGATGGACACCGTCCTCAATCTGGGATTGAACGACGAGACTGTGGAAGGCTTGACCAAGGTCAGCGGCGACGAACGCTTCGCTTGGGACAGCTATCGCCGGTTCATCCAGATGTATTCCGATGTGGTGTTGGGCCTTGATCACGGCCTGTTCGAAGAGGCCCTGGAAATCGCTAAGGAAGACAAGGGCTTCTACGCCGATACAGAGATGGCGGCTGAGGACTGGAAAGAGCTGGTCGCCGAATTCAAACAGATCGCAGAAGACGAACGTGGCGGGGAGCCGTTCCCGCAAGAGGTGACCGAACAGTTATGGGGTGCGATCCGCGCCGTGTTTGACAGCTGGGACAGCGAGCGGGCCAAAGTCTACCGCCGTCTCAATGACATACCGCACGATATGGGCACAGCGGTGAACGTCCAGGCAATGGTATTCGGCAATATGGGCGACACATCGGCCACTGGCGTCGCTTTCACCCGCGACCCGGCGACCGGTGAGAAAGCCTATTACGGTGAGTTCCTGATTAACGCCCAGGGTGAGGACGTGGTGGCGGGAATCCGCACGCCGCAATATCTCACCAAGGCGGCGCGCGAGAATGCAGGGGCGGATAAAGCGAGCATGGAAGAGGCCATGCCCGAAGCCTATGCCGAGCTGGCCGATGTGTTCGACCTGCTCGAAAAGCACTATCGCGACATGCAGGATATCGAGTTTACCGTGGAACGCGGCAAGCTGTGGATGCTGCAGACGCGCAGCGGGAAGCGCACTGCCAAGGCGGCATTGAAACTGGCCGTCGATATGGCAGGCGAGGGCTTGATCGAGGAGAAGGAAGCTATCCTGCGTGTCGATCCGATGGCGCTCGACCAATTGCTGCATCCGACCCTCGATCCCGAAGCCCCGCGCGACATCCTGACGACTGGTCTGCCCGCGTCCCCCGGGGCCGCAGCTGGGAAGATTGTGCTCGACGCCGACACTGCAGAGCTGTGGGCCAATCGCGGAGACAAGGTTATCCTTGTACGCGTCGAAACCAGCCCGGAAGACATCCATGGAATGCATGCTGCACAGGGTATTCTGACGGCGCGTGGCGGCATGACGTCACATGCGGCCGTCGTCGCCCGAGGGATGGGAAGGCCTTGTGTTTCAGGGGCTTCCGCTGTCGCGATTGATCGCGACGCGCGCACTTTGACGATTGGCACACGCGAATTGCGCGAAGGTGACGTCATCACGATCGACGGGGCCAAGGGTCAGGTGATGGCGGGCGAAGTACCCACCGTGAAGCCCGAATTGGCGGGCGATTTTGCCACCTTGATGGAGTGGGCCGACAAACATCGCCGGATGCGCGTGCGTACCAATGCCGAGACGCCCGACGATTGCCGCATGGCTCGCCAGTTCGGAGCCGAGGGGATCGGCCTGTGCCGGACCGAGCACATGTTCTTCGAAGCCGGTCGCATCAGCGCGGTGCGCGAGATGATCCTGGCCGAAGACGAAGCGGGCCGCCGTGCCGCATTGGCCAAACTGCTGCCGGAACAGCGCAGCGACTTCCAGTCGATCTTCGAAGTGATGGTGGGCCTGCCATGCACCATTCGCCTGCTCGACCCGCCCTTGCACGAATTCCTGCCTCACGGTGAGGCAGAGTTCGAAGAGTTGGCCAAGGCGACAGGCCATCCGGTGGAGCACTTGAAGCGTCGCGCGGACGAACTGCACGAATTCAACCCTATGCTGGGCCATCGTGGCTGCCGCTTGGGCATCACCTATCCCGAGATCTACGAAATGCAGGCGCGCGCGCTGTTCGAGGCGGCTTGCGATGTCGCGGCGCAGAGTGGCGAAGCACCCGTGCCCGAGGTCATGATCCCTCTGGTCGCAACCCGTCGCGAGCTTGAGCTGTTGCGTGCCCTGGTCGATCGCGTTGCCGAGGACGTGTTCGGCGAGAAGGGGACCCGCGTCGATTATCTGGTCGGCACCATGATCGAATTGCCGCGAGCCGCTTTGATGGCCGGTGAGATCGCGCAGGAAGCACGCTTTTTCTCGTTTGGTACCAACGACCTGACGCAGACGACTCTGGGCGTTTCGAGGGATGATTCAGCGCGTTTCCTGGCCCCCTATGTGGACAAGGGCATTTTTGCCCGCGACCCGTTTGTCAGCCTCGATGTCGATGGTGTGGGTCAATTGGTCGAACTGGCAGTCGAGCGCGGCCGCGTATCTCGACCCGATATTAAACTGGGCATTTGTGGCGAGCATGGCGGCGATCCGGCCAGTATCGCGTTCTGCGAACAGGCGGGGCTCGATTATGTCAGCGCCTCGCCTTACCGCGTGCCGATTGCGCGATTGGCCGCCGCGCAAGCGTCACTCCGCTAATCCCGCCAACCGGTTAGGACGAGTATCTCGAACGTCTCGGTCACCTTGCCCTGATCGTCTCGGAGGGCATCAAAGGCCTCCTCGGCCCGCAAAAGAGAGGCGCGGGTCAGGGGAGGAACAGTGCTCGTCAAAGACCGTGTCAGCCCCTGGTCGCGCAGATCGGATATCATCCGGGTGATCGAGGGATACCGGACCTTGATCGGGAAGCTGTCGACCACCTGGCGTGCAAATCCCGCCCTTTGCAAAAGTCCGGTCGCCGCCTGACTGTCAACGAGAGGATGCATCCTTGCCGCCGGCCTGTCGCCATCCGCCTCAAGCATGATGGCCCGCAGCGTCGCGAGGCTTCCAGCACCGGGAAAGGCGGCAACAAATAGGCCGCCTTTCGTCAGAGCATTGCGCGCATGCACCAACGCACCCGGCAAATCATTGACATGCCCCAGGCCTAGCAGATGCACGATCAGGTCGAACATTTCCCGCGGTCCGGGCTGCTCCTCCTCAAACTCACCCAGTAATCCAACATGGCCCGCACTTCCTTTTGACCGAAGCCAATCGGGTAGGGTGCCGCTTGAATCCCCCACAACGAGAGAGTTCTTCGGCTCAAACCTCATGAAGTCGAGCCGCTCGATTAGATCGCCAGCAATCGTCTCAACAATATAGTCGGCCGCATCCGGTTGCCGTTGCCGCGAGCGGGACCGGGCCCACTTGGCCGTCGCTTGATGACGCGAGAAAATATTGGGCGGGGCACGATCCATCGCATCGTCGTGCCTCGCTTGCACTGCCAGCGCAACCCGTGTCAGACATGCTGGGATGCGGCGCAATTCATATCTGGCTGAGGGCATCAGGCCGCTGGTGGACTTCGTATATCCGCCACGTTGCCCACTATGCGGAGACGCTATCGCGAGCCAGAGCGGGCTCTGCGCGAGTTGCTGGCCCCAGCTGACGATCCCCGGGGAACCATCCTGCGATGCCTGCAAACGCCCGTTCGGGGATAAGCCAGCTGGTGACGGAAGTCTTTGCGCGACATGTTTGAAGGAGCCTCCACGGCATGCGGGTATTCACGCCGCCACTCTCTATACTGCCGCATCGCGCCGCTTGGTGCTGACCTACAAACACGGGCGCAGATTGTCATTGGCTCGCATGATGGCCCGACTGATAGCAGCAAGGCTTCCGTCGGACCTGGAACAAGCTCTGCTTGTACCGGTACCACTCCATCGTTGGAGACTATGGAAGCGTGGCTTCAACCAGGCCGCACTTCTGGCCAAGGAGCTCAGCATGATCACAGGTCAGGAACTATGTGTCGATGCGCTGCAGCGGACAAGAGCTACGCCCTCGCTTGGCGGACTAGGCAAAGCCGAACGGGCCAAGGCAATGCAGGGAGCCATTCGGGTGAACAGAAAACGGGCTGACGTCATGCGCGGGAGGAACGTTGTCTTGGTCGATGACGTCTTGACGAGCGGCGCAACTAGCGACGCTTGCGTGAGCAGATTGGCCAGCGCAGGCGCGACTTGCGTTCACATAGCCTGCTTTGCGCGTGTGCTCGATGGAGACGTTCGCGGCCTGCCGAAAAACGAAACGCCCGAGATCGCGAAGATCCCGGGCGCCGCGTGACGAAATTTCTCGGACCCGGCGGCCGTCCCCCGATGGCCGCACGAGGGTCCAGTCCCTCATCGTCTCCGATCCAAACATCACCCCCATGATGCAGCAGGACCGGCTTACCCCCTTGAACCTGGCCGAAGCCAAGATATCTGGTGGGCGACGTCGCTACGCCGCGGGACGTTTTGTTCCATTCATCGCGCGGTCAGCATAGTGGGATTGCGCAGGTCGTCCGATTTTGGCACCGGTCTGTTGTCTGATTGCAACAATTCTGTCGCAATGATCCAACTGCCACGAGAAAGCACGCGCGAATGCCCACACCCCATGAGAACGACGCGCGCGAGCAGGGCACCCAGCTCATGCCGAAATTTGATAGCAACGGGCTTCTTACTGCGGTCGTTCAGCACGAGGATTCGCAAGATATCCTGATGGTTGCATTCATGGATCAGGCAGCTCTCGATCTTACTTTGTCGTCAGGGGTAGCCCACTTTTACTCGCGGTCGCGCGCTCGGCTTTGGAAGAAGGGCGAGACGTCAGGGAACACGTTGGCAGTGGCCGAAGTGTTGGTGGATTGCGATCAGGATGCGTTGGTGCTGAAAGTTACCCCGGGTGGCCCGACCTGTCATACCGGAGCTAGCAGCTGTTTCTATCGCGCGGTTTCGGGGGATACTCTCGTGCCCGTCAAGCCTTGACCTTTACGTAAAGGGCATCTAAGCAAGCCTGCATGGCTCAAGCAGTTCAAGAAAAGACCTCCGCACACGCTGGCGCCCACATTGACCGGCCCGACGCCCAGTCGCGGGAGCAGTTCAGCATCTCGGATCTCACCAGCGAATTCGACTGCACCGCGCGTGCACTCAGATTTTACGAGGACGAGGGGCTGATTCACCCTGCGCGGATAGGCCTCACACGCGTCTATTCAAAAGCGGATCGCGCCAGGCTGGCCTGGATCATGAGGGCCAAGAACGTCGGATTCAGTCTTTCCGAGATCAAGGAAATGATCGACCTATACGATCTTGGTGACGGCCGTTCCGAGCAGCGACGTGTCACGATCGAGAAGTGTCGCGCGCATATCGGGAAGCTCAAGAGCCAGCGCGACGATATCGACTCCTCGATCAACGAACTGACCGAATTTGTCGCTCATATCGAAACTCTCGATCTGGGCTGACCCCAACCCCCGTTCCATAATCCACTTTCGCCAAGGATACATCCATGCCCACCTATACCGCGCCAACCCGCGACACGCGTTTCATCATTAACGAGATGCTCGATCTTGCTAGCTACGGAAACCTTCCAGGCTTCGAAAGCGCCACGCCCGACATGATCGACACGGTTATCAATGAGGCCGGCAAGTTCTGTTCGGAAGTTCTCGCTCCGCTCAACCAGATTGGCGACGAGCAAGGCTGCACGCGCCACGACGACGGATCGGTGACTACGCCTGATGGCTTCAAGGAAGCGTTCGACCAGTATGTCGAAAGTGGCTGGGGGACGATTTCAGCACCGGAGGAATTTGGCGGGCAGGGCATGCCGCACACACTGGGCTTCGTTATTGAAGAATTCGTCGCGACATCGAACATGGCGTTCGGCATGTATCCCGGCCTTACCACCGGCGCGGTCGCAGCCCTGATCGCCGCGGGTTCGGATGAGCAGAAGGCAACCTATGTTCCGAACATGATTTCCGGCAAGTGGCTCGGCACCATGAACCTGACCGAGCCGCATTGTGGAACGGACCTGGGCATGATCCGGACCAAAGCAGAGCCGCAGGGCGATGGGTCCTACGACATTACCGGAACCAAGATTTTCATCTCGGCTGGCGAGCACGATCTGACCGAGAACATCATCCACCTTGTCTTGGCCAAGACGCCCGGCGCTCCGGACAGTTCGAAGGGTATCTCGCTGTTCGTGGTTCCGAAATTCCTGGTGAACGACGATGGCAGCCTGGGCGAGCGCAACGCCGTCTCTTGCGGGTCGATCGAACACAAGATGGGCATCAATGGCAACGCAACCTGCCTGCTCAATTATGACGGTGCCAAGGGCTGGATGGTCGGCGAAGAGAACAAGGGCCTGGCTGCAATGTTCGTCATGATGAACGCGGCACGCTTGGGTGTTGGTATCCAGGGCTTGGCGCAATCCGAAGTCGCCTACCAGAATGCGGTGACTTATGCCCTTGATCGCCGTCAGGGTCGTGCCCTGACAGGCCCGGCAGAGCCCGAGGCCAAGGCCGATCCGATCTTCGTACATCCCGACGTCCGCCGGATGTTGATGGATGCCAAGGCGTTCAACGAAGGCATGCGCGCAATGTGTCTGTGGGGTGCCTTGATGGTCGACCTGACGCACAATGCCGCCACGGAAGAGGAGCGCGCCGAAGCTGACGCTATGATCGGCCTGCTGACCCCGGTCATCAAAGGATATGGCACGGATAAGGGATTCGATTTCGCGACCAACATGCAGCAGGTCTATGGCGGCCACGGCTACGTCAAGGAATGGGGCATGGAGCAGTTCGTGCGTGATGCCCGCATCGCCATGATTTACGAAGGGACCAACGGCGTACAGGCCATGGACCTTTGCGGACGCAAGCTTGCAAGCAAGGGGGGAGCGGCGATCCAGGCATTCTTCAAGCTGGTGGGCGAGGAAATCGCTTCGGCAAAGCAGGATGATGGCTTGAAAGATATCGCAGAGCGGCTTGAAAAGGCTCTTGATGAGCAACAGGCGGCGACCATGTGGTTCATGAACAACGCGATGCAGAACCCGAACCATCTTGGCGCGGGCGCACATCACTACATGCACATCATGGGCATCGTGACGCTTGGATATATGTGGCTGCGGATGGCCAAAGTTGCGCAGGAGCGTCTTGCTGGTGAGCCTGAAGACAAGGCGTTCTACGAAGCGAAACTGACAACGGCGCGGTACTACGCCGAGCGCTTCCTTCCCGACGCAGGATCGCTGCGCCGCAAGCTGGAAGCCGGAAGCGAAAGCATGATGGAACTTGGCGAAGAAGCGTTTGCGACCGCTGCCTGATTCCAACTTTCATCAGGCAATAAAGAAAGGGCTCGCATCGACTGCGAGCCCTTTTTGCTTTGGCGCTGCCGAGCGAGACGCCAGTACGCTAACGCGACAGAAACGTCGTTCCCTATTCCGGAAGGAATTCGGGCACCGAAAGGTACCGTTCACCGGTATCGTAATTGAAGCCGAGGATGCGCGCACCGCTGTCCAATTCTGGAAGCTTCTTGGCGATCGCCGCTAGCGTGGCGCCGGAGGAGATTCCCACAAGCATGCCTTCTTCCGCAGCAGCCCGTCGCGCCATCTCCTTGGCATCTTCGGCATCCACCTGGATTGCACCATCAATTGATTGCGTGTGCAAATTTCCCGGAATGAAGCCTGCGCCAATGCCCTGGATCGGGTGAGGGCCAGGTTGGCCACCATTGATGACAGGGGAGAGGGCAGGCTCAACACCATAGGCTTTCATCCCGTTCCAATGCCGCTTCAGCTCTTCAGCGCAGCCGGTCAGGTGGCCACCTGTCCCGACACCGGTGATCATCACATCGATGGGCGCATCACGGAAGTCGGCGAGGATTTCCTGCGACGTCGTCCGGACATGGACCTGGAAATTGGATTCATTGTCGAATTGGCTGGGCATCCAGGCACCGTCGGTTTGCTCCACCAGTTCGGTCGCGCGCTCGATGGCACCCTTCATGCCTTTGGCCTTGTCGGTCAAATCGAAACTCGCTCCGTAGGCCAGCATCAAGCGCCGCCGCTCAAGGCTCATGCTTTCCGGCATCACCAGCACCAGTTTGTAGCCCTTGACCGCTGCCACCATGGCGAGGCCGATGCCGGTATTTCCGCTGGTCGGTTCAATGATTGTCCCGCCCGGCTTGAGCGCACCGGAGGCTTCAGCATCTTCGATCATGGCCAATGCAATTCGGTCTTTGATCGAGCCGCCGGGATTGGCCCGTTCGGATTTGATCCAGACCTCGTGATCGGGAAACAATTTGCTTACGCGGATATGGGGCGTGCCACCAATCGTGGCGAGAATGTTATCGGCTTTCATCGTGTCTCTCCCGGGGGGAATTGGATTCTATGACTCGCTCTTAGACAATTCTGGCGGCGGATCGAAGGTCTTCGTGGTCCTGAGAACAGGAAACAGGCGACTCCACATTGCGACAGTCACGATAGCGCCGATGCCACCGGCAACCACAGCACCAACCGGCCCGACAATGCTGGCAAGTGTACCTGAGAACGCATCACCCCCTTCGTTGGACGCCCCAATGGTCAGCAACGACACGCTAGAGACCCGCCCGCGCTTGTCATCAGGGGTGTGCAACTGGATCAGGGACTGGCGGATATAAACACTGAACATGTCCGCTGCCCCAACGATGAACAGCATCGCCAGGCTCAATGGCATGGAAGTCGAAAGCCCAAAGACAATCGTCGCGATGCCGAAAACGAAAACGGCCCACAGCATCTTTGGCCCGACATTCGTTTCGAGTGGGCGAAAGCTGAAGAACAGCGCCGTAAGAGCGGCGCCCACTGCCGGAGCCATTGCCAGCTGGCTAAGCCCCGTTGCACCGACCTCGAGAATATCGCGCGCATAGACCGGAAACAGCGCTGTGGCCCCGGCCAGAAACACGGCGAACAGATCGAGCGTGATCGCTCCGAGGACCATCTTGTTCTGGCCAACATAGCGCAGACCATCGACGATCTGCCCGATGGGTCGTTGATCCTTACGAACGGCAGGCTGCGCAACCGTGCCGATGAAGCCCAACGAGATAACCGAAAGGGCAAACAGTCCCGTCGCCACGCTGTACGGCAATGCGGGATCAATCACATAGAAATAGCCACCCAGCGCAGGTCCGACGATCATGCCGACCTGCCACGCGATACTCGAAAGGGCGATCGCATTGGGGAGGATCGCCTTGGGCACAAGATTGGGTGCAAGCGCAGAAAGCGCCGGGCCCGCGAAGGCACGCGCGATACCCAGAAAGACCGCCACAGAGAACAGCCACGGAAGCGAGATTGCATCTTGCATCGTCAGCCATGCCAGGATGGCCGCGCAAGCGAGCTGCATGGCCACGGTGACCCTGCCGATATTACGTCGGTCGAACCGGTCTGCGGCAAGCCCGACGAACGGAGTAAGAATGAAAAGGGGAAGAAACTGGAGCAGGCCGATCAGAGCCAGCTGGCCCGAGGATTCAGCAACACTCATGCCACTGTCGCGTGCGAGGTTGTACGTTTGCCAACCGATGATCAACAGCATCGCATATTGCGCCAGCGTCATCGCCAGGCGCGATATCCAGTAAGCCCTGAAATTGGCTACCTGAAAGGGATGGCCGGGTTGGCTGTTCTCGTCAGTCACCCGAAGCCCATGGCAGGGCGCAGTCGCTTATGAAAGAGAGTTGTGTTTGGAGCAGGCTTAGCGCGAGCGGCGC
This sequence comes from Parerythrobacter jejuensis, assembly GCF_039536765.1. NCBI lineage: Bacteria > Pseudomonadati > Pseudomonadota > Alphaproteobacteria > Sphingomonadales > Erythrobacteraceae > Parerythrobacter > Parerythrobacter jejuensis. The sequence goes on from NZ_BAAAZF010000001.1 coordinate 493,632, forward strand.
AGGCGCGGGTTGGGCTGCAGCGTATCGATCATCTGCATGAAGTCATCAAAGCGGATAATCCGTTCGAACTGGAACCCGGCGCGATTCTCGCGGCACCAGATCACATAGGCTTCAATGCGCCCGATCACTGGCAGGCGGATGATTACGCGTTCGCCGCGATCAAGACCCTCCGCGTCGTCGATCATGAAACCATGAGCGGAAATGTTGCTGATGTGCAGCTTCACATCGCCACGAGCGAAGTGTTCGGCGATAACCGGAAAATCTACCGGATGGCGCGCAGCACGACGCTGGTCCGTTACGGTGAGCGATGCTCCAACTGACATAGTTCCACGACCCTCCCATTTTTGGTGTGGGAAGAACCGTATGATCGAAATTGGCTGATATTAAGTTAAGCCCGGATGTCCCGATATGGCACAAAACCGCGCTTTTCTGAGGGTTTAGCGGCCTTAGTGCACAAGCAGGCCGTGTTTCTTCTTACCCAGACTCAGCTTCATCTCGGCGTCTGCGCCCAGTTCAATCACCCAAGTGGGATCCGTTACCGATTCGCCATCCAGTTTCACTGCACCCTCGGCAATCTTGCGTTTTGCTTCGCCATTGGATTTGGTGAAACCAATCGCAGTCAGCGCGGCGGGCACAGTCAAGCCTTCACTACCTACCGACAATGTCGGAAGGTCTTCACCAGCACCACCACCGGCAAAAGTTTCGCTGGCCGTCTTCTCGGACGAGCGCGCGGCGTTTTCACCTCGGACCAGTTTTGTTACTTCATTTGCCAGCACAGTCTTGGCCGCGTTGATCTCGCTACCCTCGAGAGCTTCCAGACGCGCGATTTCGTCCAACGGCACATCGGTAAACAAGCGCAGGAATCGGCCTACGTCGCGATCATCAGTGTTCCGCCAATATTGCCAGAAATCATAGGCGGGCAATTGCTCTTCGTTCAGCCAAACCGCACCGTCGACTGACTTGCCCATCTTGGCGCCATCAGCCCGCGTAATTAGGGGAGCCGTCAACCCATACAGCTCGCGCTGGTCGATCCGCCGTCCAAGTTCGATACCGTTGACGATATTGCCCCACTGGTCGCTTCCGCCCAGTTGCAGCCGACAATCATAGTCCCGCGAGAGCTTGAGGAAATCATAGGCCTGCAAGATCATGTAATTGAATTCGAGGAAGGTCAGCGGCTGCTCGCGATCGAGCCGCAGCTTCACCGAATCGAAGGTCAGCATCCGGTTGATTGTGAAATGCTTGCCGACGTCACGCAGCAATTCGATGTAGCCAAGTTCGCTCAGCCAATCGTCATTGTTGATCAAAACGGCGCCGGTCGGGCCGTCATCAAAGGTGAGTATGCGTTCGAAGCTACCTTTGATCGATGCGATATTGCTCGCCAGCTTTTCATCGGTGAGCATCTGGCGGGTATCATCGCGCCCTGACGGATCGCCGATCTTTGCCGTGCCGCCGCCCATAATCACAATCGGGCGATGGCCTGCCTGCTGGATGCGCCGCAGCAGCATGATCGAGGCGAGATTGCCGACATGGAGCGAAGGCGCGGTCGGATCGAAACCGACATAGGCTGTCACCACTCCCTTGCTCGCCAGGGAATCAAGTGCACCAGCATCGGTAATCTGGTGGATATGCCCGCGTTCATTCAGCAGGTTCAGCAAGTCGGATGTGTATTCGCTCATAGTCGGCGGCCCCTAGCATCGGTGGGCGAACTGCCCAAGTGGCTTGCAGCGCATTTTTCCCTGCGCGATAGGCGATGGCGATGCACGAACTTGTTCTCCACCCGTCATGCGAGCCCGGGCCGATCACTTCGGTCTCCGCTTCGATCCAGGCGACGCCGCATGGCTGCCGCGCCAAATTCCGTTTCTCGGGCGATGTCGGGAGGATCAAGGTCCCGATGCCTGCGCAGTCGGAGCGGATGGACAATCTCTGGAAAACGACCTGCTTCGAGATTTTCTGGCAACCGCAGGGCGGAACCTATTACCGTGAATTCAATCTCAGCCCTTCGTCACGCTGGGCCTGCTATGATTTCGACGATTTCCGCCTTAACAGCCGCGATGCGCCAGTGGATGCCATTGCCATTGCATGCTCACAGCACGATGCGAAACTGGAATTGGAAGCCAGTATCGCAAGTGCATTGCCACTACCCGCCCAAGTCGCTCTCAACGCTATCGTCGAGGATATGGAGGGTAACATCCAGTTCTGGGCCTTGGCTTTCGCAGACGGGAAACCGGAATTCCACAGTACGACCTGTCGCGCACTCACGCTGGAGCCCATCACATGAAGTTCGGAATTGATCGCCTGTTAGCCGAACCGGAATTGCGCAACCCGCTGGAAGGGAAACGCGTGGCACTCGTCGCCCATCCAGCCTCCGTAACGGAAGACCTGACGCATAGCTTGGATGCTCTGATCGCAGCCGGTGTGAACGTGACCAGTGCTTTCGGTCCGCAGCACGGCCTGAAAGGCGACAAGCAAGATAATATGGTCGAGACTGCGGACGAGACCGACCCCGTCTACGGCATTCCAATATTCTCGCTTTATGGCGAAGTGCGACGGCCGAGCGGACAGATGATGTCGAGCGCGGATGTGTTCCTGTTCGATCTACAGGACCTGGGCTGCCGGATTTATACGTTTGTCACGACGCTGCTCTATCTGCTCGAAGAAGCCGCAAAGACTGGCAAGAGCGTATGGGTTCTGGACCGTCCAAACCCCGCCGGACGCCCCGTCGAAGGGACCACGCTGATCGCGGGCCAGGAGAGCTTTGTTGGGGCAGGGCCGATGCCGATGCGCCACGGCCTTACCCTGGGCGAAATGGGTCTGTGGTTCGTCAAGCATTTCAATCTGGACGTCGATTATCGCGTGATCGACATGCATCACTGGTTGCCAGAGGCGGCACCCGGTTATGGCTGGCCCGATTCTCGCATCTGGATCAATCCGAGCCCCAATGCCGCCAGTATCAATATGGCGCGCGCCTATGCCGGTACCGTGATGATCGAGGGTGCGACAGTGAGCGAGGGCAGGGGGACCACACGCCCGCTGGAACTCTTGTTTGGCGCACCCGACGTAGATGCGAAGGCCGTCCATGCAGAAATGAACCGCTTGGCTCCTGACTGGCTTACCGGTTGCGCTCTACGCGAATGCTGGTTCGAACCGACTTTTCACAAGCATCAGGGACAGTTGTGCAATGGCCTGATGGTCCATGCAGAGGGTCGTTTCTACGACCATCAGGCGTTCCGCCCGTGGCGACTGCAAGCGCTTGCCTTCAAAGCGATCCGTCACCTGTATCCGGACTATGAACTCTGGCGGGATTTCCCTTACGAATACGAGCTCGACCGGTTGGCTATCGACGTGATCAATGGCGGGCCCGCGTTTCGCGAATGGGTTGATGATCACGCCTCCACCGCTGGTGATCTGGAAGCGCTTGCAACACGCGACGAGCAAGCGTGGCGGGACGAGATCGCTCCACTCCTTCTCTATTGAGGAAAGTGCAGCCCAGACATGGATGATATCGATGATCTGATCGCCAAAGCCGATGCATTGCTCGCCGCAATGGATCGTCGCGGTGCTCTGGCCTTCTACCAGGCAGCCTTGGGCGCCGGTGAAGAACATGCAGACTCAAAACGCGCGGCCCTGGATCATGCGCAGGCCATGATGATCGACATCCAGCGAGGTATGCCACACCATATTGTTGAAAGCCTCGACCACGCCGGTATGCCCGCAGATAGCTGGCATCCTCGATTTCGCGAATCCCTCGCCATCATGATGGGGCAGCGGCAGCGCAGCGGAGTGACCGAGGCCTATCCCCAGCTGCCGACCGCCTATTTCTATCCGGGCCTGCCGCATATCGAGTTTTTCGACCCGACCCAGTTCGATTGGCCCGAACATGTGCAAAATGCGACCGAGGCGATTCGGGAAGAAGCAACCCAACTGTCGTCTGAGAAGGATCTGGGCGCATATGTCAAAACTGCGGAAGACAGACCGCAGGGCGATGTACACGGCATGCTCGAAAACGACGACTGGAGCACGTTCGACCTGACCCGAAAAGGGCAACCTGATCCGGAGCGTGTGGGGCGGTACCCCGCGACCTATTCTGCCATCACCGATAATGCTCCGATATGTGACATTCCGGGAAAATCCCCATCGGTAATGTTTTCAAAACTGAAGGCCGGATCACGCATCCCCCCTCATACCGGGATGATAAACACCCGCTTTATCTGCCATCTGCCTCTGGTCGTGCCGGGCGAGGGTGCCTTGCGCGTTGGTACGCAAACGCGGCCATGGCTTGAGGGCGAGCTGTTCATATTCGACGACACGGTTGAGCATGAGGCCTGGAACAATGCAGGTAAAGACCGGCTCGTCTTGATCTTCGACATCTGGCGGCCCGAAATCTCGGCAGAGGAACGGGCCCAGATTCGCGGACTGTTCGCAGCAGTCGATAGCTACTGAGCTGCCCTTTCCAACTGGGCAACCCTGTCGCGCAGGCGCTTGTTCTCCTCAATCAGATATCCTGAGCGACTGCCGGATTGTGACAGAAGGAACACGTCACGCTGGCTTGGGATAATCAGCCCGGAATCGAGCAACCTGCGGCCGCCTTCACGGCCGACTATTCTGCTCTTCAAGCTGGGCGGGGCAGTTTCTGCCTGACCCATCCACGCCCCTAGCGCCCGGGCAAAACGACTATTCTTGAAACCGCGACGAAGGCCTTTGTTCAATCGGGCAAAGAGCACCGAGGGGTGGCCGGGATGATATAGTGCGATAGCTGTGGAGCCGGCCATCCCTGCGTACCGGTCCTTGTCATGCTTCACCTCCGGCACCGGCTCGGTTTCCCATGGCACGTCCGCGCGCCCGGTTCCGGCTTGAGTGTTCTCTGCAGCGTTAGACATCGGTTTCCCCTCCCAACTTGCAGATGGGAGGGAGACGAAGAATGCACCACACCGCAAGCTCGCGAAGCATCCGATATCGAGGCTTTACGAGGCCGCTAGTCGAGTTTTCTGACCGGATTGATAATCGCCACGAGGACAAAGCTGATCAGCATAAGCAAGTACCAGCTGCCATATTTTGCGAGGCTAACCATCTGCCAACCATCCTCCTGCCCGGGGTAATTCCAGGCATTGGCGAAGGTCGCGATATTCTCGGCGAACCAGATGAACAAGGCGACGAGTCCAAAGCCGAGCAGCAGTGGCATCCAGCGGTGCGTCTTCCAGTTTTTAAAATGTACTTTCGTTCGCCAGAACAACAGAGCTGTGATGGCGAACAGCACCCACCGGAAATCCCAGATCCAGTGATGGGCAAAGAAATTCACATAGATCGCTGCCGCCAGCAGCCACGTGGCCGAAGGGGATGGATAGTGAGTGAAGCGGAAATCGAAAATGCGCCACACACGGGCGATGTAGCTACCCACTGCTGCGTACATGAAGCCGGAGAACAGGGGCACTGCGCCGATATGCAGCACGCTCGCTTCGGGGTATGTCCACGATCCCGCGGACGTCTTGAATAACTCCATAATGGTGCCGACCACGTGGAATATCAGGATAACCCGGGCCTCGCTCCATGTTTCGAGGCGGAATGCAATGAGTGCGCCCTGTATCGAAATGGCGGCGAGTGTGAGAAAATCATAGCGATGGAGCCACTCCTCATCCGGATAGAAAAGGTGCGTGGCTAGAAGCAGGAAAAGCAACAACCCGCCGAAGAGGCAGGCCCACGCCTGTTTGAAACCGAACAGCAGGAATTCGTAAAGCCAGAGGCGCCAACCCGTCCCCGGGTCGTAGGCCTCGAGGCGCAGGCGAACCTTCTCGAAGCGTGAATGGCGCATGGGATTACTCGCCAATGCGACTCACGCTCCGTGCTTGCGGCTGAGCTCTCTCATCGCATCGTCAAGTCCGTCCAGCGTCAAGCCATACATCCGGTCGTTGACCAGTTCCTTGAGCATCTTGGTGCTTTGCGAATAGCCCCACTGCTTCTCGGGCACCGGGTTGAGCCAAACGGTTGCCGGGTAAGTATTGGTAACCCGCTGCATCCAGGTTGAGCCGGCTTCCTCGTTCATATGCTCGACACTGCCGCCAGCATGGGTGATCTCATAGGGGCTCATCGCTGCATCACCAACGAAGACCACCTTATAGTCATGACCATATTTGTGCAGGATGTCCCAGGTCTTGGTCCGCTCCTGCCAGCGCCGGCGATTGTCCTTCCACACGCCTTCATAAAGGCAGTTGTGGAAATAAAAGAACTCAAGATTCTTGAACTCGCTTGTCGCCGCGCTGAACAGCTCTTCACACAGCTTGATGAATGGGTCCATCGAACCACCAACATCGAGGAAAAGCAGCAGTTTGACTGCATTGCGCCGCTCGGCCCGCATATGGATGTCGAGCCAGCCCTGCTTGGCCGTGCCATCGATCGTTGCATCCAGATCAAGCTGGTCCTGCGCGCCTTCACGCGCAAACCGGCGCAGTCGCCGCAACGCCATCTTGATATTGCGAGTGCCAAGTTCCTTGGTGCTGTCGAGGTTTTTGAACTCGCGCTTTTCCCACACCTTGACCGCTTTGCCGTGCTTGCCCTTACCGCCGATCCGGACACCTTCGGGATTGTACCCCGAATTGCCGAAGGGGGATGTGCCGCCGGTGCCGATCCACTTGTTCCCGCCTTCGTGGCGCTTTTCCTGCTCCTCGATCCGCTCCTTGAGCGTTTCCATGATGTCTTCCCAGGAACCGAGTTTTTCGATCTCGGCCATTTCCTCTTCAGTCAGGAACTTCTCGGCGACGGCTTTCAACCAATCCTCGGGCACATCGACCGGATTCTGGCCATAGTCGGACATGATGCCCTTGAAGACCTTGTGGAAGACCTGGTCGAACCGGTCGAGCATGCCTTCATCCTTCACGAAGGTGGCACGCGAAAGGTAATAGAAGGCCTCCGGCGTCTGCTCGATCACATCCTTGTCGAGCGCTTCCAACAGAGTCAGATGCTCCTTAAACGATGCCCCAATTCCGGCTTCACGCAATTCGTCGACAAAATTGAAAAACATTTTTTAGCTCCCGGTCACGCCATGGGGCGCAACCTGCATACCCGGACTGTCGTCAGAGCCTGGAATAAAGTGCCGTTTCGCAAACATGCGAAAGGCAATGATATCGAGAAGGACCTGTCCGATCGTCCGTTTCACTTCAGGGTCATTTTCGGCCGCAAGCTTCGCTTGCAACGCGTCTTCCACCGCTTCGAAATTGCGGGTCACGGAGACCGAATGCGTGCCAAGTGCCTGCCGGACAGCCCGATCCATCTGCACCGCAGTACCAATCAGCTCCATGGCTTGCTCCTGCTCCATCCGACCTGACATGTAAGCCAAGACAAGCGCGCAATTAAACCCGCTGCAAACCCTCGGACGACCTTCACCATAAATCCGGCAGTGGGCACCTTCGAGATGGTGGCACCCCAATCGGAAGAAGGGCTTTCCGTCATGTTCAACAGTGTCGAACCCACTTTCCAGCCTTTCGTCATCATTACCCGGATCAATTTGGGCCATGGGGAAGAGCGAGCCACTGCAGCACAGGCCGCAGGCGAGGCACAAGGTGCTGGCATCGCGCTCCACCGGCTGCCCGGATCAGGTTTGACGACGGGCCATGAAGGCGAGGCGTTCAAACAGCATCACGTCCTGCTCGTTCTTCAGCAGTGCACCGTGCAATGGCGGGATCGCGCTGTTGGGATTGGCATCCTGCAGCACTTCGAGCGGCATATCTTCGTTCAGAAGAAGCTTGAGCCAGTCGAGCAATTCACTGGTGCTTGGTTTCTTCTTCAACCCGGGCACTTCGCGAATCTCGTAAAAGACATCCATGGCTTTGGTCACCAGGGTCTTCTGGATTTCGGGGAAGTGGACTTCGATGATATCGCGCATCGTGTCGCGATCCGGGAACTTGATATAGTGGAAGAAGCACCGGCGTAGGAAGGCGTCCGGCAATTCCTTCTCGTTGTTGGAAGTGATCACGACGATCGGACGCTCTTTTGCCGTGATCGTTTCGTGCGTTTCGTAAACGTCGAACGACATCCGATCGAGTTCCTGCAACAGATCGTTCGGGAATTCGATATCGGCCTTATCGATCTCGTCGATTAGAAGGACAGGTAGCTGGTCCGCGGTAAATGCTTCCCACAATTTGCCCTTCTTGATGTAGTTGGAAATGTCGTGGACGCGTTCGTCGCCCAGCTGGCCATCTCGCAGGCGGGCCACGGCGTCGTACTCGTAAAGACCCTGCTGCGCTTTCGTCGTCGACTTAACATTCCACTCGATCAGCGGAGCGCCAATCGCCTTGGCAATTTCGTGCGCCAGAACCGTCTTACCGGTGCCGGGCTCACCCTTGACCAAAAGCGGGCGGCGCAGCGTTACAGCGGCATCCACTGCGACCTTCAGATCGTCGGTCGCGATATAATCGTTGGTGCCTTCAAAGCGTTTTGTATCAGTCATAGGTTTCCCTGTGCAACTTGGTTGGGCGATGCGTTAGGGAACGCTCCGCAGCGGGGCAAGCATGAAACTATTAGGCGAAGCTACTCAGCCAATGCGACGATCCGCTGGGCCAGCAATTCGAAAGTCGAATTGTCCAGTCCGGCTTCGGAATTGCTCCAGCTCATGGTCAGGACATGGGCGGCATTGTTCTTGTCGAAGAGCAGCCAAGAGAGGTTCAGAACACCTGGCTCCGAACCGCCCTTGTAGCCAATATAGGCCCAACGCTCCCGAATGGCCTTCGGCATGGACGGGTTGATCGCCATCACATCGCGAACGGTCTGATCCTCGTACCTGGCTAATGTGTCCATCAGCTTCGCGATGTCTCCCGTATTGGCGAACCATTCGAGGGTATCGATCATTGTTGGCTCGACGAAAGTCGGCCCGGAGATGTTATCGGTCGTCCACCCGGTAAGTGCTCTCAACTCATCCAGTACCGCACGCTGTTCCGCCTCGTCACCTTCGGCAAATCGGGTCCCAAGATCTTTGTCAGCCTTGAGTGCAAAAAGTTCCAGAGTAGTGAGGAACGGCATCAAACCCGCTGGGTCAGAGTGCCCGATCTGTGCCGCCTCTGCCTCTATAGCCTCACGACCCAACACCCTAATCAACTGATCGGTCGCCGTATTGTCGCTGACCGAGATCATCAGCGAGGCAAGGGATTGGAGCGTCAGAGGTGAGCCTTCCGGCCAACTTTGCAACCGACCACTCGGGAAGGATTTCACATTCAGCTCGACAACATCATTCCAGTTTCGCTCTCCGTTTTCTATGGACCGGGCGAGGGCGGAGAGAACATAGAGCTTGAACGTCGAACCAAGTGCCAGCTGCGCGTCGGGATTGATCGACATGATCGGTTCTGCACCATCAGCCAGCGGGCCGAATAGAACGCTAACTTCACCCGGCAAGGCAGCCAGGTCAGCCGCGATCTTGTCCGCATTGTCATCGATCGGCTCAAAGCTCTGCAACAACAACCCACCAACCATATTCGGCTCATCTGGCAGCAGGGCAAGGTTGCCTGAGCCAATCGCTTTCTCGAAGCGCAGGTAGATAGTGCCTTGGTAGCGACTACTGGCTTCAACCCTCTCGACTCCCACAAAGGCACCGAATTGCGCCGCCAATTGCTCTCCGATCGCAGACAGCTGAGTTGCGGGCACTGCAGCGAGAAAGGCGGGAGCGAAAACAGCCTCGGCCTGCTTCTCACCTCGCAAAACCGCAGCGACATCTTCAGCGCGCTCTTTCAGGATATCGGAAGCGGCCTCGGTCGGTGGCTTTGCCTCCTGTGCGGTTACACAAACGGGCGCCAGCAGGAACGCAAGAGCAGCGGCAATCGGGCGAATCATACAAGTCTCTCCGGGGTCTACGTGCACCCTACAGTGCGAGGTGATGCGGGCAAATTCGGGCGCGTCTGAAACTTTCTGGTCGATTGCGCGAATAGAAACAGGCACGATGCACGCACAAGAAGGGGAGTTCCTGCGATGCCAACCGAAAATCTGAAGATTACCACCGAGGCAGGCCATGAGCTTTCGGGCTCTCTAGAATTACCGACCGGCCTGGTCCGGGGCGCCGCGCTGTTTGCGCACTGCTTTACTTGCACCAAGCAATCCAAGGCAGCCATCGAAGTGACGCGGGCTCTGGCGCGTGAGGGAATCGCCACATTGCGGTTTGATTTTACCGGCCTGGGTGGAAGCGAAGGTGAATTCGGACGTGCCGGCTTTGCCAGTGACGTAGACGATCTCGTGGCATCGGCGGGTGCTCTGTGTGCCCGGTTCGGAGATGGCATTTTGCTGGTCGGCCATAGTTTGGGTGGAGCCGCCGTGCTGGCCGCCGCCGACCAGTTGCCGAAAAGCAAGGTTGCGGCGATTGCGACCATCGGCGCACCATCTGATGTCCCGCACGTCCTTCACAATGTGAAAGGCGATATCGCCGCCATCGAACGTGATGGGGAAGGCGACGTAACCATAGGCGGGCGGGCGTTCAAATTGAGCAAGGACTTCCTCGACAAGACGCGCAGCATCGACCTGCTTGATCGCGTAAGGGCAATGCGTGTCCCGCTGATGGTCTGTCACTCACCCACAGATGAGATTGTCAGCGTCGACCATGCGTCCAATCTTTTTAAGGCGGCCAAGCACCCGAAAAACTTCATTAGCCTCGCCGGGGGAGATCACTTGCTCACCAACGCAGCTGATGCCAGCTTTGCCGCTACTGTGATTGCCAGCTGGGCCAGTCGCTATCTACCGATGAAGGATGATTGGCCTATGCCGGAAGAGGGCGTGATTGTGTGCACTGGTCACGGGAAATTCGGTACCGAGGTACATACTTCCAGCCATCGTTTCGTCGCCGATGAACCGCGCAGCTATGGCGGCGACGATACCGGCCCAACGCCGTATGACTTGCTCAATGCCGCGCTGGGAACTTGCACGGCTATGACAATGAAGATGTATGCTGATCGCAAGGAACTTCCGCTGGAGGGTGTGTCCATTCACGTGACGCATGAGCGGAACCACGAGGAGGATTGCGGCCATGTAGAGGCCATGGAGTCAGGCAGGCCAATTCAGGCCCTCAATCGCGCCATCACAATCCGCGGCGATGATCTGACCGAAGAGGACCGCGCGAGGCTGATCGAGATCGCTGACAAATGCCCGGTTCACAAAACGCTGGAAGGGCATTTGCATATCCATACGGATGACCAGTCATGATCATTATCACGGGATCGGCCTCGATCGCGGAAGAGAGCATGGCCGAAGCTCTACGCATCGGCTGCGAGCACTCGGCACGTTCCCGGTCAGAGCCCGGGTGCATCTCGCACAATTGCTACATCGACGCGGAGGATCGAAACGTGATCCGGTTCTACGAGCAATGGCAGGACATGGCTGCAGTTCAGGGGCACTTTGCGGTTCCTGAATCGCAGCAATTCGTCGGACAGATAAACGCGCTGGCCGATAGTCCGCCCAAGATCGAATTGTTCAGAGCCGAGGCTCTCGACGCGCCTTTCTAGGCGTCGATCATATCCCGGTCGACTTCACCGGCGCGGTTCTGGATGAAGTTGAAACGATGTTCGGGATTGCGGCCCATCAAACGGTCCACCAACTCTTTCACAGCCGCTCGATCTTCGAATTCCGGGGGTAGGGTGATCCGGATCAGGCTGCGGGTCGCCGGGTCCATGGTCGTTTCACGCAGCTGTTGGGGGTTCATCTCGCCCAGGCCCTTAAAGCGCCCCACTTCGACCTTTTTGCCCTTGAATATGGTTGCTTCCAACTCCGCACGATGCTCGTCGTCACGGGCATAGCGGCTCTCTTTGCCAGCTGTCAGCTTGTAGAGCGGCGGCTGGGCGAGGAACAAATGCCCACGCTTCACGATTTCCGTCATTTCCTGGAAGAAGAACGTCATCAATAGCGTAGCGATATGCGCGCCATCGACATCGGCGTCTGTCATGATGATGATACGATCGTAACGCAGATTTTCGGGATCGCAGTCCTGTCGTGTGCCACAGCCCATCGCGAGCGAAAGATCGGCGATTTCCTGGTTCGCGCGAATTTTGTCAGCAGTCGCCGATGCGACGTTCAGGATTTTCCCCCGGATTGGCAGAATCGCCTGCGTTTTGCGGTTACGAGCCTGTTTCGCACTGCCACCTGCTGAATCGCCTTCGACGATGAACAATTCGGTCTCGCCATCGCCTTCACCACTGCAATCCGTCAGTTTCCCGGGAAGGCGCAGCTTCTTGGCGCTCGTTGCCGTCTTGCGCTTGATCTCGCGTTCCTGCTTGCGGCGCAGGCGTTCATCCATCCGTTCCATCACCTGGCCGAGCAACGCCTTGCCGCGATCCATATTGTCGGAAAGGAAATGGTCAAAATGATCGCGGATTGCGTTCTCTACCAGGCGGGAGGCTTCTGGAGAGGTCAGGCGATCCTTGGTCTGGCTCTGGAACTGGGGATCCCGGATGAAGACGCTCAACATCACTTCGCCGCCCGTCATGACATCATCGGCGGTAAGGTCTTTCGCCTTCTTTGTGCCCGTCAGCTCGCCAAATGCGCGTAGGCCCTTGGTCAGCGCAGCACGAAGGCCCTGCTCATGAGTTCCACCGTCGGGGGTCGGAACAGTGTTACAATACCAGCTGGTCGTGCCATCGGAATAGAGCGGCCAGGCCATTGCCCATTCCACGCGGCCTTGCTCGTCGGGGAAGTCCTGACTTCCGGTGAAGGGCTCGGCAGTCACGCATTCGCGGCCGTCGATTTGCTCCTTCAAATGATCTGCCAGTCCGCCCGGAAATTTGAACACAGCTTCCGCCGGAACGTCTTCAGACGCGAGGCTCTCCGAGCATTTCCATCGAATTTCTACGCCCGCAAACAGATACGCCTTGGAACGTGCCAGCTTGTAAAGACGCCCGGGCTTGAACTGGCGATCGCCGAAGATTTCCGTGTCAGGCGTGAAGGTCACCGTGGTGCCACGTCGATTAGGAGCAGCCCCCAGTTCCTCAATCTTGCCGAGCGCCTGTCCTTTGGAAAACTCTTGGGCGAACAACGTCTTGTCGCGGGCCACTTCGACCCGGGTATGGCTGGACAACGCGTTGACCACGCTGACGCCGACGCCGTGCAGGCCACCCGATGTCGCGTAGGCTTTGCCCGAGAACTTGCCGCCCGAGTGAAGCGTGGAGAGGATCACCTCGAGCGTCGACTTGCCCGGAAACTTGGGATGCTCGTCTACCGGGATGCCACGGCCATTATCGGCGATCGAAACAGTATTGCCTTCTTCGATCCGGATTTCGATCCGGCTGGCGTGGCCGGCGACAGCCTCGTCCATCGCATTATCGAGGACTTCCGCGACGAGGTGATGCAGGGCGCGATCATCGGTCCCGCCGATATACATGCCCGGCCGACGGCGAACCGGCTCAAGACCCTCAAGGACCTCGATGGAAGAGCTATCATAATCGCCGCTGGAAGAAGGCGTGTTCTCAAACAGATCGTCAGACATGGGCAGGGCTATACAAGGCCGGTTCGCACCGTAACAAGCAGCCTCGCAGGGTTTTGCGCCGAACTGTTGGCCTCAAGGCCTAGTCGTCGAAACGGGCGGGGGCCGGATCAACAATGACAACCTGTCCATTGCGCACCTGGCGCACTTCCATTGCGCGATCGACTACGCCTTGACGGGTGAAACGGAAGGCCCCGTCGAGCCCGAGAAAGCCGCCAGAATCGTAGAGCTTGGCAGTCGGGAAGCTGCGGCCAACGCGCCAATCGCGCGACACCCGCAATGCCAGCAAGACGCTGTCATAACCAAGCGTTGCGATCCGGAAGGGCTGGCTGCCAAAGCGCGTGTTGTAACTGTCCGAAAACCGTTTGAAGCGCGAATCCGAGACAGATGCGAACCATGCACCGCGCAGCGCGCTCGCCCGCGTTACGGAGGATTCTCCGCTCCACAACTCCGTGCCAATCAGATTGGTGTTTCCCGCGCCGCGAGGTTTGAACACGCCAGCTGCCTGGATCGCAAGGCGGGCTCCATCGGCAATCAGGACGGTGTCATAGCCCCCGCGTGCCTTCAGTCGCTCGGCTGCACTGACAACCGATGTGTTTCCCCGCGCATAACGTTCAACGCCAACCAGTGTGCCTCCGCCACTTTGCAGGGCGATTGCCAGAGAATTCTCGGCCCGGCGGCCGTACTCGCCATCGGGTACAATGGCGCTGAAGCGTGTTGCCCCGCGGCTGCGGGCATAGTCGACCGAACGACGGATCGACTGGCCTGGCAAATGGCCCATGACGAATGAGTCAGGTCCGGCAACGCTTGCATCGTTGGAGTAGGAAATAAGTGGCACGCGGGCAGGGCGGGCCTCTGCCAGAACCTGGGCAACATTGGTCGACATGAGTGGACCAAGAATCAGCTTGTTGCCATCTGCGATCGCCTTGCGGGCCGCGGCACGCGCTCCGGCAGACGTATCATAGGTCGTAATGCGAAGGTTCTCCGCACCTGTATCGAGGATTGCCATTGTCGTCGCATTCGCAATCGACTGGCCGACGCGTGCATTATTGCCAGACATCGGCACCAGCAGAGCAACCCGGTGGCGGGTTTCATCGGTGGGCAATGCGGTCGCGCTAGGCTCGGGCGTTGGTCCGGTTTCAATCGGACCGGTCGACGTCGTTGGCCCCTTGGGAACCAGCTGACACCCGGCCAACAGAGCTGCCGTTCCCGCTACGACCAGCGCCTTGCGCGCCAGTTTGATGCCCATCATGCTTGCGACTCCCTTAAACTCTGTCCATGTCCGCAGGCGTGCAAACCGATCAACCCGCAGAGCCCCTGTCTCCAGGCCTCTATATAGTCGCCACGCCTATTGGCAATCTTGGCGATATCACGTTGCGGGCAATCGAAACCCTCTCGCGATGCGGCGCGGTAGCGTGCGAAGACACCCGCGTCACCGGCAAATTAATGAAGCATCTGGGCATCTCGAAACCGCTGCGGCGCTATGACGACCATGCCGACGAAAATGCGCGGGAGCGGATTCTGGCGACATTGGCAGATCAAGCCGTAGTCTTGGTCAGCGATGCGGGGACGCCCCTCATCTCCGACCCCGGTTATCGCCTTGTGCGCGAGGCCAAGGATCTAGGCTATCCCGTCACGGCCTTGCCCGGCCCTTGTGCCGCCATCGCCGGACTGGCGATGTCTGGCCTCCCCAGCGACAAGTTTCTGTTTGCCGGCTTCCTGCCGGTCAAAGACAAGGCCCGGCGTGACATGCTGGCTGAAGTGGCGAATACAAATGCTTGCCTGGTCTTTTACGAGACTGGTCCGCGCCTAACGAAAAGTCTGGCGGTCTTGCTCGACATGATGCCCGACCGCGAAGTGGCTGTGGCTCGAGAGATCACCAAGCTGCACGAGGAATGCAGGCGGGGTCTACCTGCGGGCCTTCTGGCATATTATGAAGCCCACCCGCCCAAAGGCGAGATCGTACTGATGATCGGCCCACCTGATGGCGAGGCGTTATCCACCGAAGACCCCGACACATTGCTGCGCGAGGCTTTGCTGACGATGAAGACCTCTCAAGCCGCTGCACAGGTTGCCAAGGCAACAGGGCTTGATCGTAAGGCGCTTTACGCCAGGGCAATGGAACTGAAAGAATGAAGCGCCAGCTGGCCGAGCAGCGAGGCCGTGATGGCGAGAGACGCGCTGCGTTATGGCTCCGCGCCAAGGGGTGGTCGATCCTTGCCCAGCGGGTTCGGACTCCGCGCGGAGAAATTGATCTGGTCGCCAAGCGAGGCCGTCTGATAGCCTTTGTCGAAGTCAAGTGGCGCAAGGCCAAGGCAGACCTTGATACAGCGATTGACGAGTATCGACTCCACCGGGTCGCCGCTGCAGTCGAATGCGTGGCGCATGAATATGCTACCGCCGGGGAGGATATCAGGATCGACGTAATGTTGCTTGCGCCCGGAAGCTTACCCCGCCACATCGCCAACGCATACCAGCCTTAAGGAGCAAACATGTCCCTGCGCGTCGCGGTCCAGATGGATCCCATGGAAAGCATCAATATTGACGGGGATTCGAGCTTTGCCCTGATGCTCTCTGCCCAGGCACGTGGTCACGAATTGTGGCACTACGACGTGGGAACGGTGGCCTATGAGCAAGGCCGGCTGACCGCGCATGCTGCGCCCGTTTCTGTGCAGGCCGTGAAGGGCAATCACTTCACCATGGGTAATCGCCGGATCGTCGATCTTGCCACAGATCTGGACGTGATCCTGATGCGGCAGGATCCGCCGTTTGATCTGGGCTACATCACGGCCGCCTTGCTGCTCGATCGACTGAAAGGCACTACGTTGGTTGCGAACGATCCGCGCGAAGTGGTCAACGCGCCGGAAAAGATGTTTGTTCTCGACTACGCCCAGTTCATGCCGCCGACCCTGATTGCGCGCGAAATGGACGATGTGCGCCGATTTCAGGAAAGACACGGTTCTGTGGTGGTAAAGCCGCTTCATGGGAATGGCGGCAAGGCGATCTTCAAGATTGATGAAAGCGGCACCAATCTCTCTGCCTTGATGGAAATCTTCAATCAGACCTGGCCCGAGCCACATATGGTTCAGCCCTTCCTGCCCGACGTGGCCAAGGGAGATAAGCGCATCGTGTTGGTCGATGGGGAATTCACCGGCGCAATTAATCGCAAACCGGGGGAAGGGGAGTTCCGCTCCAACCTGGCGCAAGGTGGCTATGCCGAAGCAGCAAGCCTGACTGCGCGTGAAGAGGAAATTTGTGCCGCCATGGGCCCCGAACTGAAACGGCGTGGGCTTGTCTTCGTCGGCATAGATGTGATCGGGGGGGAGTGGCTCACGGAAATCAACGTGACCAGCCCAACGGGCATCGTCGCGATCGACAAATTCAACGGCACCGATACGGCTGCAAAAATCTGGGATGCGCTCGAGGCGCGCCACGCCGCGATGTGATCAATCCCGTTCACGCGGATGAGCATCGCGGTACGTATCGAGCAACGTCGCGGCATCGACCTTCGTATAAATCTGGGTCGAACCGAGGCTGGCATGTCCCAGCAATTCCTGCAGACTCCTCAGATCAGCGCCTGCTCCCAAAAGGTGGGTTGCAAAACTGTGCCGCAGCGCATGCGGCGTCGCCGTCGCGGGTAGACCGAGGACTCTACGGGCTCGCGCTGTCGCTTTTTGCACCATGCCCTGTGACAACAATGCGCCCCTGGCACCCAGGAAAAGCGGCCCGTCCTGCTTGATCGGCCAGGGGCAGGCCTCGACATAGTCCGCCACGGTCGCGCGAATGATTGGCAGCAGCGGCACAATCCTCTCCTTGCCCCCTTTGCCGGTGACTTCGAGCCGTTCCCCAAGCGGAACATCGCTACCTTGGAGTGACAAGGCTTCAGCAATCCGCAGACCGGCTCCGTAGAGCAACAAAAGGACAGCGCGGTCTCGCTTTCCGATCCAGTCCTCGGCAGCACTACTCTCCACGACATCGGCGAGGTTTACCGCATCATCGGGTGTCACCGGTCGCGGGAGGCCTTTCTTGATCCGCGGACCACGCAGGCGAGGTGCGGACGCCTCGTCCAACCCTTCTTCGGAGCGGGCATAGGCAATGAAAGCCTTCAACGCTGACAATTCTCGCGCCGCAGACGCATTGGAAAGGCCGCTGGCTCTGCGCTGCGCCAGGTGCCTTCGCAGTTTGCCTGCATCGATGGCTGCGACGTCACGCCAGCTCGCCAGGGAGTGCCCCGAAACAAGCCGTTCTGCTGCCTTGTGATAAGCCCTGACAGTGTGCGGCGATCTGCGGCGTTCATCTGCCAAATGGGTGTGCCACTGGCCGAGGATGGATTGCGCGCTCATGCCAGTGCCAATTCGTCTGCAACCAATTCAGCCAGCAATGCATCGAGCAACGGCTTGCCTTTGTCCGTCACGCGAAGCCGCCCATTTTCCTGCTCCAGCATGCCGAGGCGCGTGTAGAATTCCACGCGGTCCGACCTCAGCATCGTGTCGGGTGCCAGAGCGAACCGGTTTCCTAGGGCCGATGGATCGATCCCTTCCGCAAGGCGCAGGCCCATCAAAAGCGCTTCCGACGCTTGCTCCTTTTCGCCAAGCTGGCGCTCGTCCCGAGTACCATGGGCGCATTGATCGACCGCACCCAGCCAGTTTTCCGGCTTGCGGTGGCGCGTTGTCGCCATGCCACCCCGGCGTCCGTGCGCGCCCGGGCCGATCCCGCAATAATCTTGGTATCGCCAGTACGTCAGGTTGTGGCGGCTTTCCTCGCCCGGACGGGCGTGATTGCTGGTCTCGTAAGCGGGCAATCCGGCGGCACCGGTCATATCTGCAGTTAAAGCGAACAGGTCTGCGGCAGGATCATCGTCGAGGGGGGCGAACCGGCCAAGTCGCACATCCGTTTCGAACCGCGTCCCAGGCTCGATTGTCAATTGATAGAGCGAGAGATGATCGGTTCCGTATGCCAGCGCCTGTTTCAATTCGGCTTGCCACTGCGCGAGCGATTGGCCCGGACGAGCATAGATCAAATCGAAGCTGACGCGCCGGAATTCCTTCTGCGCCACTGCCAAGGCCCGCAACGCCTCTTCCACCCCGTGAAGGCGGCCAAGGAACGTCAAGGTTTCGTCATCAAGCGCTTGAATACCGAGCGAAACACGGTTCACTCCAGCGACAGCCAAACCCGAAAAATTTGCCGCTTCAACGGAAGAAGGATTGGCTTCCAAGGTGATTTCGATGTCAGAATCGAAACCCCAGAGTTGCTCCGCCTCGGCGAGCAGGCGCCCGACTAGCGCAGGCGGCATCAGAGAAGGCGTGCCACCACCAAAGAAGATGGAGGTCAGCGTTTCGCCACCAGCCCGTTCCGCTTCCCAGCGCATATCGGCGAGCATACTGCGCTCCCACAACGCAAAATCCACGCCTTCGCGGACATGGCTGTTGAAGTCGCAATAGGGGCATTTCTTCGCGCAGAAAGGCCAGTGGATATAGAGCGCACGCGCCATGCCCCTATCCTAGCTGCCGAATTGCTCCGCGACCAGTTTTGCAAAGGCATCGGCGCGATGGCTTATCGCGTGCTTTTCCTCGGGCGCAATCTCGGCGAAGGTTTGCTCGTGGCCTGCGGGGACGAAAACGGGATCATACCCGAACCCCATTTCACCTCTGGGTGGCCATGTCAGCGAGCCGGGTGCAAGACCTTCATAGATGGCATGTTCGCCGTCGGGCCAGGCAATCGCGAGCACGCAGTGGAACGCGGCGCTGCGATCAATATCATCACCCAATTGGCGCAGCATCCCCTCAACCTTGCCCATCGCCATATACCAGTCACGGCCCGGCTCGCCTTCGAACCATTGCCGCTCGGCCCAGTCAGCGGTGTAAACACCGGGTCGACCGTCAAGCGCAGCAACGGACAGCCCGCTATCATCGGCCAGAGCAACAATACCCGATGCCTCCGCTGCCGCACGCGCCTTGATCAGCGCATTTTCAACGAAAGTTTTCCCGGTCTCGGCAGGCTCCGGTAGGCCTAGCGAACCGGCACTCAGGCATTTGAGGCCGTGTGGTTCGAGCAGCGCACCGATTTCCTTGAGCTTGCCTGCATTATGCGTGGCAATGACGAGGGAGCCGGAACCGAGACGACGGGTCATTAGTGCGAGGCCTCGTCCTGTGCCGTGAAGATCTGGTCGCAACCCATATTGGCAAGACGCAGAAGTCGCAGCAGGCCTTCCTCGTCGTATGTCGCGCCCTCAGCGGTCGCCTGAACCTCTGCAATCTGGCCGCCTTCGATCAGAACAAAGTTTGCATCCGCATCGGCATTGCTATCCTCCTCATAATCGAGATCCAGAACCGGTGTACCCTGGAATATGCCGCAACTGATGGCTGCGATCTTGCCAGTGATCGGATCATTCTTGATCAACCCCTGCTTCATCAAACCATTGACCGCGAGGCGCAATGCGATCCATGCGCCGGAAATAGAGGCTGTCCGCGTGCCCCCGTCGGCCTGGATCACGTCGCAATCGAGCGTAATCTGGCGCTCGCCCAGCTTTTCCATATCCACAACCGCCCGCAAGGAACGACCGATCAGGCGCTGGATTTCCTGGGTCCGCCCTGATTGCTTGCCCCGTGCTGCCTCGCGGCTTCCGCGCGTGTGGGTTGCGCGTGGCAACATCGAATATTCGCCTGTGACCCAACCCTGGCCCTTCCCACGCAGCCACGGGGGAAGACGTTCTTCAACACTGGCGGTGCACAACACCTTGGTATCGCCAAAACCGATCAGGCAGGAGCCTTCGGCATGCTTGGTGTAACCGGTCTCGATGGTGATAGCGCGCATCTCGTCGGGCGCACGGCCGGAAGGTCGCATAATAGTCCTTTCAGTGAGTCGTTGCGGCGTGCGTTAGGCGGTCCGCCCTTGAGGCTGCAAGACCAAGCGCTAGATAAGGGTGCATGGCTACACCTCCCGTCACCGAAATGAGCGAGCGCGCACGCGAGATTTTCCGTCTTGTCGTCGAAGGCTATCTCGAATCCGGACAGCCGGTCGGATCCAAGGCTCTGGCCCAGGATGATGCGGTCAATCTGTCGCCTGCATCAATACGCTCGGTTTTGGCCGACCTCGAAGCAACCGGCGTACTTGCCGCTCCCCATACCAGTGCAGGGCGCATGCCCACTGAAATCGGCCTGCGCCTGTTTGTAGACGGGATGATGCAGATGGCCGAGCCATCACAGGCGGAGCGCAACGCGATCGAACGCCGTCTGAATGAGCCGGGGCCAATCGAGCAGGCGTTGGAAGCGACCAGTGCCATGCTGTCCGACCTCTCGGGCGCTGCAGGCATGGTGATGGTGCCAAGCCGGGAGCCGCGTTTGGCACAAATCTCCCTCGTCCCGTTGGGCCAGGGGCGTGCACTTGCGGTGCTGGTCGGCGAGGATGGCGCGATTGAAAACCGCGTGCTCGAGGTCGGAAACACTCCGGCCAATATTCTCGAGCAGGTCAGCAATTACATTTCCGCGCGCCTGCCGGGGCGGACTTTGGCAGATGCGTCTGCACTGATGCGACAGGAGATTGCAGACGGAAAATCGGCTCTGGATTCGGCAAGCCAGGATCTCGTGGAGCGGGGCCTGGCCGTGTGGACCGAAGACGCTTCCAAGCGGCCAGTTTTGATTGTTCGTGGCCAAGCCAACTTGCTGGATGAAAGCGCAATCGGTGATCTCGACCGGGTTCGTTCACTGCTCGATGACCTGGAAAACAAGCAGTCCGTCGCCGATTTGCTGGAGAATGCGCGTGAAGCAGAGGCAACCCGCATCTTTATCGGGGCGGAGAACCGCCTGTTTGCCCTCAGCGGCTCTTCCGTTATCGCCAGTCCCTATCGAGATCGCGAAGGAAAAGTGGTGGGTGTGCTGGGCGTGATTGGCCCCACGCGGTTGAATTACGCCCGAGTCGTCCCCATGGTCGATTTCACAGCCCGTTCTCTGGGCAAACTCATCGGATAATTAGCAAAGATTCTCACATGATTGACGAACCAAAGAAGCAGGACACTGCCACCGACGCCGAAGTTGAAAAAGAACTGGAGGGCGTTCCTGAAGAGTTCCTCGACGATGGCGGGGAAGACGAAGAGAATGATCTGGGAGAGGCCATTGCCGCTCTGAAAGCTGATCTGGAAACTGCCAAGCAGGAAACTCTCTACGCCAAAGCAGAGACACAAAATGTCCGGCGGCGCATGGAGAAAGACGTGCAGGATGCCCGCGCTTATGCGGCAACCGGCTTTGCCCGGGACATTCTGTCGGTATCGGACAATCTCGCCCGCGCAATCGAGTCGATCCCGCAGGATTTGCGTGAAGACGAAAAATTCAAAGGGCTGGTCGCCGGTATTGAGGCGACACAGCGCGAAATTGACAAGGTCTTTGGCCAGCATGGCGTTAGCCGTATTGCGGCCATGGGTCTCCCGCTCGATCCGAACCAGCATCAGGCGATGATGGAAGTTCCGACGAACGAGGCAGAGCCGGGAACAATCGTGCAGGAAATGCAGGCCGGTTACATGATCCGGGATCGTCTGTTGCGGCCCGCCATGGTCGGCGTTGCGAAGAAACCCGACTGATTGACGAGGCAAGGGTGCAGCACACACGCTGCACCCTCGCTCTCCTAGACTGTTTGCGCCGCATTCTCGTCGCGGTGCTTCTTCAGATATTTCATGAACGGCGTCCCTCCCGTTCCGACATCGGGATCGTTCCCGGCGATCGATCCGGCCTGTTTGTTGATGTAACTGGCCGCATATTCCAGATGCCGGGTCCGGAACCGCGCAGATTGGTTCAGACAAGCATTAAACGCATCCTTCAGGCTCTCCGAGCCAGACGCCTCGACAAAGCCCCGCAGAGTGGACCGGGCCGCCAGATCCTCGATAAAGCGACGATGCTGGACAGGCCGATAGTGATGCAGCTCATCGAGAAAACTTCTCAGTGGATCATCGCTGTGACCGACCTGAAACAGGGCGTCCATTGCAGGAACGATGCTCGATTGTGATCCTGTCTGGCCGCGAAAGGCCTGCGGCTTGCCCGCGAACTTCTCGACGCCCTCATAGACCAGGCCGCCATCCAGCGCAGGATTGTTGGCCCATCCATGGATGTAGGGGCGGACCCGGTGGAAGTAGATATACGGGTCGCAGCGTTCCGGCATCCGGCCAAAATGCTCGTAAATACGTTCCCAGGCGGCATCCATTTCGACCAGCAGGCGCTCCGCTTCGGCCTCGTCTCCGTTGCGCGCAACAGCCACCAACTTGGCAGCGTTGTCGAGCAAGACGCCAGCCTCGGCTTCAATGGCAACATGAATCATCACGAACCAGTTCTCGTCATCTCCGCCAACAAAATTCTGGTGCATGTAGATGTTGTCGAGAGTGATAGGACCCGATTTGTCGAGACGCGCCCAATTGTCGAGCACATACCCCGAATATGGTAGAAGAGGTGCCTGACCCAGCTGGTCGGATATTGCGACCATCGGGCGAGCAATATTTGCCGGAAGGGAAGCGGGCGCTTCGTCCTCTCCCCAAACATAGGCCTGAACGAGGAAAGAGTAGCGGACCATGGCGGTTCGGACCTGCTCGTCTGGCGCAGATTCTATCCAATCCTCGATCCCAGGGTCCGGTAGCTGATCGAGCCAGTGCCTGACCCTGCCGGTTGAAAGCAGACCGGAGAGGTTACCGGCCGCATCGTCGATAGCCCCAAATTGCGGGGGGAGGGAGACGGTGTCTATTTCGTAATGCGAAAGGAAGCCGCGATCACGCGACATGCCGTAGTCTTTGAGCTCCATTGTTGTGACTCTTTCGCCGGGCGCGGGTTTGGCCGCCCGAACGGCAAAGTGGTATCAATTGAAACCGCTTCACTCAAGAGCGATACCGACTAAAGCAGGTATTAGCACGACACGCGCCCGATCAAGGTGCACGCTTGTGTTCCTGCTTGCGGAATTTAAACGGTGGCACCCGGAAACCGCACGAGGAGATCATACGCTGCCGGGTCGCCAATCCCGGCGATCGTCACGCCTGTCCGCAGCCAATAGGCGTGTTTCACAATCTCGGCCTGCTGCTCAATGCCATAGCGTTCCAGCGACCAACCCGGCTTCAGGCTGTAGTCGTATCGGCAGAAGGGATGTCGGTGCAGCGGCAGGTACCATTCCCCTCTTTGCTGGGTCTGCCAGACATGCGCCATTTCATGGATGAATAGGCCACGCGCCTTGAAATCACCTGCGGCAAAGTCCTCGCAATAGGCCGTACCGCGCGGATGAAAATGCAGATGCCCGCGCGGTGCCATCGTCACGTGACGCGGCTGGAACGGGAACCACTTTTTGCGGCGGATGGTCACCTTGCGGTAGTCTATGGCGTCGCCAAAAACTGTGCGAGCCACAGCGATTTCACCATCGGTCAAATGGCGTTCACCCCCTACCGGGCACGCTTGCAAGTCGTCGCTCTCGAGCGGGGAAACGTCCGTTTCGCCCAATCCTAGCGATCCTCACCCGCCGCGCGGACATCTGCCAGAAAACTGAATTCCTTACCTCCAGCAACAGTCAGCGTGACATTGACCTTGTCGCCGGGCGCCAGGTCTTCCTGCACATCCATCGCCATGACATGGCGGCTGTTCGGCTCGAACTTCACGGTGTCACCACTATTGATCACCAGCGGCAGCATTTCCATCATCTGCACCTTGAAATCATACTCGCCGAATTCGTGCATCATGGTCTCACCTGCCTGTTCGACATTCGCCTTACGCAGCGCGAGGGCTTTGTCGCCGGTATAGGTCAGGTCGAAATAGACGGCCGCGGGATTGCCGGCCACCGGCGCAAGGACCATCCGCGCGTTTTCGACGCTCATACCCGGTATGCCGGTATCCTCTGCAACAGTAGTGTCGGCTTCGCCGCCACAGGCGCTCAGCGAGAGGCCTCCAAGACCCAGAGCCACTGCAGCAATTACCTGTTTCACGACGAATTCTCCCTGTTTCGGTTCAATTGCGAGACTAGTCGAGCCAATCCCTTGTGCCAAGAAGAAGCGCACCTATATCCGCCACATAGAACGAGCTGCAAAAGAGGCCCGCCTTGGACTGGGGGCCACACACGCAGTGTCCAACACCTTGATAAGGATGGGGAAGTAATGAGTAAAGTTATCGGGATCGACCTCGGAACCACCAACAGCTGTGTTTCTGTCATGGATGGCGGCAAGCCGAAGGTCATCGAGAATTCCGAAGGCGCGCGCACGACGCCGTCGATTGTCGCCTTCACAAAGGAAAGCGAACGCCTGATCGGTCAGCCGGCAAAGCGCCAGGCTGTGACCAATCCGGACAATACGCTGTTCGCGATCAAGCGCCTGATCGGTCGCCGGTTCGACGATCCGCTGACCAAGAAAGACATGGACCTGGTTCCCTATGACATCGTCAAAGGCAAGAATGGCGATGCGTGGGTCGAAGCCGGTGGCGAGGAATATAGCCCGTCACAGATTTCTGCCTTCATTCTTCAGAAGATGAAGGAAACAGCCGAGAGCTATCTTGGTGAAACCGTAACGCAGGCCGTAATTACGGTCCCCGCTTACTTCAACGATGCCCAGCGCCAGGCGACCAAGGATGCCGGCCAGATTGCCGGCCTTGAAGTTTTGCGCATCATCAACGAGCCGACCGCTGCTGCGCTGGCATACGGAATGGACAAAGACGATGGTAAGACCATCGCTGTCTATGACCTTGGCGGCGGTACGTTCGACGTTTCCGTTCTCGAAATCGGTGACGGTGTGTTCGAAGTGAAGTCGACCAATGGCGATACCTTCCTGGGCGGCGAAGACTTCGACAACGCAATCGTCGAGTATCTTGCCGACGCCTTCAAGTCGAAGGAGAACATGGATCTCCGGACCGACAAGCTGGCTCTGCAGCGCCTCAAGGAAGCTGCCGAGAAGGCCAAGATCGAGCTTTCCAGCTCGCAGACCACCGAAGTGAACCTGCCGTTTATTACAGCGCGCATGGAGGGTGGTGCCTCGACTCCGCTTCACCTCGTCGAAACGATCAGCCGGTCGGACCTTGAGAAGATGGTTGGCGATCTGATCAAGCGTACGCTGGAGCCGTGCAAGAAGGCTCTGGCCGATGCCGGTATCGAAAAGAGCGGCATCGATGAAGTGATCCTGGTCGGCGGTATGACCCGCATGCCCAAGGTGCGCGAAACCGTAGAAGAGTTCTTCGGCAAGAAGCCGCACACCGGCGTCAACCCGGACGAAGTCGTCGCTATGGGCGCAGCGATCCAGGCAGGCGTGTTGCAGGGTGACGTGAAAGACGTGCTGCTGCTTGACGTGACGCCGCTTTCGCTCGGTATCGAAACACTCGGCGGGGTGTTCACCCGGATGATCGATCGCAACACGACCATCCCGAGCAAGAAAACGCAGACCTACTCGACTGCGGAAGACAACCAGAACGCTGTGACGATCCGCGTCTTCCAGGGCGAGCGCGAGATGGCGTCCGACAACAAACTGCTCGGCCAGTTCGATCTTGTCGGGATCCCGGCCGCTCCGCGCGGTGTACCGCAGATCGAAGTGACTTTCGACATCGACGCCAACGGGATCGTCAATGTCAGTGCCAAGGATAAGGGCACCGGCAAGGAACAGACGATCAAGATTCAGGCTTCGGGCGGTCTCAACGAGAGCGACATTGAACAGATGGTCCAGGATGCGGAGAAATTCGCCGAGGAAGACAAGAAGCGCAAGGAGCAGGCCGAGGCCCGCAACCAGGCCGACAGTCTCGTCCATGCGACCGAAAAGCAGCTGGAAGAGCATGGCGACAAGATTGACGCTTCGCTCAAGTCCGATGTGGAGGCCGCGCTGGCCGAAGCCAAGACTGCGCTGGAAGGCGACGATGTCGACGCCATCAATGCCAAGTCGCAGGCTCTGACCGAAGTGGCCATGAAGATGGGTCAGTCGATCTACGAGCAGGAGCAGGCCAATGCTTCCACCGAAGGCGGAAGCGATGGCGATGCCGGCGGTGATGAAAAGGCCGACGAGGAAGTCGTCGACGCGGAATTCTCCGAAGTCGACGAAGGTAACAGCGACAGCGCTGACGCCGACAACAAGAACTGATGTTCTGATGGAAACCTGGGCCGCCGCTGATGCAACAGCATCGGTGGCGGCCTAAGTTTGGGCGGATTGCGAAATGTCAGCTACCGAAACCGATCTTTACGAACTGCTGGGCGTAGACCGCGGGGCAGAGGCTGCCGCGATCAAGTCTGCCTATCGCAAGCTCGCGATGAAATATCACCCGGATCGCAATCCCGGCGATGCCGATGCAGAAGCGCACTTCAAGGCTGTGGGCGCGGCCTACGAGGTTCTGAAGGACCCTCAGAAGCGCGCCGCCTATGATCGCTTCGGCCACGCCGCATTCCAGAATGGCGGCCCGGGTGGAGGTCAAGGCGGAGCCGACTTCAGCGATATCGGCGATATATTCGAGACCATTTTCGGCAGCGCCTTTGGCGGCGGTGGCGGACGCCAACGCCAACAGCGCGGGGCGGACCTGCGCTATGACATGGAAATCACCCTCGACGAGGCGTTCCATGGCAAGGAAACCGAAATCGAAATCGAGGTCTCGCAGGCCTGCGATACGTGCAATGGATCAGGTGCAGAGCCCGGCACAGGAACGCGCGGATGCAATCTGTGTAAGGGCCACGGGAAAGTTCGCGCAAACCAGGGCTTCTTCGTGGTCGAACGGCCATGCCCGAATTGTCATGGCCGCGGCGAAGTCCTGGAAGAGGAATGCCATTCCTGCCGTGGCGAGGGCCGCGTCGACCAGGCCCAGGCCTTGGCGGTAGAGATCCCCCCTGGTGTCGACACAGGAACGCGTATTCGCTTGACGGGCAAGGGCGAAGCCGGACCTCGAGGCGCGCCTCCGGGCGACCTCTACATCTTCCTTCATGTGAAACGGCACAATGTCTTTGAACGTGACGGCACGTCGCTGGTGACCCGCGTTCCAATCAGCTTCACCACCGCTGCACTGGGTGGCTGCGTCGATATTCCCGATCTCGACGGGTCCACCAATTCGATCGATATCCCGGCTGGCATCCAGTCAGGCAAGCAGCTGCGAAAACGCGGTGCGGGTATGCCCGTGCTGCAGGGTCGGGGCCGAGGTGATCTTGTTGTAGAAATTGCGGTCGAAACGCCGACCAAGCTCAACAAGGAGCAGAAGGCGATTCTCGAACAATTCCGCGAGACGGAAACCGGCGATGAATGCCCGCAAAGCCGGGGCTTCTTCGACAAGCTCAAAGACGCCTTCGGCAGCTAAGCCCTTGATGTAACTTCGCGATGCGTCCATTCGAATGCATCGCGAACCCCTCCCGATACCGGAGCGGGACGAGAGGGGATTGTCATGAGTAGTTTCAAAACCGTGCTGGGCCTGTCGCTTCTGGCATTGGCCACATCTGCCAGCGCACAGCGCAATTTCGACAATGTCGAGGTCACTTCGCAAGAAGTCGCGCCGGGCATCGCTGTCTTGTTCGGGGCGGGTGGCAATATCGGTGTGAGCCATGGGCCCGATGGCACCATCCTGATTGACGACCAATTCGCGCCCCTGACCGAGAAGATCGAATCTGCAGTGGCAGACCTTGGTGCGACACCGGTCAAGTTCCTGATCAACACGCATTATCACGGCGACCATACCGGGGGTAACGAGAATTTCGGCAAGAAGGGCGCGCTGATCTTTGCCCACACCAACGTCCGCGTGCGACTGAAAGAGGGGCGGGGCGAGCCACGCCCGATCGCCCCTGCCGGCAAAGACGCCTTACCGGTCGTGACATTCGACCAGGGGCTAACGCTGAATGTGAACGGAGACACGGTCGACGTACTGTTCCTTGGCGGTGGCCACACCGATGGTGACAGCGTGATACGCTGGCGCGAGGACAATGTCGTCCATATGGGCGATCTCTATTTCAAGATTCCCGGATATCCCTTCATCGACACTCGCTCTGGCGGCAATGTCCTCAACGCGATGAATTCCATCGACGCGGTCATCCGCATGATCGACGACAAGACCAAGGTGATCCCGGGTCATGGCCCGATGTCGAACAAGGCGGAACTGGTGGCTTATCGCCAGATGATCGGCGAAGCGGTGGGTCTCGTCAAAGCCTTGAAGAACGAAGGCAAATCAGCCGAGGAAGTCGTGGCAGCGAAGCCCTTGGCCGACTTCAATCGCGGGGAAGGTTTCATCGGCCCGGACCAGTTTGTGCAGGCGATCTACACCAGCCTCGAAAGCCAGTGAGCGAGAGTGGCAAGCCGGGCTAGCCGAGCCTGTCTGCCACTTCCTGCCTTAGCTTTTCAATCAAGCCCCGCGCGCACCGACCTGCCTCCTGTTCTTCATCCAGGATGGCAATGAACGCATCGCGCTTGAACGATTGGCAGCGCGACTCGGCCAATGGTTCGTCAAGCGTAGAGCAAACCAGGTCAATCATTCGCTCGGCGCCGTGCAGACGCCCCCAGAGATAATCATTCTCACGATAGGCGCGGCTGAAGAACGCGCCGAAATTGAAGAATTCCGTGCCTCGCAAAGTATCCTGCGTACCGCCCTCGCGGATCGAGGTGGCATCATGGGGACTGATACGATCGACCTTCACCGGGTCGAATTCAGTCAGGCCCTCATGCCCCAGCAAGGGCAGGGTCGCGACGTCGTAGAAGGGAAATCCGAGATAGGTCAGCAGCATCCTGCGCCGCAGGTTCTTGGGCATCTTCTCCATCGCTGCAGCGAGCATCTCCTCTGCCTGCTCATCTACCGAAGGCAAAAGATAGCGATCGGCAAAGGCATCGATGACGGAGCCCGGATCTTCGAGCACCCTCGCTGCAATGGCTCCGAAATCGTCACCCAGATGCTCCAACCCCTCGCGGTCGAAATAGAGGGACAGAATCGCGTAGATCGATTCCCGCGCTTCATCCAACGCGACATCGTCCAGATCGGGATCGGCATCCCAATCGCGCGACAGCCTGCGTGCAAGAAGGCGCAGACGCCGCGTCCTGAAGCCCAGGTCATGGGCGCGGAAAAAGGCAATGGCTTCGTTACTAGCACCGGCCCCGCTTTCGGACGCCAGAGAGGTCAATCCGCGCCGCTCAAGCTCACCGCGCAGCACTTCGACAATCGTACGTGCATCGGGCTGCATCAGTTCTGGCGCCGCCTCCAGAACAAGCTCTCCCAACCGTTCGACAATGCCGTTGAACTTGGCCTGGGCATAGGCCTGGAACGCGTAGCCAGCCCGCTCGGCCGCAGCCTGTTGGGCCTTGTTGCGCCACGCCACCAGACGCTTTGGCGTCGGGCTGTCGAGGAAAAAGGTGCGACCGAAAAGGCGCTCGACAGCCGCTTCAATCTCCGGTCTCAGGCCCGTCACGATCCGGCGAAGCCGCTCTGCTTCGCGTGACTGGGCCTCCAACGCCTCAAGATTGTCCCGGATAGGCTGCTCGCGCGGGATGGTCGAAAGCGAACCAAAGATCGCCGCGAAGAACCCAACCGGCTGGGTGTCCTGCTCCTTGAGCGATCCGAACCGGTCGGGCCGTGGATCGACATAGACAAAGCGCCGGTCAACTTCGCGATGGGCAGGGCGACCGCGCAAACCTTCGATAGCGCCTTCGAAGGGGGCATTCACCAATACCGAGCCGTCAATCAGTGAAACGCTACTGGTCGAACCGTAAGTGACGTGGACAGGCATGACCCGCTGCAGGAAGTCCTCCCGATTGTCCCATATGCGGCCGTCATGCTCGGCCAGTTCATCAATCTCTTCCAGTTTCAGCGGCGGAAAAGCTCCGGGAAAACTTGCGGTTGCCCTTGCGGCCAAAGTCAGTTCGAGCGGATCTGCCAGTGGCACGCCCCCCTGCCGCTGCGCATGCCCGCGAAACGCGATCGGCATCCTGTGTTCGCTCTCCTCGACGACAGGCGGACTGTTAAGTCGCAGCATCTCCAGATAGCCGCGGAAATCGGTCGCCGTGACATAAAGATCGATCGGATGTCCGGGCGGCAACAACGGTCCTTCCGCCGGTTTGTCCCGCATCGCTGCGAAAGCATTGTAGAGCAATTTGGACATGCCAAGACCTGAGAATGGCGGCTGGAACCAGCGCCCGCGCACAAGCCGGGATACTTTTTGCCGTACTTCAGACCGTGTTTCCGGTGCGACACTCTCGCTAACGGCATTGCCCGGGCGCCGCAGGACCCATTCGGCAATTGGCTGGGCCCAAAACTTGGCATAGCGCCACATCGGCCGCGCATCCGGATCAACCAGGCGATCGATGTCGGCATTGTCGAGCCACAAGTCTGTCAGCGGTTCCAGCGAACAGCCGGAATGCAGAGCCTGTGCCAGGAACACCGCATTGATACCGCCAGCGCTGGCACCGCTAAGAATGTCTGGCAAAACCCGCAGGCGCAGGCCGCGGTCGGACTCTATCTGGCCCAACAGACTGTGATAGACGGCGGCACTGCCCAAGGGCGGGACATCACCCGTGTGATATGCCCGGCTTGCCCGTGCGAGATTCCAGATCTCCTTGGTGACCCCGTGCATATAAACCGCAAGGCTGACGCCGCCGTAGCAGACCAATGCAATCCGGAGTTCCTTTTGCCGCATATGGGGATAGTGCCCATTGCTCGACAGAAAGGCAATTGCGTTCCTGTAATGTTCTGTTTATCAAATCGTCATGGCAAAGACCAAACGCAAATATGTGTGCCAGGCGTGTGGCGCTGTGGCACATCGGTGGCAGGGACAATGCGCTGATTGCGCCGAATGGAACACTTTGGTGGAAGATGCTCCCGCAACGGTGTTCTCACAAAAGCACGATCTTTCGAGTGGCGGCAGGGCAATCGATTTCGTCGATCTGAACCAGCCCGGAGACGAGCTTGTACGCCGCGGCACCGGTCTAGCCGAATTTGACCGCGCGCTTGGAGGAGGACTGGTTCCTGGCTCGGCCATCCTGATGGGAGGCGATCCCGGCATCGGCAAGTCCACTCTTTTGCTCCAGGCAGCCGCGAGCATCGCCAAATCTGGCCAGCACGTCGTCTATGTCAGCGGCGAAGAGGCCTCCGGTCAGGTCCGGATGAGAGCGTCACGTTTGGGGGTCTCAGATGCTCCACTCAAGCTCGCATCTTCCACCTCCGTGCGCGACATCCTGACGACATTGGGCGGAATGGACCCGCCTGCATTGCTGGTCATCGATTCAATCCAGACCATGCATTCAGACACGATCGAAGGTGCCCCGGGCACGGTAAGCCAGGTGCGTGGCTGTGCCTTCGAACTGATCCGTTATGCCAAGGAAAGCGGCACAGCTCTGGTGTTGGTCGGGCACGTGACCAAGGACGGCAATATTGCCGGCCCGCGGGTGCTCGAACACATGGTTGATGTGGTGATGAGCTTCGAAGGTGAGCGCAGTCACCAATATCGTATTCTGCGCGCGCTAAAGAATCGGTTCGGGGCAGTCGACGAGATCGGCGTTTTCGCGATGGCGGGGAAGGGGCTGGAAGAGGTCTCCAATCCATCGATGCTGTTCCTGTCTGGCCGCGACCAACCCTTGGCGGGCAGCTCGGTCTTCCCGGCTTTGGAAGGGACGCGACCAGTGCTGATCGAAGTCCAGGCTCTCATCGTGCGCTTGCAATCGGGCGCCACGCCCCGCCGTGCCGTGTTGGGCTGGGACAATGGGCGATTGGCGATGCTTCTCGCGGTGCTGGAATCGCGTTGCGGGCTGAATTTCAGTTCGGCGGAAGTCTATTTGAATGTCGCTGGCGGCTATCGCCTGTCCGACCCTGCTGCAGACCTTGCCGTTGCTGCTGCGCTGGTTTCAGCCTTGTCGGACAAGCCATTGCCGGAACAATCGGTCTGGTTTGGCGAAGTCTCGCTTGCCGGCGAAGTGCGCCCGGTGGCGCATGCCGGATTGCGACTGCGCGAAGCGGCCAAGCTCGGTTTTACGACCGGGTGCGGCCCGCAAAACGGCGGCGATCCGATCAAGGGCATCAGGTTTTCGCCTGTCGATCAGTTAACGAAGCTCGTTGACCGGGTGATGGCCACGGCATAATCAGGCGCGGTAATGACGGGATTTGACATCATTGTTCTGATCATCGTCGGCGTTGCTGCCGTCGGTGGATTTATGCGCGGCTTCGTCCAAGAGGTCTTGTCCGTTGCGGCATGGGTATTGGCGATCTTCGCGATCCGTTATCTCCATACGCCGCTTTTCGAGGCGCTGGAGCCGCGTATCGGCACGCCAACAGCTGCTTCGATCCTGGCGTTCGCGATACTGCTGTTAATCCCGTACGCAGCAATGAAGCTGATTGCGGGCAGGGCAGGGGACGGTGCGCGCAATTCGATCCTGGGGCCGATCGACAGAGTGCTCGGCTTTGGCTTTGGCGCCATCAAAGGTGGGATCATTATTGTCCTTGCCTTTTCGCTGCTTGTGCTCGGCTATGACACCGTCTGGGGCTATCAGGGGCGTCCTGTCTGGATCACCACGGCGCGGACCTATCCTGTGGTGAATGCCAGCACCGAAGCACTCGTCCAGTATATCTCCGAGCGTCGCGCCACCCTGCGCGGCGAAGCCGGTCCTGAATGACCACGCGCAGCCCGGCGCAGCGCCTCTACACACCTGAAATTCTCGGCCTTGCGGTTGAACTGGCCGGTTTTCCACTCGATGAAGGGCTGGACCTGCGCGGCGAAGCCCGCTCCCAGAGCTGTGGAAGCACTCTGGCGCTCGGCTTTGAGCTTGGCCCCGACGGCCTGACAAAACGGCTTGGATTGCAAGTCACAGCATGTGCGATCGGGCAGGCCAGTGCGGCGATCTTCGCTCGCCATGCGAATGGGCTCGACGCGCAAGCGATCGACCATTCCCTAGAGGACGTGGATGCCTGGCTCGGTGGCGGGACAGCGCCAAACTGGCCGGACATAGAAGCAATCTCCAATGCACGAGATTATTCCGCCCGCCACGGAGCCATCCTGTTGCCGTGGAGAGCCGCGCAGCAGGCGCTTTCCAAGGCGGGTGCCGAACGCTAGGGGTTGCCGCCTGACTTCAGGGGAGAGAGCGTAGCATCATGAGCGACGCAGCAGCACTCAAGGACCGCGAACCGAGCGAGAACGAGATCAAACTCGTCATCGGGGCATCATCGGCCGGCACCGTTTTCGAATGGTATGATTTTTTCATCTACGGCACGCTTGCCTACATCCTGAAGGATGCTTTCTACAACGTCGACAACGAGACGCTGGGCCTGTTGCTGGTCTGGTCGACCTTCGCAGTCGGCTTCGCATTCCGCCCGATCGGGGCGATCCTATTTGGCTTCCTGGGCGACAAGCTGGGGCGTAAATATACCTTCTTGGTAACCGTCACCCTCATGGGAATCGCGACTGCAGGGGTCGGTTTGATTCCGACAATCGCGACAATCGGCGTTGCAGCACCCATCATCGTGATCCTGTTGCGCGTCATCCAAGGGTTGGCTTTGGGCGGCGAGTATGGCGGTGCGGCAATCTACGTTGCCGAGCATGCGCCACCTGAAAAGCGCGGTTTCTACACCAGTTTCATCCAGGCCAGTGTAGCCGGCGGCTTCGTCTTGTCGATCGCAGTTGTGCTTGCGTGCCGGTTCCTGATCCCGGAAGATGATTTCATCGCATGGGGCTGGCGGATCCCATTCCTGCTTTCGATTATACTGCTCGGCATTTCCTTGTGGATGCGCCTGAAGCTTTCCGAGAGCCCTGTGTTTCAGGCGATGAAAGCAGAGGGCAAAATCGCGGGGAATCCCTTTGTCGAGAGCTTTACCTATCCGGGCAACAAGAAGCGGATTTTCGTCGCCCTGTTCGGTGTGACCGGCATTCTGACAACGATCTGGTACACGGCGTTCTTCTCGGGAATGAGCTTCCTGCGCGGGCCGATGCATGTTGATGATCTGACCGTTGAATTGATCCTGTTCTTCTCCGGCCTGATCGCGATGACATTCTACATCATGATCGGCAAATGGTCGGACACAATCGGGCGCAAGAAACCGATCCTGATTGGTGCTGTGCTCACCCTGTTCCTGCTGTTCCCGGCATTTTGGGGGCTGGGTAGCCTGGCCAATCCAGGCCTTGAGAGGGCGGCAGAGGCTACGCCGATCCAAGTTAGCGGTCCGGAATGCGTAACCGATCCCTTCGCGGATCTATTTGATCGCGAACAGACCCAGTGCGGCAAAGTGCTAGAGACACTGACGGCTTCGGGCGTTCCCTACACACTGGTCGCGGGTGACAAACTGGCGGTCACTGCAGGCGGCGAAGCAGTCGCTATCGATCCCGCGTGGTTCGATGACGGTGCGGCACGACGTGAGGGCATTCATTCTGCCCTGGGCGCCTACGGTTTTGACTTTTCAAAGCAGCAGCCAGGTGCGGCAAATGTCCTCGGCATTGTTGCGATCTTGCTCGGGCTTGGGATGCTGTCGGCGCTGACCTATGGGTCAGTTGCGGCGCTTTTGTCAGAGATGTTTCCACCCCGTATCCGCTATAGTTCAATGTCGATCCCGTATCATATTGGTGCCGGGTATCTGGGGGGCTTCCTGCCGCTGATTGCCGGCGTGATCGTGGCCAGCACGGGCAATATCTATTCCGGCCTGTGGTATACGTGGGGCGTCGTAGCCTTCGGCGTCGTCGTCTTGTGGTGGGGTATCCCTGACGGCCCACCACGCGATTTCGAAGACGATACCTGACCAGATGCTCCCGACACCGCCCCCGCCGACATTGCGGCTTGATATTGATCGGGATGCGCTAGCGGCGAATTGGCGCACATTGAATGATCTATCGGGCACTGCGAGGGCCGGGGCGGCGGTCAAGGCCGACTGTTATGGCCTGGGGGTGGCCCGATGCGTACCGACGCTGCGCGATGCCGGAGCACGCGATTTCTTCGTTGCCCATTGGAGCGAAGTCGGCGCTATGCTCGACCATGTGCCGGCCAGTCAGGTGGCCGTGTTGCACGGTGCAAACTCGGCTGACGAAGTTTCCTACGCTCTCGCGACCGGCGCGCTACCCGTCATAAATTCGCTGCATCAGGCGCGCCTGTGGACGGCCGCGGGTGGCAAGGCGTGTCACGTCATGATCGATAGCGGTATCCATCGCCTCGGCATCGATCCGAGCGAGCTAGATGATCCGGCACTAGCCGGGCTCGACATACAGGTTTTGATGTCACATCTGGCCTGCGCGGATGAAAACAGTGCAATGAATGCCGCTCAGCTGACTGTGTTCAAGGACATGCAGAACGCTCTTGGCGCGCAATCGCTCAGCCTGGCCAACAGTGCAGGCATTGCCCTGGGGACAGACTACGCTTTCGATCTGACCAGGCCGGGCCTCGCTCTTTACGGCGGGATTCCTCGCGCGGAGCTGGCCGGGCGCATTCGTCAGGTTGCCTTCCCGCGCGCAGCCCTGATCCAAGTGCGGGACTTAAAGGAGGGCGACACAGTCGGCTACAATGGCGAATTCACAGCGTCCGGTCCGATGCGGGTCGGCACTGTCTCCCTCGGTTATGCAGATGGTTTCCTCCGTAGTTGGGGTGGGAAGGGTAACGCTCTCAATTCTGAGGGGAGGGCACTGCCCCTCTTGGGCAAGGTCTCCATGGATATGGTCGTTGTCGACCTTGCCAATGCGCCGGACTTGAAGACCGGAGACTGGGTCGATGTGCCCTATGACTTGCCCAAGGCCTCGAAACGCAGCGGCCTTTCGCAATACGAACTGCTGACCATATTGGGACAACGCTTCGCGCGTTGAGCGACTCACGTTGCACTGCACATATTGCAGGTGCTAACGCCTCGGACACGAATTTGGCTCGAACGATAGTGAGCACTATGGCTTCTAAGAAGACTGAGACTGGCGGCACCGTCGTCATCAAGAAATACGCCAACCGGCGGCTCTACAATACGCAAAGTTCCAGCTACATCACGCTGGATGATCTGGCCGCTATGACGCGCGAAGGGATCGATTTTCAGGTCGTCGACGCCAAGTCTGGCGATGACATTACCCATTCGATCCTGACCCAGATCATCATGGAGGAAGAAGCCAGCGGCAAGCAGATGCTGCCGGTCAGTTTCCTGCGCGACCTTATCTCGATGTACGGCAATTCGATGCAGGCCATGATGCCCAGCTATCTCGAAGCCAGCATGACCAATTTCCGCAACAACCGCGAGAAGCTCCAAGAGGCGTTGCGCGACAATATGTCCAACAATCCGATTGCCAAGATCGCGGAAACGAACATGGCCGTGATGAAAGCGATGGGGGAGGCCCTGATACCGGGTTCCAAGCCGTCGAAGCCGACCACTACGTCATCCAAGGACGATGAACTCGCCACGCTGAAGAAGCAGATGGCGGATATGCAGAAGAAGCTGGACGAACTGGGCAAGTAGGGCAAACGCGCCTCGCCCATTCCCTTAGACAAGACAGGATCCAAGCCCGTGTCGAACATCCGCCACGCCCTCAACATCAAGCGCGAGGACGATTTCGCGCAATGGTACCAGACTGTGATTTCCGAAGCTGAATTGGCCGAGGAATCCGGTGTCCGTGGTTGCATGGTGATCAAGCCATGGGGCTATGGCATCTGGGAGCGGATCCAGCGCCTGCTCGATGATCGAATCAAAGCAGCGGGTCACGAGAATGTCTATTTCCCGATCTTCATCCCGCTTTCGAACTTCGAACGCGAAGCAGACCATGTCGACGGTTTCGCCAAGGAAATGGCAGTCGTTACCCATCACCGGCTGATTGCCGATGGGGAGGGCGGCCTGAAGCCTGATCCTGAAGCCAAGCTGGAGGAGCCGCTGATTGTGCGGCCGACATCCGAAACGATCTTCGGCGACGCGATGGCACGCTGGATCCAGAGCTGGCGCGATCTGCCCTTGCTGACCAACCAGTGGGCAAATGTGGTGCGGTGGGAAATGCGCACACGGATGTTCCTTCGCACGAGCGAGTTCCTGTGGCAGGAAGGGCATACGGCCCACGCCACGGATGCCGAGGCCAAAGAGCACACGCTTACAATGCTAGAAGTGTATCGCGCTTGCGCCGAGGAAGACCTCGCTTTGCCAGTCATTGCGGGCGAAAAGCCGGAGAACGAACGCTTCCCGGGCGCCGTAGAAACATGGTCGATCGAAGCGATGATGCAGGATGGCAAGGCCTTGCAGGCCGGCACCAGCCATTATCTCGGCACCAATTTCTCCGAGGCGGCGGGGATCAAATTCCAGGATCGTGAAGGCGGTGAAAAGTTCTGCCACACGACGAGCTGGGGCGTTTCCACCCGTATGATCGGCGGTGTCATTATGACCCATGGCGATGATGACGGACTGCGCGTGCCGCCACGCATCGCCCCCTATCAGGTCGTAATCCTGCCGATGTTGCGCGACAAACCCGAAGACGACGCTTTGCTCGAGTATTGCGAGGTGCTGCGTGCGAAACTTGCCGGGCAGCAGACGCTGGGCGAACCGGTCCGGGTCTTGCTCGACAAGAAACCGGGCAAAGCAGCGGCCAAACGGTGGGACTGGGTCCGCAAAGGTGCGCCAATCATCATCGAAGTTGGCGGACGCGACATGGACAACGGCGTGGTCAGCCTGATCCGCCGTGACCAGCTGTGGAACATGGAAAGTGGCAAGGCCAACTTCCAGACGCCCTCGCGCGACGAAGCAGGCGAAACGATCCCGGCAATGCTCGGCGAAATTCAGCAGGCGATCTTCGACGAAGCAGCCGCGCGGCGCGATGCGAACATTGTGCGGGATATCGACACGATGGACGGGCTGCGTGCCTATTATGCCGAGGGGCAGAAGGCACCGGGCTGGGTCGAAGTCCAATGGTCAAAACCGACCGGGCCTGCGCTGGAGAAAGTCGTCGAACAGCTCAAGGAATTGAAGCTGACAGTGCGCAACGTCCCGATGGATCGCCCTGACGCTGACGGCACTTGTATCTTTACTGGCGAACCAGCGGTGGAACGGATTTACGTCGCCAAGGCGTATTGACGCTGCGCGTTCCAGCGGGTGAAAGGGGGCATGCGCAAACTTGTCCTCGTCGCCGCCCTCCTTGCCAGCCCGTTGGTTGCCCAGGATCACCCAGCAAGCAACGTGTCGGCCGAAAGGCTTGAAGCCGATGTCGAGAAGCTCGTTTCTTTCGGAACCCGGCATACGCTTTCGGAACAAGACAACCCGACCCGGGGCATTGGCGCAGCGGTAGACTGGGGTGCGGACGAATTTCGAAGAATTTCAAAAGATTGTAACGACTGTCTCGAAGTCATGCTGCCGGAAACAACGGTCCAAGGGCGTCGTATTCCTGTGCCGACACGGCTGCGAAATGCAGTTGCGATCCAGCGTGGCAGTGAACGACCGAATGAGGTCATCATCGTCCAGGGCCATATCGACAGCCGTGTCACCGATCCGCTTGATTGGAAGAGCGATGCGCCCGGTGCAAATGACGATGCTTCGGGCACCGCTCTGGTGATAGAGGCGGCCAGGGTTCTTTCGCGAAAACAGTATCCTACTACGATCATCTATGCCTTGCTCTCGGGCGAGGAACAGGGGCTGTATGGCGGGCGCCTGATGGCCGATTGGGTCACCGAGCAGGGCTTTACTGTCAAGGCGGTGCTCAACAATGATGTCGTCGGTAACAGCTGCGGTTCGGACGGGTATTGCGATGCAGACAATGTCCGCGTTTTCTCCGAAGGCCCACGAGCAGATTTGACCGACGTTATCCGTGCTGCTCAGCGTCGGTCGGGAGGCGAGAATGACAGCCCCGGGCGCAATTTGTCCCGCTGGCTGGACCTGCTGGCCGATGAAACAAGCGACGGCATCAATGTCCGCCAGATCTGGCGCGTCGACCGGATGGGGCGGGGCGGTGACCAGATCCCGTTCCTCGAAGCGGGTTATCCGGCAGTCCGCATCACCGTGGCGGTGGAAGACTACGAGCACCAGCATCAGGACCTGCGGGTTGAAGACGGCGTGACCTATGGCGACACCACCGACGAGATGGACTTCGCCTATCTGGCCCGTGTCACGCAATTGAACGTGCGCGCACTTGACCGGCTTGCCCGCACCCCGCTGCCACCAGCTCCGATTGCACGGGCTGCCGTGCGCACCTTTACCGAACTCGAATGGGCACCGGTCGCGGGAGCGGATTCCTACCACTTGTACCGCCGACGGACTGACGAACCCTATTGGTCGTCCAAGCCGATCGCCAGGATCGATGGTGATCTGCCGGCGGATGCAGCGGGCGAGGACCTGTTCAAAATGGAACTCGAGGGTATCCGCGGGGATGACTGGTTCTTCGGCGTCAGCGCCTGTGCAGCAGACACATGCAGCCCGGTAGCTAGTGCGGTCCCGGCGGGCGCATTTGAGCCGGTGGCCAAGGAAGGTGATGACACGAACTAGTCGGGTCCCCATATGAGGGACACATGACAGATAAACAGAACAAGAAACGCGGGAAGCCAAGGCCCCATGGGCTACCTTCCCGCGAGAAAATCCTAGAATTCATTCAATCCAGCGAAACACCTGCCGGCAAGCGTGAGATTGCCAAGGCCTTTGGGCTCAAAGGCCAGGAGAAGATCGCTCTCAAGAAACGCCTCAAGGATATGGCCGAAGAGGGGCTGATCGACGGCAAACGTGCGGCCTATCACCGGATGGGCGGTGTGCCGAAAGTGACAGTCCTGAAGGTGGTCGAAATTGACGATGGCGAGCCGATCGGCATTCCCGAGAATTGGTCGCCCGATGCGCCTGAGAAGCCGCCACGCCTGACCTTGATCGAAGGAAAGCGAGGGCGTGGGGGCAGCAGAGCCATGCCGGCTCTGAAACGCGGCGATCGCGTGCTGGCCCGTACAGAAGAA
The DNA here is from genome assembly GCF_039536765.1 of Parerythrobacter jejuensis. Lineage (NCBI taxonomy): Bacteria > Pseudomonadati > Pseudomonadota > Alphaproteobacteria > Sphingomonadales > Erythrobacteraceae > Parerythrobacter > Parerythrobacter jejuensis. The sequence continues at coordinate 533,843 of NZ_BAAAZF010000001.1, forward strand.
ACCGAGCACGGCTGGCGTGCTCATCCGATGAAGAAATTGCCCGCGCGCAGTGAAGGCTTGATGGGCGTTGTCGAGTTCGATGGCGCAGGCAAACCATGGCTAGCGCCCGTCGACAAACGGATCCGCAATTCCACCCACATCACCGATCTGGGTAACGCCGAAGAAGGTCAGTTGGTGCTGGCCGAACCGGCTGGCAGATCTGCCCGTGCCGGCGCAAAGGTGGTCGAAGTGCTGGGCGATCCCCTGGCGCCAAAAAGTTTCAGCCTGATCGCGATTGCCAAGCATGGGATCCCGGATGTCTTTCCGGAGGAAACGCTTGCCGAGGCGGAGCTCGCCGCCAAGTTGCCGCTGAGTGCCGATAAGCGCGAAGACCTTCGCGACGTCCCGATCCTCGCAATCGACCCCGCCGATGCACGCGATCATGACGACGCTATCTGGGCTGAGCCCGATGGAAATGGCGGATTTCGCGCAATTGTCGCAATCGCCGATGTCAGCTTCTTCGTCCGGCCCGGTGGCGCGTTGGACCGCGAGGCGCGCAAACGCGGCAATTCGGTCTATTTTCCTGACCGTGTTGTTCCCATGCTACCCGAAGTCCTCAGCGCAAATGTCTGCTCGCTGAAGCAGGGCGAAGATCGCGCGGCGATGGCATGCCATTTGAACATTTCTGCCGAGGGGAAAGTGACGTCATGGCGTTTCACGCGCGCCATTGTACGCCTGACCCACAATATCGCCTATGAAGACGCCCAGGCCGCTATCGATGCTGGGTCCGCTTCAAAGGAACTGACTGACCTGTGGGCCTGCTGGAAAGTGTTGGCCGCAGCACGTGCTGGCCGCGATCCCTTGGAGCTTGAGCTGCCGGAGCGCCGCGTAGTTCTCGATGACCAGGGCAAGATCGCAGATATCGCCGTGCGCGAACGGCTCGATGCCCACCGCGTGGTCGAGGATTTCATGATCGCCGCCAATGTCGCAGCGGCCAAGGCGCTGGAATCAAAAGCCTCTCCGGTTGTTTACCGGATCCATGAGCCGCCGAGTCGGGAAAAGCTTATTGCCTTGCGGGACTATCTGGGCACGCAGGGCAAGAAGCTGGCTCTGGGGCAAGTTGTCACACCGACGCTTTTTAACAGGTTTCTCAAAGACGTATCCGATGAAGCTGAGCGCGCATTGTTGATGGAGGCGGTGCTGCGCAGCCAGATGCAAGCCTATTACGGGCCGAACAATGCTGGGCATTTCGGTCTGGCCTTGGGGTCCTATGCCCATTTTACATCGCCGATCCGGCGCTATGCGGACTTGCTGGTCCATCGGGCCCTGGTGGACAGTTTCAAGCTGGAACAGCCAAAGCCCAAACAGGATTTGCCCGAGTATTCAGGCCTTTCCGAGCGGGATCGGGACAATCTCCAGCAAATCACGGATGCTATCAGCACCACCGAGCGCCGTGCCATGGAGGCGGAGCGGGACACGATTGACCGCTATGTCGCCGCGTGGCTGTCAGAACATGTCGGCAAGACCTTCGAAACGCGCATCACCGGGGTTCAGAGCTTCGGCTTCTTCGCCACGATCCTCGAATTCGGCGGCGACGGGCTAGTGCCGGTCTCAACCCTTGGTCGGGAGCATTTCCGCTATGACGAGGCGGCACAGGCGCTTGTGGGTGAGGAAAGCGGTACCCGATACGAATCCGGGCAACGGCTTAAGCTGAAACTGGCGGAATCCAATGCGCTCACCGGCGCGCTCAAGTTCGAACCGCTGGACGCCGATGGCAACCCGATCGAACCACGCGGCAACCGGCAGCCGGATCGCAAGCGACCGGGAAAAGGCAAATTTCTCAAAGGAAAACGCGGCCGCCCGGGCAATATCCGCCATCAGGGAAAGCGCCGGAAATAGATTACGTCAGCCGGTCAATATCCTCGGTAGTAAAGGTGCCGGGGATGACATAGAGCGGGCAGGGCAGGTTGCCTGCATTGGCGCTGAAATGAGCGACTAGCGGCCCGGGATTGCTCTCGGCTGCGGCGAGCACCAGGGCAGCGACCTCTTTGTGGTCGGTGAGGTATGCCTTGATCACGGCCTGGCCTTCGCCAACGCGTACAGCGATGGTCGGCATCTTGCCGCTTTCGCTGAACAGATTTCCGGCTGCGCTGGTGGCGATCGCCTCTGCCCGGTCGTGCGCTTCCTGTTCGATCGTGGCCTGCACTCCGCCAAATGCGTTGAAGTTCTGCGGCTGCACCAGCGCCAGGATATGCACCGATCCCCCTGTCGCGGCGGCCCTGCGCGAGGCGAACCGCAACGCTTTGCGGGCCTCTTCCGTCTCGTCCATGATCACCAGATAGACGCGCATGCAGTTGTTTCCCGTTGCCCCCGATCACCTGTCCGATCGTATGTGCGGTATCCGCTGAAATCGTATGCATATCAAGTTCGCGGCAAGATTGGGCCAAGAACCTTGCCGCAAGCGCCCAAATTGGCCAAAGCGTAGCGGAAACAAGGCCTCCCCAGCGAAGGATGACAAGAGCAGCCCATGCCGACACAGATCAAGATGCCCGCACTTTCGCCCACGATGGAGGAAGGGACGCTTGCCAAATGGCTGGTCAAGGTCGGGGATACGGTCAATTCCGGCGACATCATGGCCGAGATCGAGACCGATAAGGCAACCATGGAATTCGAAGCTGTGGACGAGGGCACAGTGGCCCAGATCCTGATCGAAGAGGGCAGCGAGAATGTGAAGGTCGGCGAAGTGATCGCCGTGCTGGCGGAAGAGGGCGAAGACCTCGACGCCGCCAAGAACGCCAGCGCGGAGCCAGCGCAAGCACCGGTTCCGCAACCCGCGCCATCCTCTGCACCGGCACCGTCGCCCGATGGTATTGCTGCGACACCCTCGGCCAAGAAGCTGGCGGCCGAAACCGGCGTGGATCTGGCCAGCATTGCGGGCACTGGCCCCAATGGTCGGATCACTAAAGGCGATGTCGAAGAAGCGGCAGGCGGCGCCACCGCGTCGGCACCTGCTGCGTCGCCCGAACCTGCCCCGGCACCGTCACCCGCCGCAACGACATCAAGCGATCGAATCATTGCATCGCCTCTTGCAAAGCGGATTGCAGAACAAAAGGGCGTGGACCTGGCGACGGTTTCAGGCAGCGGCCCGAATGGACGGATCGTGAAAGCCGATGTCGAAAACGCGACGCCTGGCGCTGCCGCTCCAGCAAAGGCGGCGGCGACCGCAACGGCTCCATCCGCCCCTGCCACCGCGCCGGAATTCGGCGCGCCATACGAGGAAGAAAAACTCTCCAATGTGCGCAAAGTCATCGCGCGCCGCCTGACGGAGAGCAAGCAGACCGTCCCGCATTATTACCTGACGATGGACATCAATCTCGATCCGTTGCTGGCGCTGCGCAAGCAGCTGAACGCTTCGCTGGAGGCAGACGGGATCAAGCTTTCGGTGAACGATTTGCTGATCAAGGCACTGGCGCGTGCGCTCATCCGCGTGCCGCAATGCAATGTCAGCTTCCAGGGCGACACGCTGCACAAATACACCCGCGCCGATGTCTCCGTGGCCGTTGCCGCGCCGAGTGGCCTTATCACGCCCATCATCACCGAAGCGGATACCAAGGGCCTCGGCCAAATCAGTACCCAGATGAAGGAACTCGCCGGGAAGGCCCGCGACGGTAAGTTGCAGCCGCACGAATATCAGGGCGGCACGGCCAGCCTGTCCAATCTCGGCATGTTCGGGATCAAGCAGTTCGACGCGGTCATCAACCCGCCCCAGGGGATGATCTTGGCTGTCGGCGCAGGCGAGCAACGTCCGCATGTGGTGGATGGTGCGCTGCAAGTCGCCACCGTGATGAGCGCCAGCGGCAGCTTCGACCACCGCGCGATCGACGGCGCGGACGGCGCACAATTGATGGAAGCCTTCAAGCAGCTGTGTGAGAACCCGATGGGGCTGGTGGTTTAGGCTTGTGACCCGTGGCGAACTTACAATCCGCGCCACTGCCATGCCTGCCGACACAAACCCTTATGGCGGGGTCTTCGGAGGCTGGTTGATGGCGCAGATGGCACTCGGAGCGGGTTCGCTTGCGTCCCGCGTAGGTCAAGGGAAGGCAGTGGTAGTTTCGGCCACCGACTTTGCGTTTCCCGGTGCCATGGCAGTGGGTGACGAGCTTTCGGTCTATTGCGACATTGCGGCCACCGGCACCACGTCACTTACTATCAGTGCCGAGGCTATCGCCCGCGAGCGCAACGGCGAAGCGACCACCAAAGTCGCGCAGGGCACTTTCAAATTCGTCGTTCTTGACGACAACAACACGCCGCGCGCCGTCGCGGCCAAGCCTCTCCCCAAGGAAAATGACAATGGCTGACACCTCCTATGACGTGATCGTTCTCGGCTCCGGCCCTGGCGGATATGTCTCTGCCATCCGCTGTGCGCAGCTCGGTTTGACAACCGCCATTGTGGAGCGCGAGAATCTGGGCGGTATCTGCCTCAATTGGGGCTGCATCCCGACCAAGGCCCTGCTGCGTTCGGCCGAGATATTCCACTATATGCAAAACGCCGGCGATTACGGCCTGAAAGCGCAGAAGATCGAGGCTGATCTGGAAGCAGTGGTGAAGCGTAGCCGCGGCGTGGCCAAGCAGCTCAACCAGGGCGTCACCCACCTGATGAAGAAGAACAAGATCACGGTGCATATGGGGGAGGGCACGCTGACCGGCCCGACCTCGCTGACTGTGAAAGGCGACAAGGGCGAAGAAAAGCTCACCGCCAAGCATGTGATCGTGGCAACCGGTGCACGGGCCCGCGACCTGCCGTTTGCTCCTGCTGACGGCAAGCGCATCTGGACCTATCGCACGGCGATGACTCCACCGGAAATGCCCAAAAAGCTGCTCGTTATCGGCAGCGGCGCTATCGGGATCGAATTCGCCAGCTTCTACAATGATATGGGCGCCGATGTGACCGTAGTCGAAATGCTCGACCGCGTGGTGCCGGTGGAAGATGCGGAAGTCTCTGCTTTCCTTGAAAAATCGCTCACCAAACAAGGCATGACGATCATGACCGGGGCTGGGGTCGAGGATCTAAAAGTCGGCGCGAATGGCGTGAAGGCGAAGATCAAGGGCAAGGATGGCAAGGTCAGCGAAACCGAGTTCAGCCATGTGATCTCCGCCATCGGTATTGTGCCCAACACTGAGAATATCGGGATTGAGAAGCTGGCCGAGATGGATCGCGGCTTTATCCAGATCGATCCATATGGCCGCACCAAGTCCAAGGGCCTGTGGGCGATCGGTGATTGCACCCCGGGGCCATGGCTAGCGCACAAGGCGAGCCACGAGGGGGTCACCGCAGCCGAGGCGATTGCGCAGGAATTGGGCAACAAAGAAGTCCACCCCCATGCGCTCGATCGGAATAACATCCCGGGCTGCACCTATTGCCACCCGCAAATCGCCAGCGTCGGCATGACCGAGGCAAAAGCCAAGGAAGCCGGCTATGATCTCAAAGTCGGCAACTTCCCTTTCATCGGCAATGGCAAGGCGATTGCGCTGGGCGAGGCCGAGGGGTTCATCAAGACCATTTTTGATGCCAAGACCGGCGAATTGCTGGGGGCACACATGATTGGTGCAGAGGTGACCGAGCTGATCCAGGGCTATACCGTCGGCAAGCAGCTGGAGACGACCGAGGCCGAACTGATGCAGACCGTCTTCCCGCATCCCACGCTCTCCGAAATGATGCATGAAAGCGTGCTGGGCGCGTACGGGCGCACGCTACATATGTGATTGCCCGCCTTCCCAATTTTCCTGGAGTATCTGCCATGATGAAACGTGCTATTCTCGGCCTTGCGGCACTGACCGCTCCATTCGCGGCAGCACAGGCTGAAACGACTTATGTCGTGGCCGACCGGATGCTGGAGGTCGAGACAGGGCGCTATATCGCAGACCCGGTCATCGCGGTTGAAGATGGCAGGGTAACAGCCATCACGACGGGTACGGCGCCCGAAGGTGCCGCAGTGGTCGACTTATCGGGGCACACGATCCTTCCTGGCCTGATCGATATGCATGTCCATCTGGATGGTAGGCCTGAATATGGCGGCTATTCCGGTCTGCAGTTTACCGACCGGTTCTGGACCGTGATCGGCGTCGCCAACGCCAAGAAGATGCTCGATGCGGGTTTCACTACGGTCCGCAATGTCGGGGCCAGCGACTACAATGTGGTCGGCCTGGACCAGGCAATCGAAGAGGGGTGGGTACCGGGCCCGCGGATAGTCGGTGCCGGTAATTCGCTCGGCGCAACCGGAGGCCATTGCGACAGCACGTTTCTGCCGCCCAGTTTCAACCAGACGAGCCCCGCAGTCGGCGACAGCCCCGATGAGCTGCGCAAGCGCGTGCGCGAACAGCGCAAATATGGCGCTGAAGTGATCAAGGCGTGCGCCACAGGTGGTGTGTTCAGCCGCAATACGGCTCCGGGTATCCAGCAGCTTACCCTCGAAGAGCTGACAGCAATTGCCAATGAAGCACATTTCTGGGGCTTGAAGGCGGCCGCCCACGCCCATGGCGCAGCAGGCATCAAAGCGGCTATTCGCGCAGGCTTCGATACGATCGAGCATGCCAGTTTCATCGATGACGAAGGCATCCGGCTGGCAAAAGAACGCGGCACGTACCTGTCGATGGATATCTTCAACACCGATTATACGCTCAGCCAAGGCGAGGCGAATGGTGTGCTGGAGGAAAACCTTGCCAAGGAGCGGCTCGTTTCCAAGGCCCAGCGCGACAATTTCACCAAGGCCCACCGCGCCGGGGTAAAATTGGTATTTGGCAGCGATGCAGGCGTGATGCCTCATGAGACGGTCGGCGGCCAGTTTGCGGTGATGGTCCGGCTGGGCATGAGCCCGCTCGAAGCGATCCAGGCTGCGACGATCAATGCAGCGGAGGCCCTCGGGCAATCTGGTGAAGTCGGCACAATCAAGGTGGGTGCATGGGCCGATATTATCGCAGTCGATGGCGATCCCCTTGCCGATCCTGCCGAACTGGCCGATGTGGATGCGGTGGTGAAGGGCGGCAAACTGGTCGACTAGGTACGCCGCAAAAGGGGCAACGGGCCAATGGGTAATTTCCTACTTCTTGCGTTCATCCTGCTTGTCGCAGGGGTGGTGGCGGTGCCTCTGGCGATCCGTTTCGGCCTTGGCACAGTCTTGGGCTACTTGCTGGCGGGGATGGCGCTCAGCCCGCTGCTTGGCTTGCTGGGCGTAAATGTCGAGCAGCTGCAACAGTTCGCCGAATTCGGGGTGGTGATGATGCTGTTCATCATCGGTCTGGAACTGGAGCCAAAGCGACTGTGGGAAATGCGCAACCGCCTGATGGGGTTAGGCGGCGGCCAGGTTATCCTCACCACACTGATCATCGCAGGTATTTCCCTCGCTTCCGGGAGTGTCTGGCAAACTGCTCTCGCGACAGGCATGATCCTCGCGCTTTCCTCGACCGCGATCGTCTTGCAGACTTTGGAGGAGAAGAACCTTCTCAAGACCCAAGGCGGCGAGTCGGCGTTCTCGGTCCTGCTGGTGCAGGATGTCGCTGTCATCCCCATGCTGGCTCTGCTGCCTTTGCTTGCCCTTCCGGAGTTAGCCGGAGTTTCAGGAGGAGAAGAGGCCGGCGCCCACGGCCATGGCGGGATGAGTATTGTGGACGGCCTTCCGGCGTGGTTGGCAGGTCTGATCACGCTTGGCTCGGTCGGATTGGTAGTGCTGATCGGTACCTATCTGACGCGCCCTGTCTTTCGCTTCATCGCAGCCGCGAAGCTGCGCGAGATGTTTACCGCGACAGCCTTGCTGTTCGTCATCGGTATCGCCTTGCTGATGGTACTGGTCGGTCTTTCGCCGGCACTGGGTGCTTTCGTCGCCGGAGTCGTGCTGGCCAATAGCGAGTACCGTCATGAACTTGAGGCCGACATCAATCCCTTCAAAAGCCTGTTGCTCGGCCTGTTCTTCATCACTGTCGGTGCGGGCATCAACTTTGCGTTGGCCTTCGAACAATTCGGCAGTGTGATCTTCTGGACGGCTGTTCTGCTCGCCAGCAAGATGCTGGTGTTGTTCGGCATCGGTAAGGCATTCCATCTTAGCGGTCAGGATCGCTGGCTCTTCACCCTCAGCCTCGCGCAAGCGGGCGAATTCGGCTTCGTGCTGATCGCTTTTGCCTTGGGCAACGCCGTCTTGCCCCAGGCCCAGGCTGACTTGCTGCTGCTGGTCGTTGCCTTCTCCATGTTGGTCACGCCCCTGCTGTTCATTCTTTACGACAAGCTGATCGCACCGATGTTCACCAAGACGGAAGAGCGTGAGGCGGATGCCATCGAGGAATCGAACGACATTATCATCGCCGGACGTGGCCGGGTGGGCGGTATCGTCGATCGGATGCTCAACGGGGCGGGCTACTCCGCGACCGTCATCGACTACGATTCTCGCCATATCGCCAATATGGAGAAGTTCGGAACCAAGGCCTATTTCGGGGATGCAACACGGGCGGATTTGCTGATGAGCGCCGGCATAGCCAACGCCAAGCTGCTGGTTGTCGCGCTCGACGAGAAGGACCAGATCGACAAGCTGGTGGCCTATGTCATCCAGAATTATCCGCACGTACATGTCACCGCGCGCGCTATCGATCGTGACCATGTTTTCAAACTTTGGGCGCTCGGCTGCCGCGATATCATCCGCGAGACCTATGATGGCGCAGTCCGCATGGGGCGTTCTGCATTCGAGGCCCTCGGGCAAGACCGCCAGGCCGCTCAGGCGATGGCTGATGCGTTCGAAGAAATGGACCGGAGCTCGATGATCCAGGTCGCCGATGTCTACAAGATCGACGTCCCGGCTTGGGAGAACGAGGAACTCGTCGCCAAAGTCCGTGAAATGCGTACCGAGTGGGATCCCAAGCTGCGTGACATGATGGACGCAATCATCAAGCGCGGGAAATAGCGGCTTCGGCAAGGCTGGCGGACAGGGTGGGATTCGAACCCACGAAGGGCTTGCACCCTTGCTGGTTTTCAAGACCAGTGCATTCAACCGCTCTGCCACCTGTCCGCAGCGCAACGCTCGCTAGCTTGCAGCTTGGCTATTGTCACTAGCAATCATCGCCTTAGAAAGCCTCATGGCCCAAGGTACACATGATTTCGCGCCCGACCCGCGTAACGAAAACGTCCTCATCAATATCAATGGTGATCTTATCCCGCGTCCCGAAGCGACGATCTCGGTATTCGACAGTGGATTTATGCTGGGAGACGGGGTTTGGGAGGGTTTGCGGGTCCACAAGGGGCGCATCGCCTTTCTGAACGCACACCTCGACCGGCTGTTCGAGGGTGCCAAGGCGATCGCAATGGATGCCGGGCTTACCCGCGACGAGCTGACTGCGCGTCTGGATGCCACCATCGACGCGAATGGAATGCGTGATGCCGAAGGGGTCCATATCCGCCTGATGGTGACGCGAGGTATCCGCTCGACCCCGTATCAGGATCCGCGGGTGGTGATTTCCCCGGCCACCATCGTCATTATTCCGGAATACAAGGCGCCTTTGCCCGCGACCATCGAAACGGGCATTCGGCTATTCACCGTCCATGTCCGGCGCGGCGATCCTGCGGTGCAGGACCAGAAGCTTAATTCACATTCCAAACTGAATTGCATTACGGCCTGCATCCAGGCGACACAGGCCGGGGCCGACGAGGCACTGATGCTCGACCCGCATGGGTTTGTTGCGACTTGCAATTCGACCCATTTCTTCATCGTACGCAAGGGAGAGGTGTGGACCTCGAGCGGCGACTATTGCCTCGGTGGGATCACCCGCTCGAACGTGATCCAGGTGTGCAAGGAAGAAGGCATCCCGGTATTCGAAAAGAACTTCTCGCTCACCGATGTCTATGGTGCTGACGAGGCATTCGTGACCGGCACCTTTGCCGGAGTCGTCCCGGTGACAGAGGTAGATGGCCGGTTCCTGACCGAGGGCAGGGGGCCAATGGTCGAGCGCCTACAGGGCCTGTACAAGGCTCTGGTGGAGCGCGATGTTGCATGACGATCCGCATTGCCATGTGGAGCGGGCCGCGCAATCTGAGCACGGCCATGATGCGAAGCTTCTCGAGCCGATCCGACACATTCGTCAGCGATGAGCCATTCTACGGTGCCTATCTGAAGGAAACCGGTGATCCGCAGCCGATGGCGCAAGCCATTATCGATGACATGGATTGTGACTGGCACAGCGTCGCGCGAACACTGGGAGGCACAGCCCCTGAGGCCAGCCCTGTCTGGTACCAGAAGCATATGCCCCACCATATGGAAGGGCCGATCGACATTCTCGACCTGCCAGACATGCGCCACGCGTTTCTGATCCGCGATCCGGTGCGCGTCGCGGCCAGCTATGCGAACAAGCGAACAGCCATCAATGCAGACCACCTCGGCACAGTCCGTCAACGCCGCTATTTTGAACAGATTTGCGATCGCGACGGAGCCGCACCTCCGGTCGTCGACAGCGCCGCGATCCTCGCTGACCCCGCAACAATACTGGGGCGTCTGTGCGAAGCACTTGGAATTGCGTGGGATAGCGCGATGCTGGGCTGGGCCAAGGGGCCACATCCGCAAGACGGAATCTGGCAATCGCATTGGTACGATAAGGTGAACGCATCGACCGGCTTCGGCAGCCCGCCCGGGCCACTTCCTGTACTAAGCGAGCAATACCAGAAGGTCGCCGATGCATGCCGCGAAGACTACGAAGCGTTGCGCGTTCACGCCATCACGGCGTAGCGGCGACTCGTTCTGCCACGCGCAGCATTCTGTTCGTCGATAAACCTGCGCCGGTCATTGGCGTTTCATCTTCGCGGTGACAGAAAGCCGGGATGATCATGAAACGCTTCGCACTTGCAATTGCCGCGCTCGCACTTGCCACGCCCACCGCGCCTGCCATCGCGCAGGACATGCCCTTCGACGCCTATGTCCAACTGCTGATCGCCAAGGCAAGGGCCCAGGGCGTAAGCGAGGGTACAATCCGTCGAATGACCGAGGGGCTGACGCCGAACCAGCGCGTGATCAGTCTTGATCGCGGGCAACCCGGCCGGCCAACGCGAACCGGCTATCCTGCCATGCGCCCCTATCTCAATACCCATGTGAACCCGATCCGGATCCGGCGAGGGCAAGAGATGTATCGCGCCACTCGTGGGCTGCACGCCCGGATTTCGCGCGACTACGGCGTTCCGGCAGAGATCCTGATGGCGATCTGGGGGCATGAAACCAATTACGGCACAATCAAGGGCAATTTCGACCTGTCCCGCTCGCTTGCCACATTGGCTTGGGAAGGACGCAGGCGTGACCTGTTCGAAGGCGAATTCCTGGCCCTGCTCAAAGTGGCCGACAAAGGTTACTCGCGCTCGGAACTGGTGGGTAGCTGGGCCGGTGCCTTCGGCAATCCGCAATTTCTGCCGAGCGTCTATCTGAGGCTGGCGACGGATGGTGATGGCGATGGGCGTGCCGACATTTTCAACAATCGTGCCGACACGCTCGCCTCGATCGCGCGCTATTTCCAGGATTCGGGATGGCGTAGTGGCCAGCCATGGGGTGTTCGCGCCCGTATTCCCAGCGGATTCAACGTCGATGCCTACAAAACCAAGCTGAAGGCGCCCGTCTGCTCGCGCGTGCATGAGCGGCACAGCGAATGGAAAACCGTGCGCGAATGGCGCGAATTGGGCGTTCAACCCCAGCGTTTCCTGGCCGATGATGTGCTGGTTTCGCTGTTCCAACCGGACGGGCCGGGCACTTCTGCGTGGCTCTTAACCTCAAATTATCGAGTTATCCTCGAATATAACTGCTCGAATTACTACGCGATGAGTGTGGGGTTACTAGCAGATGAGATTGCCCAGTGATGTTCGCAAGGTTGGCCTTGCCCTTGGCCTGAGTGCCGTTCTTTCCGCCTGTGTGGGCGGTGGCGGCGGCGACGCGCGTGATCTGGCCAGCACCGATTCGATAGACCGGTTGACCGCGGTAAACGGCCCGGAAGCGGACTATCCGCAGATCCTTGGCGAACCTTTCTCCGTCGATGGCCAGCTGTTCACACCAGCAGACACGCTGAGCTACGATGCGGTTGGCTATGCCGCCGCTGACAGCGATGGCGGCACCAAAATCAGTGTGGCGCACAAGACTCTGCCAGTCCCGAGCTATGTCGAAATAACGTCACTTGATTCGGGCAAGACAGTCCTGGCCCGTGTTGAACGTCGCGGCCCGATGACAGCGTCGCGTCTGGTTTCTCTTTCGCCGGGCGCGCAAGCGCAGCTGGGCGTACGTGACGGAACCCCCGTTCGCGTCCGCCGGGTTAATCCCCCTGAGTTCGAACGCGCCGAACTGCGGGCAGGGCGCGCAGGGCCACAACGACTGGAAACGCCGTCGTCGCTCCTTGCTGTGCTGAAGAAGAAACTTCCAGCCATGGGTTCTGCGAGCCTGGCGGATCCCAAAGCGAGCCAGATCGCACGTACGGCGGCGCTTCCGTCAACCCGTGTCGCGCCTTCCACCGCTGCCCGGGCACCTGAACTTCCTGCTGTGGCGGCCAGAACGCCGGCATCGGTGGAGAAGAGCTTTGATCGCACCTTTCCTGCGGCTCGCAAGGTCAATGGGGCCTATCCGCTTCCGCCGATGAACACAGGTGCTCGCGCCGCCGCGCCTGTGCCGCCCGTATCGCGCCCCAAGCCACCGGTCAGCAAACCGCCAGTCGTTGTTGCCCGCGCTCCGGAAGCGACCAGCTATTCCATGCCTGGCGTACGCACCGCTGCTGCCAGGCCCGCAGCACCGGTGGCAAGGCCTGAGCCGGCCGTGGCTAGAGCGCCAGCTCGGCCTGCGCCAGTGCGCGCTACCGCAGACGGCAGATTTGTCGTCCAGGCAGCAGCCCTGTCGAACAAAGCCAGGGCGGAGAACCTCGCGAGCAAGATCGACGGTTTCGTGACCTCCTCGGGTCGCTATTACCGCGTCCGAACCGGCCCCTATGCAACCCGTGGACAGGCCGAAGCAGCGCTCGCCAAGGTGCGTGCTGCCGGTTATAGCGACGCACGCGTCTTTTCAGCAGGGTAGTCTTGCCGGTTCTCCTGCCGGCAGGCAGGAGCAAGGGTGAGAGTTTCGACAGCGATATTGGCCGCTTGTGCGGCGGTGGCACTGCTCGCAGCGCCTGTTGGCGCTCAGGGCCAGAACCTGCCGCAGCAAGGGCCGCCTGCACAAGACATCCCGATTGTGCTGCTGGTTGACATGTCGAGTGGGCAAACGCTGTTCGCCCGCGAGGAGAACCGCAGGTTCGTGCCTGCCTCGATCACCAAGGTGATGACGGCTTTTACCGCCTTTGAACTGATGGAAGAGGGCGTTCTTACACCCGATCAGGTCTTCACTTTCAACGAAGCTGCTGCGGAAGAATGGTATCGCACGGGCTCGACAATGTTTCTGGAGGCAGGGCAAGAAGTCAGTGTTTCAGATCTGCTGATGGCGATCACCACAGTGTCGGCGAATGACGGCTCGATTGTTCTGGCAGAAGGAGCCCTCGGGTCGGTGCCGGAATGGGTTGCACGCATGAACGCGAATGCGCGTAGTCTCAATCTGCAAAACTCCTTTTTCGGAACTCCCAATGGCTGGCCTGACGCCGGGCGGACATTTACCACTGCGCGCGATCTGGTGACGCTGGGCCAAGCCCTTGTATTGCGGCATCCGGATCGGTTTGCCCGGTATTTCGGGCATCGCGGGCTGCGCACAAATGGATATGCGCAAGACAATCACGATCCGATCTCGGGAATTGTCGAGGGTGCCGACGGTATCAAGACCGGCTTTACCAATCAGGCAGGTTTCGGCTTTCTCGGGACTGCCAAGAGGGGTGATCGCCGCCTGATGATGGTTCTGGCCGGGGCCGGAGAGGAACCGGAGCGCGATGCCGCCGCGCGCGCGCTTGTCGAATGGGGTTTCTCCGCTTTCGACAGCACCCAGCTCTTTGCCGGTGGTGCCCGCGTGGGGTCTGTGCGCGTCCAGGACGGTTCGTCGAGCACGGTGCCCGTGCTCGCTTCTGCGCCGATATTGTTCGCAGTTCCGAAGGGAGAGCAGGCCTCATTGTCGCTCGCCATTACCTATGACGGGCCCTTGCAAGCACCCATAGCCGCCGGAGAGACCGTGGCCCGGCTGGAAATCTCGGTCGAAGGCATGGCGTCCAGCTCTGTCCCCCTGGTCGCTGCGCAGGATGTTCCGCAGGCCGGATTTCTTGACCGCATCGGCAATGCCTTTGGGCGGTTGTTGCCATGAGCGCGGGACGCTTCATTGCGCTGGAGGGAGGAGAAGGGACGGGCAAGTCGACCCAGGCCAGACTGCTGGGCGAAGCTCTTCGCCAACGCGGCCTTGAAGCTGTTGTAACGCGCGAACCTGGCGGCACCGAAGGTGCGGAGGCCATTCGCCAGCTTTTGCTCCAACCTCCGGGGGAAGGGTGGGGCCCGCGTGCCGAAGCCCTGCTTTTCGCCGCTGCGCGCTCCGATCATGTTGAAAAACTCATTCGTCCCGCGCTCAAGCGTGGTGCCTGGGTGATCTGCGATCGCTTCGTGGATTCCAGTCGCGCGTATCAGGGCGGGGCGGGCGCGTTGGGTGATGACGCCATCGTTGCGCTCCATTCTGTTGGCAGCGAGGGGCTGCGTCCGGATCTGACTGTGCTGATCGAGGTAGTCCCCGAAACAGTGGCGTCGCGATTGACCGCACGCGACGGAGGCGAATCCGACGCGATTGGCGGACGCAGTGCAGACTATCACGCCTCGGTGGCACGATCATTCCGGCATTTGGCCGAGCGTGATCCGGCCGGTTTTGTGCAGATCGACGGCAACGGATCGGCAGAGCAAGTTCACCAGCGGATTCTGTCTGCCATCGACACTTTGACAGAGAAAGGCACAGACTGATGCTGCCGGGTCATGAGAATGCCTGGCGCGAATGGGATACGGCCCTGGCCGGACCACGTATGCATCACGGCTGGATCCTGGCCGGACGATCCGGGTTGGGAAAGCACGACTTAGCCTTGGCCGCTGCGCGTAAACTGGTTGCCGAAGACGGCGTCGACCAGCCAGAAGGCGATCACCCCGACATTATCGTTCTCTCGCGCGCACCCAAGGATGACAAAGAGGAACGCAAGCGGGCAGACGGTAAGCCGTTCGAGCGTAAGCGCAACATTTCGGTCGACCAAATCCGCGCGATGCAGCGCCGGCTGACAACTCGCCCGACATTGGGCAGCAAGCGCGCGATCATTATCGATCCGGCCGACGACCTGGAGAAAGGTGCGTCCAATGCGCTGCTCAAGAGCCTGGAAGAACCACCGGTCGGGACCTTCTTCCTGCTCGTCACCCATCGTCCGGCCAGATTGCTGCCGACCATCAGGTCGCGTTGCCGCATCGTCCGGTTTCCGACGCTCGACTCAGAGGAAATCAGCCGCTACCTCGCACAACACGCACCGGAATCCGCAAATGACAGCAGGCTTGCAGCAATCGCCGCTGCAGGAGGCTCTCCTGGCGCGGCATTGGCTTTCATCGAACAGGAACTGGCTCCCTTGGCCGCATTGATGCGGCAAATTCTGGGTGAGGGGGATGCCGATTTCGCGCTCAGAGGGCAGCTTGCCGGGGCTATTGGTGCCCGTCCGACACGCGAACGCATCCAGGCCATTTTCGACCTTGCGCGCGCGATCCTTGCCGAGCAGATGGAGACCACTCCGATCGCCCAAATCGACAAATTGGCCGATGCCCATGCCGACATGGCGGCGCTGGCTGGCCAGGCGCCGACCTACAATTTCGACCCTGGATTTCTCGCGATGGAAATAGGCAGCTTGCTAGCCTCGGCTGCGCCGCATAGGGAGCGCGCCAATGTCTGAACCATATTATATCACCACCGCGATCAGCTACCCCAATGGTCGCCCGCATATCGGCCACGCCTATGAAGCGATTGCGGCGGATGTAATCGCCCGCTTTCAGCGCCTTCAGGGGCGTGATGTTCGATTCCAGACCGGCACTGACGAACACGGGCTGAAGATGGCCCGCAAGGCCGAAGAGCAAGGCAAGACGCCGCGCGAACTGGCCGACGAGATGTCGGGATACTTTCAGGCAATGTGCGACGGGCTGGACGTGTCCTATGACCGTTTCATCCGGACGGTCGACGCCGATCACCATGTTGCGAGCCAGGCAATCTGGAAAGCGATGGAGGCCAAGGGTGATCTCTATCTCGATCGCTACGAAGGCTGGTACTCGGTTCGCGACGAAGCCTATTATGACGAGAGCGAACTGACCGCAGGTGAGGGCGAGGAAAAGCTCTCTCCCCAAGGCACGCCGGTTGAATGGACAGTTGAAGAAAGCTGGTTCTTTCGCTTGTCGAAATATCAGGAGCCCCTGCTTGAATTGCTCAAGTCGCCCGGTTTCCTGGAGCCAGAAAGCCGCCGCAATGAAATGATCGCCTTCGTCGAAAGCGGGCTGCGCGATCTCTCTGTCAGCCGCACCAGTTTCGACTGGGGCGTTAAGGTGCCGGATAGCGATGGGCATGTGATGTATGTCTGGGTCGACGCACTCACCAATTACATCACCGGCCTTGGCTATCCTGATGATACAGAGATGTGGCGCAAATTCTGGCCCGCGAGCCTGCATCTGATCGGTAAGGATATCGTCCGCTTTCATACGATTTACTGGCCAGCTTTTCTGATGAGCGCCGGCATCGCACTGCCCAAGCAAGTCTTTGGCCATGGCTTCCTGCTGAACCGGGGCCAGAAGGAATCAAAATCGCTCGGCAATGTGACTGACCCGATGGAGCTGGCGGAGAGCTTCGGGGTCGATACGCTGCGCTATTTCCTGATGCGCGAAGTCGCATTCGGGCAGGATGGCAGCTATTCGCCCGAGGCAATTGTGACCCGCACCAATGCGGAATTGGCCAATAGCTTCGGCAATCTGGCGCAGCGTACGCTCTCCATGATCCACAAGAACATGGACGGCAGATTAGAAGCGTTCGAAACCACTGAAGCTGACGAGGCGTTGCTCGCAACCGTGCGGTCGGCCTGTCACGAGGGGCTGCCACGCGAATTCGAGAAGCTCGCTTTCTCGATCGGCATCGATGAGTGGATGAAAGCTGTCTATGCCTGCAACCAATACGTCGATGACCAGGCACCTTGGGGCCTCAAGAAAACCGATCCTGAGCGTATGAAGGCCGTTCTCCAGACGCTTTACCTCGCAATTCGTGACCTCGCGCTGGCAATCCAGCCTGTCACACCGACCAAGGCAGCTGCGGTACTGGATATGCTCGGCATCCCCGCTGGCGAACGTCTGTATGCCGACTTGCCAGACAGGGGCTGGTTCGATGCGCTCGTGGCGAAGGGCCACGTCGTCGAGAAGCCAATGCCTGCCTTTCCGCGCTTGGAACTGCCGGAGGAAAGCAGCGACTGATGCTGATCGATAGCCATTGCCACTTGCAATATAAGGGCCTGGTCGAAGACCAGCAGGCCGTGCTGGAACGGGCGAGGGCCGCCGGCGTGCAGGGCTTCCTCAACATTTCCACCCGCGAAAGCGAATGGGGCGATGTGGTCGCCACGGCGCAGCGGGAACCGGACGTATGGGCAAGTGTGGGAATCCATCCCCACGAGGCTGATGCGCACGAAGATCTGGGCCGGGAAATCCTGCTGGAAGCTACCCGGCAGGACAAAGTCATCGCCATCGGCGAGACCGGGCTCGACTATTACTACGACAAGTCGGATCGCGAGGTGCAAAAGGCGCTCTTCCGCATGCATATCGGCGTTGCGCGCGAAACCGGCCTGCCGATCATCATTCACACCCGAGATGCCGAAGATGACACAGCGCAAATTCTTGCCGAAGAGATGGAGAAGGGTGCTTTCCCGGCATTGATCCACTGCTTTACGGCATCAGCCGAATTCGGGCGCAAGGTGCTCGATTTGGGACTGACCATATCGTTATCGGGCATTGTGACCTTCAAGAATGCCAAGGAATTGCAAGAGGTTGCCAAGACAGTCCCGGCAGACAAGCTGCTTGTCGAGACGGATAGTCCGTTCCTGGCACCCGTCCCGCATCGCGGAAAATCGTGCGAGCCCGCCTTTGTGCGCAACACCGCCGAATTTGTGGCCGATTTGCGCGGCGAGACCATCGAGCAGCTTGCTGCCAATACGACCCGCAATTTCCACGCATTGTTCACCCGGGCAAAAGCATGAAAGTCATCATGCTCGGAACGGGCACCTCTACAGGCGTTCCAAGGCTGAACGGGGATTGGGGCGATTGCGACCCGAATGAACCACGCAACCGCCGATCAAGGGTCTCGGTCGTTATAGAAAGCAAGGCAGGTCAACGGGTTCTCGTCGATACTTCGACAGATTTACGGGCGCAGTTCCTGGCTAACGGAATCACCAGCGTTGACGGTGTATTCTGGACGCACGACCACGCCGACCATTGCCATGGCATCGATGATTTACGCTCGCTGCGCTATGGACGTGGCGGCCCGATTGCCGGCTTTGCCAGCGACGAGACGGTGCGCAAATTGCGGCAACGATTCAGCTACGTTTTTGCCGGTGAGTACGGCTATCCCACGATTGTAGAGCTCAGCAATCTCGACCGCTTGAGAATGCATGCCGGCTTCGGCGTCGAGTGGCTACAGATGCCTCACGGACCCACCGAAAGCACGGCATTCGTCTTCGATTGTGACGGAAAAACAATCGGATATGCTACCGACTTCAGCGAAGTGACTGACGATATGCTGGAACTCTTCACCGGCCTCGACGTGCTCGTCTGCGACTGTTTGCGGCGCGAACCGCATCCGACACATGCACATCTGGGCATGGCGCTGGACCTGAAAAAGGATGCTCGCATCAAAACGATGGTGCTGAGTCATCTCGATAAGAGCATGGACTACCGGTCATTGTGCGACGAAGTTCCACAAGACGTCATCGTTGGCTATGATGGCTTGGAGGTAGCGGCATGAACGAATTCGACACAGTACAGCTTGTGGCTTTGGTCGGTTGGCTAATCCTGGCCGTCGGCGCGTTGGCATCATATCGCCTGAACTGGCAGAGCGGGATCAAGCTGGTTCTGATCTGGGCCTGTATCTTCACAGCAGTCGCACTGTTTATCTCTGTCGTTCAGTAGCGAGAGGGCCACGAGCGACCTGATCCGCTCTCCGCCATGATTTAACATAATATATATTATCATTCTAATAGCAGGAGGATTGGCTGCGGAAGCGGGCTTCCCCTCTCTCGCTTTGACGTCCAGAAAGGCGACATGCCCGCAGCGCTCCCATATCGTCCTATCCTCGATCAATTGATCGCATTCGACACAACATCACGCAACAGCAACCTGGAACTGATCGCGTGGGTCGGGAGCTTTCTCGCTGATCGCGGAGTTTCGGCACGGCGCGTTGCCAATGATGATGGCTCCAAAGCCAATCTTTATGCAACAATCGGGCCCGCAGTTTCGGGCGGCATCATCCTGTCAGGACATAGCGATGTTGTGCCAGTCGATGGCCAACCCTGGACAAGCGACCCATGGACGGTCGTTGAAACCGATCGCACGTTGGTCGGTCGCGGCGTGGCCGACATGAAAGGGTTCATCGCCCTCGCATTGGCACATGTTCCGCTGTTCAAGGGCTGCACCATGCCGGTCCATCTCGCGCTGAGTTATGACGAAGAGGTCGGATGCCTTGGCGCGCCGTCAATGATCGATGCGATGCGCGCCGAACTGCCTGAGCCACGCATGGCTATCATCGGTGAACCCACGAGCATGCGGCCCATTGTCGGGCACAAGGGAATCTCGGTCTATTCGGTAACAGTGACCGGTCATGAAGCGCATAGCTCGCTGGTTGATCACGGGGTATCGGCCAATGGTGTAGCAGTTCAGCTGATGGCGCAATTGCTGGAACTGGCCGAGCAACTGAAAGCGCGGGCCGATGCCAATAACGGCTTTGACCCGCCGCAAGCGACGCTCACCATTGGTGTAATGCAAGGCGGAACGGCGGCCAATATCCTTGCCCGCCACGCCCGATTCACTTTCGACTTGCGCTGCCCACCGGGAGAAGATCCCGACGCGATCATAGCTCCGTTCAGAGAAACATGCTCGCGAATAGATCAAGAGCTTGTTGCGCGTTTCCCAGAGTGTGGTGTGCAATTCGAGCAGCTCAGCAATGCCCCTCCCCTGACGCCTGACGGGAGCGAGGACGCCGTGCAGTTCATTCGCAAGCTGACCGGCGATAATGGACCCGAGGCGAAGGTGGCCTATGCGGCCGAGGCCGGCCAGTTCCAGCGCGCCGGCTTCACCTCCATCATCTGCGGGCCAGGCTCAATCGAGCAAGCGCATCAGCCTGATGAATGGATCGCGATCGAACAATTGGAACGCGGCGCGCGCTTTATGGCAAATCTCGCACGCGAACTGGCCTAAGGTGTGCCCGCGATACGGATGCACTGACCTGTCAGCCAGCCCGATGCAGGAGCGACTAGGAAGAGCGCCAACGCCCCGATATCTTCGGGAGTCCCTAAACGACCAGCTGGCAGGTTGAGCTGCTTCTCAAGCTCGGGAAAGTCCTCATCCTTCATATCCAGCGCGATCTTGACCGTCTCGGTCGGCACGAACCCTGGCAGAATAGCGTTTACCCGCGTCTTCGGCCCCATCTCGTGCGCCAGCGTCTTGGTCAGCATGTTCACACCGGCCTTGGCGGCGCTGTAATGGCCGCTGCCCGGGAACGGATCCTGGCCCGCAAGGGATGATGTGTTCACGATGGCGCTGCCCTCACCCATATGTTTGGCGGCGGCGCGCACACCATAGAAGATCGAGGTCAAGTTGACCGATAGCGTGCGGTGCCATTCTTCCTCGTCAAGGTCGACCAGCGGCGCGGAAACCGGAGAGCCGCCGGCATTGTTGATCCAGTAGTCAAGCCGCCCGAATTCATCGACGGCGCGCTGGGCCAAGGCCTCCATATCCGTCTCGCTCGTTACGTCGGTGCGCTGGGCAATCGCACGCCCGCCCGTGTTCGAAGCATTGATCAGCGATGCTGTTTCTTCGATTTCGTTCTCTCGGCGTGCGGCGCAAACCACATCGGCCCCGGCTTCTGCCAGTGTTTGCGCAATGCCACGCCCGATCCCGCGCCCTGCCCCCGTCACGACGGCAACCTTACCGGATAAATCGAACAACTCAGGCATCGTCATCTCCTCAACAATTTGGATGCGCCTGCGCTTGACCCGCACGGATGATGTGCGTCAGTCGGGAGGCATCGCAACATGACGGGCACCTATATGACCAATCAGCTTGACCGGCTCCTGACAATAATGGCGACGCTGCGCGATCCGGAACGCGGGTGTGAGTGGGATCTGGCGCAAGATTTCAGCACCATAGCCCCGTACACGATTGAAGAAGCCTACGAAGTCGCCGATGCAATCGAACGCGAAGCTATGGACGAGCTGCGTCAGGAACTGGGTGATCTGCTGCTTCAGGTCGTATTCCACGCGCGCATGGCAGAAGAACAAAATCTGTTTTCTTTTAATGATGTTGCACGCGCAATCTCTGACAAGATGGAATCCCGCCATCCGCATATTTTCGGCGACGGATCAGGCACAATGGATGAGCGTCGCTGGGAGGAACTTAAAGCGAAGGAGCGAGAGGCAAAGGGGGAGCAGAGTGCGATGGACG
Source organism: Parerythrobacter jejuensis (assembly GCF_039536765.1). Classification (NCBI taxonomy): domain Bacteria; kingdom Pseudomonadati; phylum Pseudomonadota; class Alphaproteobacteria; order Sphingomonadales; family Erythrobacteraceae; genus Parerythrobacter; species Parerythrobacter jejuensis. The sequence continues at coordinate 555,471 of NZ_BAAAZF010000001.1, forward strand.
GCGTGGCGCGCGCCCTCCCTGCCCTGCTGCGTGCGGACAAGCTGCAAAAGCGCGCTGCGCGCACCGGCTTTGACTGGCCTGATACTAATGGTCCTGCTGAAAAGCTACGCGAAGAAATGCAGGAGTTGGCTGAAGCTGCCCAGGAAGAGCGCGAGGAAGAAGCTGGAGATCTGCTGTTCGCAGCAGTCAATCTGGTGCGGGCCTACGGCATCGCGCCCGAAAACGCTTTGAGAGCAGCCAACGACAAGTTTGAAAGACGTTTCAAAGGGATGGAGGCCAAAGCTGGCGAGAAATTTCGCTCGCTATCCTTGGCCGAGCAGGAACAATTGTGGCAGGATGTAAAGGCTGACGAGAAGTCTGCTTAGAGCGTTTCGAACTGCCCCAGCTCCTTGGGATTGAGCCGCACCAGTAAGCGGCGCAGAGGGCCGTCCGGTCCTTCACCTGCGTCCTCGTCTTCCAGCACCTCGCCATGAGCGTGGAGCCATGCGATCTTGCGCCCCTCTGCCGCTTTGACGAAAAACTCCTCTGTCTTGGCAAGCGCCGTCAGTTCGCGACCCAACTGCTGTTCGAGCGCGTCGACTCCGTTCCCAGACAGGGCCGACACCATCGCGACACTGTCATCATGTGCGGCAATTTCCTGCAATTCAGCTTGGCGCTCGGGGCCTAGCAGGTCCCCTTTGTTCCAGACCTCCAGAATCGGAATATTGCTTTCCCCGTTCTCGCCCTCGATCACGCCGAGGTCTCGGAGGACATCCAACACCTGCGATTTCTGCGCCGCTGTGGAGGGGTTCGCGATGTCGCGGACATGCAAGATCAAGTCTGCTCCGGTGACCTCCTCCAATGTAGCGCGGAAGGCGGCCACCAATTGCGTCGGCAGGTCAGAGATAAAGCCGACCGTATCGGACAGAATAGCCTTTTCGACCCCCGGCAAGGATATGGCGCGCATCGTCGGGTCCAGCGTTGCAAAAAGCAAGTCTTCCGCCATGACGTCAGATCCCGTCAAGCGGTTGAAAAGCGTTGATTTTCCGGCGTTGGTGTAGCCTACCAACGCGATCACAGGCCACGGTGCCCTGCCCCGCCTTTCACGGTGCAGTCCCCGTGTCTTGCGGACCTGCTCAAGCTCGCGACGCAAGCGCCCCATGCGTTGACGGATCATCCGTCTGTCCGCCTCGATTTGCGTCTCACCAGGGCCACCCAGGAAACCGAACCCGCCGCGTTGCCGCTCAAGGTGAGTCCAACTGCGCACAAGCCGGCTCTGCTGGTAATCGAGATGCGCCAGTTCCACCTGCAGGCGCCCCTCCGCCGTTGCCGCACGCTCGCCGAAAATCTCGAGGATCAGTCCGGTTCGATCAATCACCTTGCGTTTCAGCCGGTCTTCGAGGTTGCGTTGCTGGATCGGGCTCAGTGCCCCGTCGATGACGACCAGTTCCGCCTCATGCAGCTCGCAGTCTGCGGCCATGCGTTCCACCTGGCCCGCACCGAACAGCGTGTTCGGCTTCACATCGCGCACGGGCAGGACGTAACTTTCGGCAATGACAACGGAGATTGCGAGCGCCAGGCCGCATATCTCGTCAAGCCGGGCGTCCGGATCGAGATCGTAGGTCTGCCCGCGCAGATCCGGGCACACAACAAGGGCTCGCGCGCCGCGCGAGACCTCGCCCATCAAGTCATCATCGAAGCTCAGTCTTCGTCCTCTTCCCAGTCGGTCAGATCGACCGCTGTTGCGGGCTGGACGGTCGAGACCGCGTGTTTGTAAGCCAGCTGGACATATCCGTCGCGCTCCAACAGCACGCAGAACAGATCATAGGCCGCGATCCGGCCTTGCAGCATGACACCATTGATCAGGAACATTGTGACCTGGACGCCAGCATCACGCACCTTGCCAAGGAACACGTCTTGCAAGAGGCGCTGACGCTTGTTGCCATCCTGGCTGGTAAACTGGCTCGAATCCATCGGCTGACCCGGCATGATCGTGCTGATCGCGTGTTTGTAGACCAGCTGGGACTGACCATCGCGGCGCAACAGCATCGAGAAATTATCAAACCAGGTAACGATCCCCTGCAGCTTCACACCTTTGACAAGAAAGACCGTTACCGGCGTCTTGTTCCGGCGTAGCTGATTGAGGAAGGCATCCTGCAGATTGGCAGGCTTACCATTGCCCTGATCTGCACCCTGAGATTCAGAGCGCGGGCGCGTCGAGAGTGTTTTCCCGGCGGACATTTATGTCTCCTGTTTTTGGCGCACCCGAAGGCACACAATCTGGCAGGCGACATGCGGGGGACTCGCACCTACCGATGAACAGGTCTGAATATGTGGGCAATCGTCCGGAGTTTCAATCCGATACTTTGCGCATCATCAATTGAGCGGGCTTAATTCTCACCTTTACGCTCGGTCATACCCAAAATCTTCAGCTTCCGATGAAGGGCCGAGCGTTCCATTCCGATAAAGCTGGCAGTCTTTGAAATATTACCAGAAAACCGCCTGATCTGGATGCTCAGATACTCGCGCTCGAAGCTCTCCCGCGCTTCTCGTAGCGGCACACCCATCAGGGTAGAGATGCCGGTTCCACCACCGATTTTTCCGCTCGTGACCTCGCTTGGGAGCATATCGGGCTGGACTTCTTCCATCCGGTCCCGTGGCGAAAGGATGACAGTCCGTTCCACAACATTGCGCAATTGGCGGACATTGCCCGGCCAGTCATAGGCCTGCAAGGCAGCAAGCGCTTCTTCGCTGATCTCGGGTGGCTGGATGCCTTGTTCGGCGGAATACCGCGTGAAGAAATGTTCTGCCAGCGCGGGAATATCGTCACGCCGTTCGGCCAGCGAGGGGATCGAGACGGGCACGACGTTGAGACGGTAGAAAAGATCCTCCCGGAAGCTCTTCTCTTCAATTGCCTGCTGCAAGTCGCGCGCCGTCGACGAGACCACGCGCACATCCACGCCGATCTGCCGGTTTCCGCCCACCCGGACGAAGCTCTGGTCAGTCAGCACCCGCAAGATGCGGGCCTGTGTCGAAAGCGGCATGTCTGCAATTTCGTCGAGATAAAGCGTACCGCCATCGGCGACCTCAAGCAGGCCCGGACGCACAAGCTTGCCATCCGATTCCTCGCCGAACAGCTCCTGTTCGAAGCGTTCCGGCGTAATCCTGGCCGAATTGACGATCACGAAAGGATGGTTGCCACGCGGGCTCCAGCTGTGAAGCAACCGTGCTGCTACTTCCTTGCCGGCCCCGGCAGGGCCTGAAATCAGTACGCGGCTACCGGTATTGGCAACGCGTTTGAGCGTGGCGCGGACCTGATTGATCGCCGAGCTATTGCCCGTAAACTCTTCTCCGCCTGTAAAGCCCTGACGCAGCCGTACGTTCTCACGACGGAGACGCTCGGTCTCGGTTGCGCGCGCCACAAGGTGCAACAAGCGCTCTGCTTCGAACGGTTTCTCGATAAAGTCCATCGCACCACGGCTTACCGCCGAAACAGCGGTGTCGATGTTGCCGTGTCCTGAGAAGATGATGACCGGCAATTCCGGCTCGCGTTGCTTGATCGCATCGAGCACTTCGAGGCCGTCCATCGGGCTGCCATGCAGCCACACATCCAGCAGCACCAGGCTGGGACGGCGTTCGTCGATCATCTGCAACGCAGTCGTGCTGTCACCTGCTGCGCGGCATTCATAGCCCTCGTCATCCAGCACACCGGACACAAGATCGCGGATGTCACGTTCGTCATCGACTACCAGAATATCCAACGTCACGGGCGGCTCTCCCCAAATTGAAGGATCATCATTCGGCTGCCTCACTTTCGTGGATTACAGGGCTGCGCGCAAAGCGGAGAGTCACGCAGGTACCGCCGGGATCGGCGGCAGAGAAAGTCATGTCGCCGCCATGTTCTTCGACAATCTTGTTGACGATCGCGAGGCCCAGGCCAGTGCCCTTTTCGCGGGTGGTCATATATGGCTCCATAATCCGTTCGCGCTCGAGCGGCAGGCCAACGCCGTTATCCTCGACCCGGATGGTGACCATCTCGTCATCTGCCGCCATCGTTACGGCAATGCGGCCGCGGTAATCTATCTCCGCGTCTCGCGCCCGCCCCTCGACCGCTTCGACTGCATTCTTGAGCACATTGGTCAGGGCTTGGCCAAATTGGTGTCGGTCACACGCAATCGTCAGCGGCCCTTCTTGTTCGACCGACAATGCAAAGTCGACATCCTGATGTGCGACCTCTTGCAGGAACAGCGCCTGACGCAGGAGGTCGAGAGCGTCTTCCTGGCGAAATACCGGCTTGGGCAGTCGGGCGAAAGAGGAGAACTCATCGACCATGGTGCGCAAGGCACCGACCTGCCGGACGATGGTGGAAGTCAATTCGTCAAACAGGTCACCGTCGGTTTCGATCTGCTTGCGGTAGCGGCGCTTGAGACGCTCGGTCGCGAGCTGGATCGGGGTCAGCGGGTTCTTGATCTCATGAGCGATCCGGCGCGCCACGTCAGACCAGGCAGCTTGCCGTTGATCGAGCAATTGCCGGGTAATGTCCTCAAACGTGATCACAAAGCCTTGTGAGGCCGGTGCAAGTTTGACAGCCAAGGTCAGCAATTCCCCGCTCTTCGTGTAATTGACGACACCGCTTGAAAGGCCGGATTGGGCAAGTGCATCAATCTGAGGCGCGATTTCGTTCAGCGATAGGCCGCGATGGGTTTTGTCCGGCTGTTCCATCAGCAGCGACTTCGCGCTCGAATTCATCAGCAGGATCCGCCCGTCACCATCGGTCGAAATGATACCGGCGGTCATGGATTCCAGCACGGTTTCGATGAAGGCCCGGCGGTCATCAAGCTGCTGGTTTGCGGACACCAGCGCGTCCGTCTGGACCTCCAGCTGCGCCGTCATCCGGTTGAAAGCACGGTTTAGGAGCCCGATTTCGTCGCCGCCGGTCCGCCCGTCGACACGCAAGGCAAAATTGCCCGCCCCGACCTTGCGCGCGGCGGCGACAAGATCCGTCAGAGGCTCCACCTGTCGGTCCGCAAAGCGCAGGGCAAACCATACCGCCAGTCCGACCAGGGCCAGGCTGACAAAGAACAGGGCAAGATTGAAGCGTAGCTGCAGCGCCCGCGCCCGGGTGGTCAGTTCCTGGTAGGATGTGACGACCTGGCTGGCCTGTTCCCACTGGCTGAACGACAACGCCTCTGCATTGCGCGCGTTGTAGAGGAATATCCCGGCATCACGGTCAATAGGCGCAACCGCTTCGATCCGTGTGGCATCGGCAAAGACAGCGTCGGTCTCGCCGCGACGGAATTGCTGGATCGCTTCGGCACCGACGATTTCCGGTTGATTGCCCTCGACCAGTCCAATCGCAAGGGCTGTGTTGACGGTCCCGTTTGGAAAGGCCTGCAGAATAGCCGATTCATTTATCTGCCGACCCTGCATCTGGTAATTATAGTCTTCGAGAAATTCCTGATTGGTCAGGTCGGCCAGCTCCCTCCCCTGCAGCAGGAACAGCATGTCGCTGGCCATCGCGCGAGTTTCATTGGCAACTTCCAACTGGTTTTGCTCGTAATAGCCGCGCGCCAGATTGTTGGCGCTTTCCATCACGCCACGCGATTGGCCGGAGAACCAGAAATCGACACCGGACTGGAACAGGAACGCCGCGAACCCCGCTACCAGCAAGGTCGGCACGGCCGAAATCAGCGAGAACAGGAAAACAAGGCGGACATGAAGCCGTGCGGTGCTGCCAGCAGCCCGCCGTAGGGCCAGGCGGCGGCCCAGCAGAACGAGCAGGCCCATGGCGGGGATCAAGGTCCCGATCAGGAGGCCGGTCACCTGCCGGGTCGGCAAGAGCTGGCCGTCAGGCGGGGCGCTGGTGAACGCCACCCAAGTCGCCACGATCATGCCGATGAATGCTGCCAGGCACGCAATCTCTAGGTAGCGGAATACATTAGCGCGTCGCGACGCAATGACTGTCTGACGCCACCAGCGCGGACTTTGTCGCGAGATATTGCTGGATGTGCCCTGCATCGTTGCGCAATTACAACGATAGTGTTGCACACTTGCAAGCGCTTTCTGCGCGTCCTGCTCGCCTAGCCCCGAATGGAGAACGCTTCGGCGACGATGCCCAGTTCGGCGAGCCGCTTGCGCAGTGTGTTGCGATTGATGCCGAGCAATTCCGCGGCGCGAAGCTGGTTGCCCCCTGTCACGCGCAACGCATGCTCAAACAAGGGCTTTTCAAAGGCCGCCGATGCTGCGCGATATAAGGCGCCGGGCGCGGGGCTTTCCCGCTCAATCCAGTCCATCATCGCCTGCTCTACACTGCCCGATCCCGCTGCAACCGTTCCGTCGCGCTCGCGCCCGATTATCTCGCTGGCCAACGCCAGATCGATTACGTCATCACGTGCCATCAACGCCAAGCGGTAGATCAGATTGCGAAGCTCGCGCACATTGCCACGCCACGGCTGTTGTTCCAGCAATTTGATCGCGTCTTCGGCAATCCTGCGGCGCGGCAAACCGTCTTCCTCGGCTTGAGCCAGGAAATGGTTCGTCAGGGATCCAATATCATCCCGCCGTGCACGCAAGGGGGGCAACTCGATCGGCACAACATTGAGGCGATAGAACAGGTCTTCGCGGAACTGTCCGCTGGCAATCAGAGGAGACAGATCACGATTGGTCGCCGCAACGATGCGTACATCGACAGCTACATCCTGCCGCCCACCAATGCGCCGAATGCGCCCGGATTGCAGGGCGCGCAGCAGCCGGGTCTGAGCTTCGATGGGCATGTCCCCGATTTCGTCCAGGAACAACGTTCCGCCATTGGCTTGTTCGAACTTGCCGATGGCCTGACCGACCGCGCCGGTGAATGCACCTTTTTCGTGGCCGAACAATTCGCTTTCGATCAGGTCGCGCGGGATGGCGGCGGCGTTCACGGCCACGAACGGGCCCGTCTTGCGCGAACCGAGCTGGTGGATGGCCTCGGCGACCAATTCCTTGCCCGTCCCCGATTCGCCGAGAACCAAGACTGTCAGGTCATTCCGCAGGACCCGCGTGATCATCCGGAAAACGCCCTGCATGGCCTGGCTGCGCCCGACCAGGGGCAAGGTGCTGTCCGCCTCGCCCGCTCCGGTCTCGTCGCTCGGCGACGAGCCGGCCGCCTGGCGCACGGCGCGGATTAGATCATCCAGGTCAAATGGCTTGGGAAAGTACTCGAATGCCTCATTCTCACTCGCCCTGACGGCGGTATCGAGAGTATTTTGCGCGGAGAGCACAATGATCGGCATGTTCGGATGCGCTTCACGCACCCTGCCGAGCGAGGCGATGCCGTCGCCGTCCTCCAGGATGACATCGGTCAGCATCGCGGCATAGGTATTTGCTGCGAGAAGAGTGTCGCGCTCAGCAATCGCGGGGCAGCGGTCGACGCTATACCCTTCCCCTTCGAGCGCGGTCACGATCACTGTCGCGATTGCATCATCATCTTCAACCAGCAGAATCGGATCGTTCATCGGGCAGCCTTTGGTGCAGTCGCCAGGTTAATGCGAAAACGGGTTTGTTGCGCACGATCATCGCGCTCATGTGCAATCCTGCCCTCCATATCGCGCACAAGCTTACGAACGAGCGCGAGGCCAAGACCCTGCCCGCCTTTCTTGGAGGTGACGAAGGGCTCGAACACACGGTCCCGCAAGGCCGGATCGATGCCGGGCCCATTATCAATGATGGTCACTTCAATCGGCAGTCTGACCGAACGCCCAGGACGCAAGGCGTTCATCACCAGCCCGCTGACAAAGCGGGTCTGCACGATGACAGTCCCGCCACCATCAACATCATGGCAAGCATCCCGAGCATTCCCGAGAAGATTGATCAGCACCTGCTGCAAGGCATCCCGGCTGGCCCATACTCCGGGCAAGGAAGGATCGAATTCCTCTTCAAAGGTAACGCCTCGATCATCTGCCGACTGGATGACTGTCAAAGCAGAGCGGATGATCTCGTGAAGGTTGATCTCTTCCAGCGGATCGGTGTTCTTGCTGCCGAGCCGCTGCATCCGGTCAATCAATCGCGCAATCCGGTCGACCTCGCCCGCAATCAGACGGGCAAAGGGACGGTCAGCCTCGGGCAATTTCTTGACCAGCAATTGGCCTGCCCCGCGGATTGCCGCGAGCGGATTCTTGATTTCATGGGCCAAGACGGCAGGCGCGGCGAGCATCGCATCCTCTGGCGCTTCGTCCATGTCGGTTTGGCCAATGTCGGAAAGAGTCACGACGCGCCAACCTTCATGCCCTGCCACCGGCGACAAGGTCAGATTGACCTGCCGGGAGCCGCCCGGAACGCCGATCGGCAAGCCTCGTGCAGTTAGCCGCGCTTCGCCATCCGCGAACCGCTCAAACACGCGCGGGTCGGTGATCTCCACCTTGTCGAGGAACCTGTTTCCCAACAGCCTGCTGGCACTGCTTCCCAACAGATCTTCCGCCGCAGGATTTGTTTCTTCAATAATCCCGTCCGGATCGAGCAGGATCATCGCAAACACCAGTCCGGCGATCTGGCTTTGCGGGTCGGGCCTCACGGCCACATCGCTCACGCAGCGCGCCGCCGCAGGAACGGCTCGTAGAAACGCTCGATCTCCCCCAGCACCTGGTCCGGGTCATCGATGAAGTTCACATGGTTCCGGAATTCGGCGGAGCCGTGCATGCCCTTGGTGTACCAACCCAGATGCTTGCGTGCCACCTTGGTCCCGACATCGCGCCCATACAGATCGAGCATGCCGCGATAATGCTCCACGAGCGTGGTGTACTGCTCGTCAAAAGTCGGGCTCTCGAGCAGTTCGCCGGTGTGCCACCAATGCATAACCTGCCCGAGCAGCCATGGCTTGCCGTAAGCACCGCGTCCGATCATCACGCCATCTGCGCCCGACTGGTCGAGCGCCTTGGCCGCATCATCAACACCGCAAATATCGCCGTTCACAACCACCGGGATCGAGACTGCATCCTTCACCTTGCGGATGAAGGCCCAGTCAGCGCTGCCTTTGTACATCTGGTTTCGCGTACGCCCGTGGACTGTGATCATCTTGACGCCGATATCTTCGGCAATGCGCGCCAGTTCCGGGGCGTTGAGGCTTGCATGGTCCCATCCCATCCGCATCTTCACGGTAACGGGGACATCCACGGCCTTCACTGTCGCTTCCATCAGCTTTGTCGCCAGAGGCACTTCGCGCATAAGCGCGCTGCCGGCGAGGCCGTTGGTGACCTTGCGCACCGGGCAACCGAAATTGATGTCGATAATGTCGGCACCGCGATCCTGGTTCAGCTTCGCTGCCTCGCCCATGGACTCTGGATCGCACCCGACCAGCTGCATCGAAACCGGTTCTTCGATCGGATCCCAGGCGGCCTTCTGGATGCTCTGCCGGGTCTCACGAATGGCGGCTTGGCTCGCAATCATTTCCGTCACATTCAGGCCCGACCCATAGCGGCGGACCAGCGTCCGGAACGGCATGTCGGTAACGCCCGTCATCGGCGCGAGGACCACGGGCGTGTCAATCGTGACAGAGCCGATCTGGATCGGCTTAACCGGGGGAGGAGTGGGAAGCGATGTCATATTGCGGTGCGATATGCTTAAAATTTGAGCAGCACCTAGTGGATTGCAGGCGGCGGCGCAAGCGCGTAGCGGGCGCAGGCCATGACTGAGACAGGCCCCCTCCCCCCCTTCTGCGTGGTTATCGTCGCTGCCGGCAAAGGTATGCGTGCCGGGCAACCCGTGCCCAAGCAATTCGCCATGTGGCGCGGCAAGCCGGTCCTGCGTCATTCGGCAGAGGCTTTGCTGAATGCCGGAGCCTCCTCGATCGTTGTCGCTATCCCCGCCGGCGGAGATGCGGCAGCACAAGAGGCTCTCAGGGGCTTGGAAGAGTGCCAGCTCGTGACCGGCGGCGCTTCGCGGCAGCATTCGGTCAGACTTGCCCTTGAGGCGCTTGAGCAAGACAGCCCTGCCCGCGTGCTTATCCATGATGCGGCCCGCCCAATCCTGCCCCGCGAAGTCATCGCTCGGGTTCTGACGGCGCTGGATACTCATACCGGTGCAATTCCCGTGCTTCCTGTTGTCGACAGCCTGGCGCGCGAGACCGATGGCGTCATGAGCGGCGCAGCAGACCGCTCTGCACTCAGGCGGGTGCAAACCCCGCAGGGATTCCGCTTCAACGAGATACTCGCAGCCCACCGTGCTTGGGTGGGCGATGCCACGGCTGGAGACGACGCGCAGGTCCTCCAGTCCCATGCGGGAAGCATTGCCATGGTGCCGGGTGACGAAGCGCTCAAGAAGCTAACATATGCGGAGGACTTCATGGGCAATTTACCACCGATGCGAGTCGGGACCGGTTATGACGTCCACAAGCTCGCCATGGGTGAGGAATTGTGGCTCGGCGGTATCAGGATCGAACACGACAAGGGCCTGGCTGGCCATAGCGACGCAGATGTCGCCTTGCATGCCATCATCGATGCCTTGCTTGGTGCGATCGGCAATGGCGATATCGGCAGCCACTTTCCGCCAAGCGATGACCGCTGGAAGGGCGCTGCTTCTTCCGCATTCCTCGAACATGCGGTCTCACTGGTGGCATCAGCTGGCTACCGCGTCGGCAATATTGATCTCACCATCATCTGCGAGGCCCCGAAGATCGGCCCCCATCGCGAAGCAATGCGCGCGACCATTGCCGCGCTCTGCAGCTGCAATATCGATCAGATCAGCGTGAAGGCCACCACCACCGAACGGCTCGGCTTTACCGGCCGCGGCGAAGGCATTGCCGCACAAGCGGTTGCGACCGTGATGCGAGAGGCGTAACGCGGCGAAATGGCTGATATCCTGCTCCCCCCGGACATTGACGACCTTGCCAAACAGGTTGTCGAACTGAACACGTCCGCTGGTCGAACGGTGACCCTCGCCGAGAGTTGCACAGGCGGGCTGGTTGCCGGAGCGATTACCGAGATTCCCGGCTCATCCGCTGTGCTCGATCGCGGTTTCGTCACCTATTCCAACGAAGCGAAGATGGAGATGCTCGGTGTGCCGAGCGACATCATCGAAACCTTTGGCGCCGTTTCGATCGCCTGCGTCTGGGCCATGGCCAAAGGGGCGCTGGAGAACAGCAAGGCCGATGTTGCGGTCGCCATCAGCGGGGTTGCAGGGCCCGGCGGCGGAACCCCCACAAAACCCGTTGGCACAGTTGTCTTCGCGCGGGTCGTCCGCGGAGAGAACGGAGAGCCCGAGGGCGAATTGAAAAGCTTCGGAGATATCGGCCGCGCCGAAATCAGGCGTCAGGCAACGCTTTGCGCGCTGGATCTGCTGCTACCGTAAAGTGTGTTGGCGCGGGCCTCGAAAGCTTCCACCATGCGCCGGAACGCGCGATCGAAATACTGACCAGCAAGTGCTTCGAACACCCTGTTCTTGAACGTAAAGTCAACGCAGAAATCGACTTGGCACCCGCCATCGCCCCGCGGCTTGAACCACCATTGATTGTCCAGATCGCGCAACGGTCCATCGACGTAGTGAACCCGGATATGGCCCGGCCGTTCTTTCTCCACACGGGAGGTGAATCGTTCCCTCAGGGATTTGAAACCGACCACCATGTCGGCGACCATTTCGGTTTCGCTGTCGCTCCGCACCCGGGTTGCCACGACCCATGGCAGAAACTCGGCATATCGGCCCACATCGGCAACCAGATCGTACATCTGCTCGCAGCTATAGGGCAGCTCGCGCTGTTCCCGGATGCCCGGCATCAGGCGTGCTCCTTCGCGAGCTTCGCCTCCCGCGCAGCTTTCATCTCGGCGAAATCATCCCCGGCATGATAGCTGGAACGTGTCAGCGGTGAGGCGGCGACTTGCAGGAAACCCTTGGCACGGGCGATGGCGCCGTACGCATCAAATGCTTTCGGCGTCACGAAGTCCTCGACCTTAGCGTGTTTCGGCGTGGGCTGCAGATATTGGCCCATCGTAATGAAATCGATATCCGCGCTGCGCATGTCATCCATCACCTGGTGCACTTCCAAACGTTGCTCACCCAACCCCAGCATGATGCCCGACTTGGTGAAGATCATCGGATCATGGCTCTTCACTTCTTCCAACAGGCGGATCGAAGCGTAGTAGCGCGCGCCCGGACGGATGGTCGGGTAAAGGCGCGGAACCGTCTCTAGGTTATGATTGTAAACATCTGGCCCGGCTTCACAAATCGCCTCGACGGCCGGGCGCATCTTGCCGCGGAAATCCGGGGTAAGAATTTCGATCGTGGTGTCAGGTGTCTCGCGCCGCAGGGCCTTGATCACTTTGACGAACTGACCTGCGCCACCATCGGGCAGATCATCCCGGTCCACGCTGGTAATAACAATATGCTTGAGGCCCATCTGGCCCGCAGCAATCGCTACGTTTTCCGGTTCCATCGGATCGACCATGCGTGGCATGCCGGTTTTGACATTGCAGAACGCACAGGCACGCGTGCATACATCTCCCAAGATCATCACAGTGGCGTGTTTTTTGTCCCAACATTCGCCGATATTCGGGCACGCTGCTTCTTCGCAAACCGTGTTCAGGCTCAGATCGCGCATCAGCTTGCGCGTCTCGTGATACCCCTTGCTGACTGGCGCCTTTACGCGGATCCAGTCAGGCTTGCGCTGGCGAGCGGGGCGTCCATCATTGGCTGGCGGGGTCGAAGAGAGGTCGTTCATGGCGCTCATTTAGGCGCGCGAACCCGGTGAAGCAATGGCTGTGCGTGACATCTGCGGCGACCTTGCCCACCGCCGACCACGCCGCTAGCACGTCGCCATGGACACGAGCATGATCCAGACGTTCACGAGCCCTGTGGTGCTGTTCTTTGTGCTGGGCTTGCTGGCTGCATTTGCACGCTCTGATCTCGCCATACCCGAAGCCATCGCGAAGGGCATGTCGCTTTACCTGATGGCTGCCATCGGCCTGAAGGGCGGTGTTGCCGTGTCCAAGTCCGGCCTCGACGGGACAGTGGCGGCAGCGCTGGCGGCGGGCATCGCTTTCAGTTTCCTGGTTCCGTTCATCGCCAATTTTGTGCTGCGATCCTTCGGCAAGCTGGACCAGCTCAATGCAGGCGCGGTCGCTGCCCATTATGGTTCGGTCAGCGTCGTAACCTATGTTACCGCGACGGAAATCCTCGCCTTGCAAGGCACTCCTCCGGAAGGCTTCATGGTCGCCGTGATGGCCGCAATGGAAACGCCGGCCATCCTGACCGGCCTGTTGCTGGCTCACGGGATGGGCTCTTCAGGACCGGATAGTCGTCCGAAGGGAGAATTGCTGCACGAGGTCCTGCTGAATGCGTCGGTTGTTTTATTGCTGGGCGCCTTTGCCATCGGCATGATCGGCGGTGAAAGCGGCTTTGCCGATGTCAGCCCGTTTTTCGAAGCAGGCTTCAAGGGTGTCTTGTGTATCTTCTTGCTCGACATGGGCTTGATTGCAGCGCGTAGGATCATGGATGCGAAGGCCGTGACGTGGAGGCTGACCGTCATTGCAATCGCTCTACCTCTTCTCAACGGGGTCCTGGGCACATTCGCAGCCAGTTTCATTGGGATGGGAGTAGGCTCGGTCGCCGCCTTTGGCGTTCTTTGTGCCAGCGCAAGCTACATCGCGGTGCCCGCAGCCATGCGGCTCGCGGTGCCGCAGGCTGACCCCGGGATTTACCTGACGATGTCGCTCAGCATCACATTCCCCTTCAACATCCTGATCAATATCGGCCTTATCGCCGCATTGGCGAATATGCTGATGGGCACGGGAGGGATTGCTCCATGATCGAAATGGTTGTTCGCAAACGGATCGAGATCCTGGCCGATGCGGCGTTGGTGCGGCGGGTCACTGAGGCCATCGACAAGGTCGAAATTACCGGTTGGACCGTTTTGCCAGTCTCCTCAGGAAAGGGGCGCGACGGCCATTGGCGCGAGGAACGTGTGACCGGTGCCGACAAGGTCTTGGTTCTTACCGTCGCCTCGAAAGACAAGGCGGCCGCGCTGGCAGAGGAACTGGCACCAATCCTGACCAGCCACGGGCTGTTGCTGACGATGTGGGACGTTGAGGTCATTCGCGGGGAGCGTTTCTGAATGCCTGAGTTTGCCGAATTACTGGAAGGCTATCGCCGCTTTCGCAAGGACGGGTATCCGCGCCAGCGGGCCCGCTATGACCAATTGGTCAGCGAAGGCCAGCATCCCAAGCTGATGATCATTGGCTGTTCCGACAGCCGGGTAGATCCAGCGCAGATATTCGACGTCGATCCGGGCGAAATCTTCGTCGTCCGCAATGTCGCGGCGCTTGTCCCGCCGTTCGAGACCAGTCCGGGCCATCATGGTGTTTCCGCGGCGATAGAATTCGCGGTCCAGATGCTGGAAGTGAAGCAGATTGTGGTAATGGGGCACGGTATGTGCGGCGGTTGCCAAGCTGCACTGACCAAAGGCTTCCACGGAAATGCACCGGGCGCTGGCGGCTTTGTGGCGGACTGGATATCGCTGCTGGAGGAAACCCGCGACGAAGTTGCCGCGTCCCACGGCACCGAAGGGCGTGCGGCCGAACGGGAGATGGAGCTTGCCGCGGTCAGGCTCAGCCTGCGCAATCTGATGAGCTTCCCCTGGGTCCGCGAAAAAGTCGAGGGCGGGAGTTTGAAGCTGCGCGGCGCGTTCTTCGCGATTTCGGAAGGCGTCTTGTATCACCTCGACCAGGAACAGGATGAGTTTGCTCCGGTAGAGTGAAATGCGGTGCCTGATGCTGCCTGAATTGGAGTGAACATGTCGGAAATGGACGCCAAGAATATTGCCCTGCTGATCGATGCGGACAATGTGAATCCGGGCGGGATCGATTCCGTCCTCACCGTCCTTGCCGAGCTGGGCCAGGTCAATATCCGGCGGGCCTATGGCAACTGGGCCAAGGACGCGCTCAAGCGCTGGGGCGACATCACCAACCGTTATGGCATTCGTCCGCATCAGCAATTTGATCTGACCCGCGGCAAGAATGCGACCGACATGGCAATGTCTATCGATGCGGTCGATCTGCTTTATCAGGGCAAGGTCGACGGTTTCGGCATCATGAGCTCGGACAGCGACTTTACACCGCTGGTGACGCGCCTGCGGCAAGATGGACTGCCGGTCTATTGCTTTGGCGACAAGCGCACACCGATGGCTCTCAAGACAGCCTGCACCCGGTTCCTCGATGTCGACCGGCTGATGAAAGGCGAGAATCCGATCGCGAGCGATAACGGAGCCTCCACAGACGATGTGCCCGACACAGTCGATGAAGAGCTGATCACCTTGCTTGGCGATGCCTGGAAGGCCTCGAGTCGCGATGAAGACGGCTTCGCTCGCCTCCATGAAGTCGGGCAGATTGCCGGCAACCGATCCAGTTTTGATGTGCGCAATTACGGTTTCAAGCGCCTGTCCGAACTGGTCCGCTCGCTTGACCGGTTCGAGATCAAGCGCGGCACTGACGAACAGCTCTACGTCAAGCGGTTGCGCTAACTGGCTTCAAAAATAGAAAAAGGGGCGCAAACCAAAGTCCACACCCCCTTCCCTAAACGGAAATGTTACCAGTTAGCCGCCCGTGGCTTCTTCCGCTGCAGGGGCCGCTGCGGCTGCCGGTGCACCTTGCTGGCCGGCATAGAGCGCCCAAAGCCGGGCAATAGCCTGCCGTGCTCCTTGAACCTTTTCGAAGGTCGCAGCTGCTTCGGCCGTCTTGCCCTGATCCAGCTGGGCGATTCCCAAGCGGGTCATGATACGAGGAGTGTCGACGCCCGGAAGCGTAAGCGCCTTGGCATAAAATTCCTCGGCCTTGGCAGCTTGGCCGTAGCTGAGGAAAGCATCGCCAGCCGCCATGACGGTCGGAAGCGACGAGCCATTGCGGGCATCGCGTTCCAATGAAGGCAATTCAGCCTGGTCGGCCTGGATCCGGGAATTGGCGCCACTGCGCGCTTCGTTCACGAAGACATCGCTTGATTGCAGCAGGCCCTTCGCAAGACCGGCATCAGCCACAGCCTTCACTTCACCCGGCAAGCGGCGGAAGTCAGCAGCATCGATGTAATCGACATAGTCACGCTCGGTCCGCAGGGCCTCGGCGCGACGCGCAAGGCGCAGGATGTCGAGCGTTGCCTGCTGATCATAGTCGTAGAAGTTGCGCTGGATCGCGATCGCATCGCCCCAACTATCAGTCGACGGATACATGGACGCATACATGCCAGCGAAACCGATCGCCTGCTCAGCCAGATCATTCTGGTAGGCGACCGTGATGCCGCGACGCAGCCACGATTCGTCAACGGCCAGGCCAGCACCTGCCCGAGCGTCGATGATACCCTTGAGATAGGCCAGACCTTCAGCATTGCTGCCTTCGTTGAAATAGGTCTCCGCGACGATCGCTTGCGGGTCATTGTCCGTATAGCCAGCCGCAATCGCCTCTTGGACGCGCTTGCGGGCTTCGGCCCAATCCTGCTCCTGGTAGGCCAGCTGTCCCGCAAGGAAACTGTACTGGCCCAAATTCGCTTCGGGCGTTTTGCCACTATCCAGCATGCGGCCAACACCAGCGCGCTGCAGGCCGATATCCTGCGAATTGCGGCCAACGATGTAGGTCATGTTACCGAGGACAAAATTGTCGTCCGGTGTCTTCGCCAGCGCGGTCGCCTCGTCGAGCTTGACCTTGATCGCGGCGTAGTCCGGAGTTTCGGCCTTCACCAGCTCATCAGCGGCCTGATAGGCTTCAATAAAGTCCTTGGAGTAGTCAGGCTTGTCCGCCTTTTTCTTCTTGTCCTTCTTCTGCGCGTAGGCAGGCGCTTCAAAAGCGGTTGCACCGATGGCGGTGCCGCACATCAAGGCGATGGCAAGAGCGAGCGAGCGACCCGGACGGGCATTATGGCGAGCGTTAGAACGCATGGGTTGTTCTCCCCTAGGATGAAACATCAAAAACTGTCTGTTGGCAGCGGCTGCACGAGTTAAAACCGTCAGGCAAGCCCTTGGCACCGCCGAATGCTATCCCTTGTAGGATATCTGC
The DNA here is from genome assembly GCF_039536765.1 of Parerythrobacter jejuensis. Lineage (NCBI taxonomy): Bacteria > Pseudomonadati > Pseudomonadota > Alphaproteobacteria > Sphingomonadales > Erythrobacteraceae > Parerythrobacter > Parerythrobacter jejuensis. Next base: position 572,447 of record NZ_BAAAZF010000001.1, read on the forward strand.
GGTGAACGGCGATTGAATAGGTTTTTCAGCCTCCATGAAGCCAGCGATCACCTGCAAGATAGGGAAATGTGGAAAACAGCGCAACAAACACCCATCTGGGCGGTGTTCGAGTGGCTAGAATGCCCTCATTCCCCTAGTCTCCAGACTGTAATTTCCTCCCGCAGCTTAACAGCGGAACGAGAATCCTTTGAGCGACGATACAGACACCCTGACCCCACCTGTTCCGATGGACGAATACGAACGTATCGACATCGTGGACGAAATGAAGACGAGCTATCTCGATTACGCGATGAGCGTGATCGTCAGCCGCGCTCTTCCCGATGTTCGTGATGGCCTGAAACCGGTGCATCGCCGGATACTTTACGCCAGCCAGGAAGGCGGCTTTGTCGCAGGCCGGCCCTATCGCAAGAGCGCCAAGATCGTCGGCGACGTGATGGGCAATTACCACCCGCATGGTGACAGCGCGATTTATGATGCGCTGGCCCGGATGACGCAGGATTGGTCGCTCCGCGTCCCCTTGATCGATGGCCAGGGCAATTTCGGCTCGATGGATCCGGATCCACCGGCATCGATGCGTTACACCGAAGCGCGCCTGAACAAAGTCGCCAATGCCCTGCTCGACGATCTCGACAAGGATACGGTCGACTTTGCCGACAACTATGACGGCTCTCTCAAGGAGCCGACTGTCCTGCCGGCGCGGTTTCCCAATCTGCTGGTCAATGGCGCTGGCGGGATTGCCGTCGGCATGGCGACCAATGTGCCGCCGCACAATCTGGGCGAGGTCATCGATGGTTGCCTGGCCTTTATCGACAACCCTGCGATCACCAGCGAAGAGCTGATCGAATTCATCCCCGGCCCGGATTTCCCCACCGCGCCGCTCATCCTTGGCCAATCGGGCGCCCGTGCAGCCTATACCACAGGCCGCGGCTCGATCCTGATGCGCGCCCGGCATGAAGTAGAGACGAAGAAAGGTGACCGCGAGTCGATCGTGCTCACCAGCATTCCCTTCCAGGTCGGCAAATCAGGGCTGGTCGAGAAAATTGCCGAGGCCGCCAAGGACAAGCGGATCGAGGGTATTTCGGACATTCGTGATGAATCATCGCGCGAAGGCGTGCGGGTCGTTGTCGACCTCAAACGCGATGCCTCTGCCGATGTCGTGCTCAACCAGATCTGGCGCTACACCCCGGCCCAGTCGAGCTTCCCGGCCAATATGCTTGCCATTCGTGGCGGTCGCCCGGAAACGCTCGCGCTTCGTGATATCATCCAGTCTTTCATCACCTTCCGTGAAGAGGTCATTACCCGCCGCACCAAGTTCGAGCTGAACAAGGCCCGCGAACGCGCGCATATCTTGCTCGGCCTGGTCGTTGCCGTGTCCAATCTGGACGAAGTGGTGGCGATGATCCGTGGATCGTCCAATCCACAGATCGCCCGCGAGAAATTGCGCACCAAGGAATGGCCGATTGGCGATATCGCGCAATATATCCGCCTTGTCGAAGCCATCGAGCCTGATGCCGAGCAGGAAGGCGGGACCTATCGCCTGTCCGAACGGCAAGTGAAGGCGATCCTGGATCTGCGCCTGCACCGTTTGACTGCGCTCGGGCGGGACGAGATCGGTGACGAGCTCAAAGAGCTGTCCGAGGCTATTGCCGAATACCTTTCCATCTTGGCGGACCGCGTGAAGCTTTACGCTATTTTGCGCGATGAGTTGCTGGACATCCGCGAGCAATACGCCACTCCGCGCGTGTCCGAGATCGCTCCGGCCTGGGATGGTCTCGACGACGAGGATCTGATCGAGCGCGACGAAATGGTCGTGACGGTCACTCTCGACGGCTACATCAAGCGCACCCCGCTTTCGACGTTCCGTGCCCAGCATCGCGGCGGCAAGGGCCGTGCCGGCATGGCGACCAAGGATGCCGATGCGGTGAGCGAGATGTTCGTCACCAGCACTCACAATCCGGTGCTGTTCTTCTCCACCCATGGCAAGGTCTACCGCCTAAAGGTCTGGAAACTGCCCGAAGGCGGGCCCACGACACGAGGGCGGCCGATCATCAACATGCTGCCTTCGCTTGACGAAGGTGAGACGATTGCCGCGGTGCTGCCGTTGCCCGAAGACGAAGACAGTTGGGGAGCGCTGAGCGTCGTATTCTCGACGGCAAAGGGCAATGTACGCCGCAACAGCATGGATGCCTTCACCAACATCCCGTCCAACGGGAAGTTTGCGATGAAGTTCGAAGAAGGCAGCGAAGATCGCCTGATTGGCGTCGCGCTGCTGGAAGCGACGGACGACGTGTTGCTTGCCACCCGCATGGGCAAGGCAATCCGCTTTGCAGGCGAGGATGTGCGCGAATTCACCTCTCGCACCTCTACCGGTGTGCGCGGCATGAAATTCAAGGAGAAAGGCGACGAGGTTGTGTCGCTCTCGATCCTTACGGGCGGTTCCGCCACTCCCGACGAACGCGATGCCTATTTGAAAGCTGCGCCGTGGAAAGCAGACGAAGGTGCACCTGCGCTTTCCGAGGAACACGCTGCGATGGCTGAGGAAGAGCAGTTTATTCTGACCGTATGTGCCAATGGCTATGGCAAGATGTCGTCCGCCTATGAATATCGCCGCGCGGGCCGTGGCGGCATGGGCATTACCAATATCGACAATATCAAGCGCAACGGTCCTGTCGTGGCGAGCTTCACCGCGACGAAGGCCGACCAATTGATGCTTGTAACAGACCAGGCCAAGCTGATCCGCATCGGTCTCGACAGTATGCGTGTGATTGGCCGCGGTTCTGCCGGTGTCCGCTTGTTCGATGTGGCCAAGGGCGAAACCATCGTCAGTGCCGTACGTATTGACGAGCAGGAAGAGCCGGAGAACGAGGCCGAAGAAGCGATCGTCGAAGAAATGATCGGCCGCGATGCGGATGACACCACGCCGCAGACCACGATGGACCGGGATAGCAACGAGGGCGAAACGCCGGAGGACTAAATGCTGACAGTCGAGCCGAGTGGCCAAGCCTGCGGTGCCATGGCGACGGGCATCGATTTGTCCGCTCCGCTCGATGCCAGCGCGGTTCGCGAAATCCGGGCCGCGTGGCTAGAACATCGCGTGCTGGCTTTCCCCGGTCAGGCGATGGATGATGATGCGTTAGAACGGTTTACACTGGCCATGGGCGGCTTTGGTGAAGATCCGTTCTTCGACCCTATCCCGGGGCGCCAAAACATCGCGGCGATCCTGCGCGAGCCTGACGAAACCAGTCCCCTGTTTGCGGAGAACTGGCATAGCGACTGGAGCTTTCTGGAGGCACCGCCTGCGGGCACGTGTCTGCTTTCAATCGAGATTCCGCCTCAGGGCGGCGACACTCTGTTCGCAAACCAGATCGCCGCATTCGCCGCCCTCCCCGATACTCGCAAGGACGAGCTTCGGCAGCTGACCGCGATCCACAGTGCGCGCGGGGCCTATGCTCTCGATGGCGCTTATGGCGAGGACGACGAAGGGCGCAGCATGGCAATCCGGCCCAGCGACAAGGCCATGGAAACCTGCACTCATCCCCTCATCCAACGCCATCCCGAGACGGGTGAAGAGGCCATCTTCTCCGCACTCGGCTATATCATCGGGATCGAGGGTATGGAGCAAGACAAGGCAGTCTCGTTGTTGCGCGAGCTCTATGCATGGCAATCAGACGATCGCTTCGTCTACCGCCACCAATGGGAGCCCGGTATGCTGGTGTTGTGGGATAATCGCAGCGTGCTGCATCGCGCCACGGGTGGTTACGAAGGGTATCGCCGCGAACTGCACCGCACCACTATCGCTGCCAGGCCGTAGCCAGCCGCTCCGCACGCAAAGTCTGCACAACCCCGGTCGCGATCAGGAACTGGCCGAGGAAATAGATCGGCCAGACCAGCAGATCGGGGATCGCCTGCATATCCAGAGGCCCCATGCGGCTGAAAATCAGCAAGTCGGAAATCACGAACAATACCGCGCCGACACCGACCCGGTAACGCGGGAAGCGGCTCAGCCACGCTGCCGCTGCCATACCTCCAAGAGCAAGGGCATAGAGACCGACCTGCAAATCGCCCGACAGCAGCCAGCTGACCACCGGCGTGAGGAGTAGCAGTGCCACACCCGCTGCCTTCTGGCTTCCGGTCGGCGTGCCGCGGGGATTGCGCAGATAGAGGGCAATCGCTGCGACGTGAGAAAGGAAGAAAGCCGTTCCGCCATACAGAAATTCGATCTCGATCAGCATGTCACCACACGCGGACAGACCAAGAGCCAGGGCCAGCAAGTTCCCGTCCTTCCCTCCGGCCCGGCGCAAGGCATAGACCGCCAGCAGGGCAACGCCGGTACCCTTGAGCATCATCAACCAGATGCCCCCGATGGGATTGTCGCTGAGGAAGTAATATGCCCCTGCAGCGATGATCGCCGCCATCAGCCAAGGGCGATGTTCGATCAGTGCACGTTTTGGCATAGTTCCCCCGAAAATTCTTACATCGTTGCAGCGCTTGCATCATTCATGCTGCGAAATGCACACACATTCCTCTCGCCCGATGCTATTAAGAAAGCACAAATACAGGGGATTGCCCATGGCCCAAGTGCTTGATCCCGCCCGCCTGCGTCAGGCTGCCAGACAGCTCCGCTGGCGCGACCTGGCCTCTATGCGCCCACGCGACGGGTTGGTGGAGTGCCTGCACCCGCTTCCCTGGCTGTCTGCCTCGTTGGCCTTCTTCGCCCTCGACTTGTGGCCACTGGGTCTGTTGTGCGAATTCATGTTCTTCCTCACCGCGCTGCGGCTGAACCATGAAGCGATTCATCACAATCTCGGCTTCAGCCCGCAAGGCCACAGGATGGTCTTGCATGGTTTGAGCCTCATGATGCTCGGCAGCAATCATAGCGTCGCTTTTAATCACATGCGCCATCACGCCCATATCAACACCGAGCGCGATCTGGAGGGCAAGGCCGGCAAAATGAGCCTGATCCGGGTCCTCGCTTATGGGCCGCTCTTCCCAATCGAGTGCCACCTGGCTGCATTGCGAGAAGGCGGCCCGGTGTGGCGTCGCAAGGTGGGCATCGACTTGCTTCTCAACATGGTCTTGCCGGCGGTCGCGATAGTGTGGAGCGTGGACGCGATCGCGTGGCACTTCGGCACGATGCTGGTGGCGCAATGCTTTACCGCCCTGTTCGCGGTGTGGATCACCCATCGCGGCTGCCAAGACAGTGCTCTGGTTGCGCGGTCACAACGGAACCGGCTGGTCAATGCTGTCAGCTACAACATGTTTTTTCATCTGGAGCATCACCTGTTCCCGGCTGTGCCTGTCCGTCGCCTGCCGGAACTCGCACGTCGGCTGGACCGGGTCCTGCCGGAATTGAAGCAACATCTGAAGCCTGTGGTCGGTCGCTAGGCCCTCGGTCCATCATTGCGCTGGCCGTGCGCAGCACCTAGTTGCGGGGCCATGACACATCAGGTCCATATCATCGGCGGCGGTCTCGCCGGGAGCGAGGCTGCCTGGCAGCTCGCGAAGCGCGGAATCAAGGTCCGCCTGTCGGAAATGCGCGGCAGCGGCGAGATGACCCCGGCCCACCAGACCGACGGGCTGGCGGAATTGGTATGCTCCAATTCTTTCCGCTCCGACGATGACGACAAGAACGCTGTCGGCCTGCTCCACCACGAAATGCGTCGACTGGATTCGCTCGTCATGCGGGCTGGCGAGACGGCCCGTGTTCCTGCCGGTTCGGCGATGGCCGTGGATCGCGATGTCTTCTCCGCCGAAGTCCAGCGAACGCTCGAAGAACATCCCAATGTGGAGGTCGTGCGTGAACGTATCGACACTCTGCCTACCGATGGATTGACCATCGTTTCCACTGGCCCCCTCACCGCTCAATCTCTGGCCGAGAGTATTGTTACGGCCACGGGCCAGGAACGCTTGGCGTTCTTCGATGCGATCGCGCCCATCGTGCACCGCGACAGCATCGATATGGACATATGCTGGATCCAGTCGCGCTGGAACAAACGGACCGAAGCCTCCAACGAGGAAGGCGACTATATCAACTGCCCGATGACGCAGGAGCAGTATCTCGCCTTTCATCAGGGCCTGATGGACGGTGAGAAGACCGAGTTCCGCGAATGGGAAAAGGACACACCCTATTTCGACGGCTGCATGCCGATCGAGGTCATGGCAAGTCGCGGTATCGACACGCTCCGCTATGGCCCGATGAAGCCGGTTGGCCTCGACAATCCCCGCGATACCTCGCCCGAATTCCCGCAAGGTCGCTGGCCTTACGCCGTGGTGCAGCTGCGGCAGGACAACAAGCTGGGCACCTTGTGGAATATGGTCGGCTTCCAGACGAAGCTGAAATATGGTGCGCAAGTGGAGCTATTCCGGACCATCCCGGGATTGGAAAACGCCGAATTCGCGCGCTTGGGCGGGTTGCATCGCAACACCTTCCTCAATTCGCCAATGGTGCTGGATCGCCAGCTCCGGCTTAAGGGCGCGGAGCATATCCGTTTTGCAGGGCAGGTTACCGGATGCGAGGGCTATGTAGAAAGTTCCGCTGTGGGGCTGGTTGCGGGGATGATGGCTGCGGCCGAGCTGGCTGGCGAAACATGGCAGGGGCCACCGCGCACCACCGCCCTTGGCGCGTTGCTATCCCACATTACCGGCGATGCAGAGGCCGACACTTATCAGCCGATGAATATCAATTTTGGCCTGTTCCCGCCCCTGCACGAGGTCAAGAAGAAGCAGCGGAAGGAAGCCTATACCTCGCGCGGCAAGGAAGACATGGGCGCGTGGCTGGCGCAGCTGGAAGCGGTCCCCGCCTAGGCAGCGATCAGCAGCGGCAATTGTTGCGCCGCGGCCGGCGCTTGGGCGCGGTGGTGGCAAATTCGTCCGGACTCAATTCTCGGTCGCCATTGGCATCGGCTCCGTCAAATCGCTCGACAGTGCGCACTGCCCATTCCTCGAATGTCAGCAGATTGTTGCCGTCCTTGTCGAGCTTACGGAAGGCATCGGTCCGGCTGGAGAGCATCTCGTTGCGGGTGATGGTGAGATCGCGGTTCCGATCATAGCGGAAGAAACGGCGCTGCTCGCGGCTCAGCTCGGTCGCTTCGGGCGGTTCCGGTCCCTCTGCATCGGCGACATCGGCCACAGGGAGTTCCGGCTCGGCCGGCTGCGCTTCGGTCGGCTCGGCTATCGGAGGTGGCGCGCCTTCCTCCACCTGTGCCCTGCCCTGCCACCAGAACAGGCCCACTCCGGCCAATAACAATGCTCCAACAGCACCCAGTACCAGGCGGTCCATAGCGCTCCCCTTCTCTGCGACGAGGGCAGACTATCCTATCGTCCGAGAATGCCAACCCGCATTGCATTGAACAAAGCCCGGCCGCCATCCATCATCGGTCGTTCCCGTTTCAGCGATCGCCGGCCCATCGCAGCCAGAACCGCCATCGGGCGAAGGGCGCGGGGCATCACGACAGGATCGAGCGACAGGTCTCGTATTGACCGGATCGCTTCGGCTTTCTCGCTTGCGTCATGCAAATTGCCAGCCAGGTCCGCGACGGCCCATTGCCGCGCAGCCTGCTGGACTTTCGAGGACTCGGTCCCTGCCCCTATGGCCTCGCTTGCCAAAGCCCATACTTGGGCACGCCCTTCGACAAATTCGGTCACAACCGGCGCTGCAAGCGGATCTTCGGAAAGGAGCCCTTCCCATCCGTCGACCGTTCTGCCCAAGTGCGACACATCGGCATCCCAGGTGGCGAGGCTGGCCAGCAAGGGCTCGCCTACGGGCCATTGGCACCGATCCTCTGCAAACCTGTCGCGCCACCAGGCCAGTTTGAGCTGGGCGACAATCGGTTCGCTACCGCGCCCCACAACCTGCGCCAGCCGGGTGTCGAGTGCGAACAACGCCAGATGCACATTACGCGCTGTTCGCGGCGCGTAGGCCAGCGCCAATTGCATCGCAGGCGGCAATTCGGTGGGATCGAGATCGGTCACGGCGTTGCCTGTCGGATGAGTGGGTGCGACAAGTCAAGCGCCGCCGTCAAACCCGCAATATCTTAAGGGTATTCCGGCCCGCGATTGCCCGCATTGCGCCTCTCTGGTTGCAAAGCATTAACCACTTCCCTTCGCGATACGCTTACGGGCGGCTCGTAAGGCGATGGCGTGGAAATGCGCCATTACCCCTCTTCCCGCGCCATGCGGGGCTTTTTGACCAGGCTGGCCAAAGACAGTTCGGGCAACACGCTCGCGCTGATTGCAGCGGCCTTGCTGCCGCTGTTGGCGATGGCGGGCAGCGGCGTCGATATGAGCCGCGCCTATCTGGCGGAAAGCCGCCTGCAACAGGCCTGTGACGCCGGTACGCTTGCCGCGCGCAAGGCCTTGGGCACCAAGATTTCCACCCTTACCGATATTCCTGTCGACGCCGGCAAGCGCGGGCAGCAATTTTTCAACGTCAACTTCCAGAATGGTGCCTACGGAACGGAAAACCGGACCTTCAACATGGTGCTGGAAAGCGACTATTCGGTTTCCGGGACTGCCACGGTCAATGTCCCTACCTCGGTGATGACGGTTTTCGGCTTCCAGACCATCCCGGTGCAGGTCGAATGCCAGGCGCGGCTCAGCTTCTCCGATGTTGATGTGATGATGGTGCTCGATGTGACCGGTTCGATGCGGATAACAAACACGGGTGACACGCTGCCGCGGATCGACTCGCTGAAACAGGTGATCAAGAATTTCCACGGGCAAATGGCAGGTAACGCGGCGCCCGGCACACGCATCCGCTACGGCTTTGTGCCCTATTCGACCAACGTCAATGTCGGACACCTGCTGAAAGACGAATGGGTGGTCGACAATTGGGCCTACCAATCGCGTGAGGATGCCGGAAAAACCACCGTCGCCAAAGGCCGCACCTACACCCGCAATTGGGCCTATGTCTCCGGATCGCGCACCGACTGGATTGTAGACTCACGGTATGAGGCGACAGAGGTTCCCGGATCTGGTGACGAAGAAGAATACTCCTGCGACCAGGCCTTGCCCGCCTCGACCTATTCCTGGTCCTCGTCTGACGATGGCAAAGAGCGAACCGAAGTCCAAACAGAGCCGATCAAGGCTGTCCTGAAAATCCAGCCCAAGCGCTCGCTCGAAAACGGAACGGCCTATCGGGTCTATCTGGATGATGAAGAGTGCATCGTAGAACGGCGCGAGAATACCGATTATGTCCAGACCTTCGAAGAAGTGAACGAGGTTCCTTCGTTCAATACGGCCTGGAATTATCTGCCAATCTCCCGCGATGTCACCAACTGGCGGGCAGAAACCGCAGGATGCATCGAAGAACGCAAATCCACTGTCCTGACCGATTTTTCCAGCGTCGACCTCGCCACCAATATGGATCTCGACATCAACACGGTGCCGACCGCCGGCAACACGGACACCCAGTGGCGGCCGCGCTATCCTGATGCCATCTATGTCCGCTCCATGACTGGAGAGGGCGTCGGAAGCTTCTCCACCGCTCCGGTGCTGAAAAGCGACCAGGAATTTATCGCGACCGGAAACTGGTGGATGTCGGCCTGCCCGCCCCAGGCACGCAAGATGGCGCCGATTACCGATGCGGAACTGGACACCTACCTCGCCACCCTGACCCCCTATGGCGCGACCTATCACGATATCGGGATGATCTGGGGTGGCCGCCTGATGTCGCAGAAGGGGCTGTTCGCGGCTGAGAACCAGCCCGTCAGCGCTTCGCGCTCGCTGTCGCGCCATTTGATCTTCCTGACTGACGGCCAGACCGAACCGTATGACATCGCCTATGGTGCCTATGGTGTCGATCCGATCGACGAGCGGCGCTGGTCTACCAGCTCCAGCATGTCGCTGACCGAAACGATCGAACAGCGTTTCCTGTTCGCCTGTAACGAGGTGAAGAAGAACAGCACCACTGTGTGGGTGGTCGCCTTCGGCACAAGCGTGAACCAGAAGATGAAGGATTGCGCCGGCGAAGGGCGCTATTTCGAAGCGGCCAACTCGACCCAGCTCAACGATGCCTTCAACACCATCGCCAAATCGACCGGCGATTTGCGGATTTCACGATGATCCGGCGGCTTGTCTCGACACTCCGGCAGGATCGCAGCGGCGCGACCATTGTCGAATTCGGAATGATCTCTCCGGCGATCATTGTGATGATGCTCGGCGTGTTCGACATCACCTACAACATGTATTCCAGCAGCTTGTTGACTGGCGCCGTGCAGCAGGCCGCGCGTGCTTCAGCTTTGGAAGGCGCAAATGCGTCCACGCAGAACGCGGCTGTCGAGGCAGCAGTGCAACGGGTCGCCCCGCATGCGACATTCACGCACAAGCGGGTTGCGTACACCACCTTCACCGAAGTCGGCAGCGCGGAAAGCTATGACGATCTGAACGGCGATAGCGTGTGCAATGATGGCGAACCGTTCGAAGATGCCAATGGCAACGGATTCTGGGATGATGACCGGGGTGTCGTCGGCCTGGGCGGTGCGCGCGATGCTGTCGTCTACACCGTAAGCATCGATTATCCGCGCGTCGTGCCAATCGCCAGCTTCATCGGCGTTCCCAATCATTACAAGCACGACGTTCAGACCGTATTGCGGAACCAGCCCTGGGCCTTGCAGTCTGGGACAAGCAGTGCGGGGAATTGCCCGTGATCCGCAGACTGCGAAACCTGCTGAGCGACACAAGCGGTGTTGCCATGACAGAGCTGGCTCTCTCCACGCCGCTGGTCCTGATGGCCGGGCTGTGGGGAATGGAAACGGCCAATTATGCGATTGTGCAGATGAAGGTGAGCCAGACGGCATTGCACGTTGCAGACAATATGGCCCGGGTCGGGGAGTCCACCGTCCTGACCAACCGCAAGCTGTACGAAAACGATATCAACGATGTGCTGGCGGGCGCCTTTTTGCAGACCGGGCAAGACTTGGACGTCTTCAACCATGGCCGGATTATCGTCAGCAGCGTCGAAGTCTTCGACACCGATGTGCACTGCCTGAAGAGCGGGTGCCCGGTCACGTCAGCGACTGACGGAGATTACTTCGTGGCCTGGCAACGCTGCCGCGGCAGCAAGAACCACGTGTCGAGCTACGGGCTGGAAAACGGCAAGCTGGATGGCGGCATGGGACCGATGGGGGCGAAAGTCGTTTCGAACGATGACGATGCGACCATTTTCGTCGAGATTTCGTATACCTATCAACCTGTCTTCACAGACGAATTTCTCGCCACGAACGAGATTTCAGCCATTGCCAGCTACACCGTCAGGCACGAGCGAGACCGGACCGAGCTCTACACCCGAACCGACTTTGGCTCACCGACAAAATCTGACTGCAGCGTCTTCAATCCCTAGGTGCGCAATAGCGCACCGACGGACCTAGTCCACGTAGCAAACCTTCTTCGCCGCAGCGACAATCCGGTCCACATCGACGATTGCCAGTTTCTCCAGATTGGCCGCATAGGGCAGCGGCACGTCCTCGTTCGTCACCCGCAGCACCGGTGCGTCAAGATCGTCGAAGCCTTCTTCCATGCAGATCGTGGTGATCTCCGATGCGATGGAACAGGTCGGCCAACCTTCCTCAACCACGATCACGCGGTTTGTCTTGGCCAGGCTGGTCAGGACGGCATCCTTGTCGAGCGGACGCAGCGTGCGCAGGTCGATAACTTCGGCATCAATGCCCTCTTCCGCCAGCTTTTCGGCCGCCTCCAGCGACCAGCCAACCGCGATGGAATAGCTGACGATAGTAATGTCTGCGCCTTCGCGCATTACACGGGCCTTGCCGATGGGCAGGACGTGATCGTCCAGTTCCGGCAGTTCGAAGCTGCGACCATAGACAAGCTCGTTCTCGAGGAACACAACCGGGTCCTCACAGCGGATTGCCGCCTTCATAAGGCCCTTGGCGTCAGCTGAATAATAAGGGGCAATGACGATCAGACCGGGGACGCTGGCATACCACGGGCCATAGTTCTGGCTGTGCTGCGCGCCGACGCGGCTAGCCGCGCCGTTGGGCCCACGGAATACGACCGGACAGCGCATCTGGCCGCCAGACATGTAATTGGTCTTCGCCGCCGAGTTCACGATGTGGTCGATCGCCTGCATCGCGAAGTTAAAGGTCATGAATTCCACGATTGGTCGCAAGCCACCCATCGCCGCGCCCGTACCGATCCCGGCGAAACCGTATTCGGTAATCGGCGTATCGATCACACGTTTCGGCCCGAATTCGTCGAGCAGACCCTGGGTCACTTTGTAAGCGCCCTGATATTCCGCAACTTCCTCGCCCATTACGAACACACGTTCGTCACGGCGCATTTCTTCGGCCATCGCATCGCGCAAGGCCTCGCGGACGGAGACGGTGGCCATATTGGTCCCGGCGGGGATTTCCGGGTCCCGCTGCGGCTCACGCGCCGGCTTGTCGGGCGCGCTTACGCCGCCTGGCTCATCCTTGCCGACGTCCTTGCCCTCACCTGGCACATCCTCGACGGCAGCAGGCGTTGCATCGGACACATCCTCTCCATCTGCCGCCAGCATTGCGATCACGGTGCCAACCGCCACGTTCTCGCTGCCTTCGGCGACCAGGATTTTGCCCAGCGTGCCTTCGTCAACCGCTTCGAATTCCATCGTCGCCTTGTCGGTTTCGATCTCGGCAATGATGTCGCCGGAAACGATCTCGTCGCCTTCCTGCTTGAGCCATTTGGCAAGCGTGCCCTCTTCCATCGTGGGGCTAAGCGCCGGCATTTTGAGTTCAATCGCCATCGTTCAATACTCCCCCACCAGCACATCGGTGTAGAGTTCAGCCGGTGCAGGCTCTGGCGAATTCTCGGCGAAATCGGCGGACTCGGCGACCTGCGCACGGATACGCTTGTCGATCGCCTTCAGATCCTCTTCCTTCTGGCCGTTCTCGACCAAAATCTTCTTGAGACCTTCGATCGGGTCATGATGATCGCGCTGGTCCTGCACTTCCTCACGGGTCCGGTACTTGGCCGGATCCGACATCGAGTGCCCGCGGTAGCGATAGGTGTTGCATTCCATCAGTACCGGTCCGTTGCCTTCACGCACATGTTTGAAGGCAACTTCGGCGGCCTGGCGCACCTCGAGCACGTCCATCCCGTTTACTTCCATACCCGGAATGCGGAAGCCGGTGCCACGCCGATGAAAACGCGTTTCCGCGCTCGACCGCTTCGAGGCAGTGCCCATGGCATATTGATTGTCTTCCACCACGAAAACGATCGGTAGGTTCCAAAGGGCCGCCATGTTGAACGTCTCGTAGACCTGGCCCTGGTTGGCCGCGCCATCACCGAAATAGGCGAGACAGATGCCGCCATCTTCGTTGTATTTGTGGGCGAAGGCGAGCCCGCCGCCCAGCGCGACCTGCGCGCCGACGATGCCGTGGCCACCGTAAAACTTATGCTCGGTGCTGAACATGTGCATCGAGCCGCCCTTCCCCTTGGAAATGCCAGCCTCGCGCCCGGTCAGTTCCGCCATGATTACCTTGGGATCGATACCGTAGGCGAGCATGTGGCCATGATCGCGATAGCCGGTAATCACGCTGTCCTTGTCGCCGTCCAGCGCAGACTGCAGGCCAATCGCCACCGCTTCCTGCCCGATATAGAGATGGCAGAAGCCGCCAATCAGGCCGAGACCATACAGCTGGCCAGCACGTTCTTCGAACCGCCGGATGAGGAGCATCTGCTCGTAAAAGTCGAGCATCTCCTTTTCGCTCGCCTTGTAGCTGCGCTGCTTGTCATAGGCTTCCTGCAAGCTGTGCAGGATGAAATCCTCGTCCTGCACCTCAACAGCCTTCTTGGCTGGAGCTTTCTTCTTCGCAGGTGTCTTTCGCGTGCTGGCTTTGGCCAAGAGTGCAATCCTCCGGTTGTGCGGCCTTCCTGGGGAGGTGGAGACCGGCGCCGCCTATAGAGGCAAGCACAGGGGACGCGCAACGCCTGCGAAGCGCAGACGCTACGGAAATACCTATGCAGAATGGATTTTGGAGCGCTCAGCCTTCGGGGGCGATGGGCAGAACGACCTCGTCCGGGTGGACTACATTGAGGTTCTTGCGCAGCAATTCACCCACCATGTCAGGGTCCGCACGATCAGGATGCAGCGCCTCGACACCGTTGCGTAGCTCGTTGCGCTCTTCGGTCAGCATCGCAATCTGGGCCTGTCGCTGTTCGAGCAATTGCTCGTTCTCGCTCCACGCCAGAAGTCCGCTCGGGCCGAACAGGGCCAGCCCCGCCATCAGCAGCAACGCAACCAGCGCCATGCCATGGGTCAGCTGCTCTCTCGGCAGTGTGATCTTGTGCCCCTCTTTCGTCATGTAGACGACAGAATCATAGCTGATTCGCAGCATCAAGCTGTCTTCCACCTTTTGAGACGAAACGATTCTGGCATGAGTCGAACCGTGCATGACATCGCTGCGATTCGCCAGAAGTAGTTGCTGATCCACGAGATCAGTCGACAGATGCGTCGGGTGAAACGGATGGAAACCAAATTCGCAATCAGTCGCTTGACCCAAAGACGGCAAATCCGATATAGTTTCTGCTGAAACTAGTTTGACAGGAATGTGACATGGCTGACCTCTTTGAAAACCCCGCCGGCCTCGACGGTTTCGAGTTCGTGGAATTCTGTGCCCCGGAAAAGGGCCAACTCGAACCTGTGTTTGAAGCGATGGGCTTCACCCATGTTGCCACGCACCGTTCCAAGGATGTCCATTTGTGGCGCCAGGGCGGCATCAATCTGATCGCCAATTACGAGCCGCGTAGCGCGGCCTGGTACTTCGCCCGCGAACACGGCCCCAGCGCCTGCGGCATGGCCTTCCGTGTCCGCGATGCGCAGAAGGCATGGGACCATCTCATGGCCAACGGCGCAGAGCCGGTTGCGAATGAGCCTGGCCCGATGGAACTGCGTATCCCCGCGATCCGCGGTATCGGCGGGGCGATCCTCTATTTGGTCGATCGCTATGCCGATGAAAGCGGTGAAGGCTTGTCGGTCTACGATATCGATTTTGAATACCTGCCGGGCGTCGAGCAGCATCCCGAAGGGGCCGGATTCCAGCTGATCGATCACCTCACCCACAACGTTTACACCGGACGGATGAAATACTGGGCCGACTATTATGAGTCGCTTTTCAACTTCCGCGAAATCCGCTTCTTCGACATCAAGGGCGAGTATACTGGCCTGACGTCCAAGGCGCTGACGGCACCTGATGGCAAAATCCGCATCCCTCTCAATGAAGAGGGTGAAGGCGGCAAAGGCCAGATCGAAGAGTTCCTGCGCGAATTCAACGGCGAAGGGATCCAGCACATTGCGTTGATCTGTGATGATCTTGTCGCCTGCTGGGATCGCCTGAAGAAACTGGGCGTGCCTTTCATGACCGCCCCGCCCCAGACGTATTACGAGATGCTGGACGAGCGCCTGCCCGGCCATGGTGAAAACGCCAAGGAACTGCAGATGCGCGGCATCCTGCTTGATGGCACGACCGAGGGCGGCCAACCGCGCTTGCTGTTGCAGATCTTTGCCGAAGCGCAAGTTGGCCCCGTCTTCTTCGAATTCATCCAGCGCAAGGGTGATGAAGGCTTCGGTGAAGGGAATTTCAAAGCGCTGTTCGAAAGCATGGAGCGTGACCAGATCAATCGCGGCGCGCTGAAAGTCGAGGAACCGGCCGAATGAGCGCGCACCCGATCAAGCTCGGCGGAGTCCACCACGCAGCCTATCGCTGCAAGGACGCCAAAGAGACGGTTGAATGGTACGAGAAGGTGATGGGGATGGAATACACCTCTGCCTTTTCAGAAGACCATGTGCCCTCAACCGGTGAGTATGACCCCTACATGCACGTGTTCCTGGATGCCGGGAACAACAACATCCTGGCCTTCTTCGAACTGCCCAACCAAAAGGAAATGGGCCGCGACGAGAACACGCCAGCATGGGTGCAACACCTCGCTTTCCGGGTCGGTTCGGAAGAAGAATTGCTCGCCGCGAAAGACCATGTCGAGAGCCTCGGCATCGACGTCTTGGGCCCGACCCATCATGGCATTTTCAAGTCGATCTACTTCTTCGACCCGAACGGACACCGCGTTGAATTGGCGGCTGATATCGGCACCGATGACCAATATGCGGAGTTGAAGCGCGTCGCGATGCCGATGCTCGATGAATGGAGCGAAACAAAGAAGGCTCCACAGCATGCAGCCTGGCTGCACGAGATTGCCCGCCAGGAACACGGCGTCGACTAGCCCCAATCGACTACTCCTCACCACTCTGCCTCCCAGACTTGAGATTGAGGACGCAATGATGTTAACGTTCCCATGTTCTGGCTAGGAGGGGACAGTGGGGACTATATCGAGAATTGTGGAAGTGGGACTGCCCGTTTGGACTTTTTCATCGAGCAAGCGTGCAATTCTTGCGGCATTTGCCGTGATTGTATTTGGCACTCTGGTGCCAACCACCCAGCTTTCTGCACAAAGCCTTCCGGCAAACCTCAGGGCCCTGGACGAGGCGTTGCCAGGTGATTTGGTCAATGATCCCTCGCGGATCGATTGGGAAAGCTATGGGCGGGATTTCTCTTCAGAAGTTATCGTGGATGAAACGATCCCCGGAGGCGGTGCAGCGCGGCGCTTCAACGTGAACGCGCCGACAGAATTCATCTACACCGCAGGAACCAGCATTCCCCTGATCCGCAAGATCAAGCGCGGAGAGCAGATCACTATCGGCTTCTATGCCCGGACCATTTCAGCCCGCAGCGATAGCGGCAAAGGCATTCTACGCGTACGCTTCCAGCAAAATGCGGAGCCTTTTCCCGGTTTTGGGGAAGAGACGCTGGAAATCGGCACAAGCTGGAATTGGTACGAAGTGACTGCCGAAGCCGAGCGCGCGCTGCGCCGGAAAGATGGCATCGTTGCCATCCAGTTCGGGCGTACCAAACAGGTTTTGGAAATCGGACAGGTCATCGTTGTGAAAGGTGCATCATCCATCGCCGGCCCGGGCTCGACTAACTAGGCAGGCTACAGCTAACCTTGGAACCCATCGGCCCTGCAGCACGTTGGGTTGCCAAAGGGGAAATTATGCAATCCGATACCGTTACTGCTGCGGGCGAGAGTTTTGACCGCACCGTAAACACATTCTCTACCTTGCAAGACCAGCTGGTCGAAATGGCAGAGGGCATTATCCGTGCCCTTCCCAATCTGGCCATCGGGCTGGTCGTACTACTGATCACCTGGTTGGTAGCGAAATTTGCAGTCCGCATCGCCGATTCCATGACCGGCAAGACAGAGATGCGGCCCAGCCTGAAAACGCTGGTCGACACACTTGTTCGCCTCGCCATCTGGCTGGTTGGCCTGATGCTGGCTCTCGTGGTGGTGATGCCGGGCTTTACGCCGTCCAGCATCATTGCCGGTCTGGGAATCGGGGCGGTGGCGATCGGTTTTGCGTTCCAGGATATCTTCGAGAATTTCCTCGCCGGCGTGCTGATCATGCTGCGCGAGAAAATGCGGATAGGAGATGTGATCGAGTGCGACGGGATTACCGGCAAGGTGGAGCATATCACCTTGCGCGAAACATATGTTCGCAAGCTATCGGGCGAAGTAACGCTCGTGCCCAATTCGATACTGTTCAAGAACCCGGTCGAGATCCTGACCGACGAAGTCCAGCGCCGCCACGAGGTGACCGCAGGTGTCTCCTATGACACAGATCTCGATCAGGCATCCGAAGTTATCCGTAAGGCGGTCGAGTCTGTCGACGCAGTGAATACCGACAAGGGCATCGACGTGTTTGCGTGCGAGTTCAATTCCAGCTCGGTCGATTTCAAAGTGCGCTGGTGGGCCGGTTCAAAACCGCGCGATATGCACGAAAGCCGCGACGCCGTGATCCGATCAATCAAGCGTGCGCTGGATGATGCAGGGATCGAAATTCCGTTCCCGTACGTTACCCATACTTTCAAGGAGCCGGTTCCGCTTGGGGGACAGAGCGAAAGCTGATAGCCGCGACCAGTGGCAGATCAGGACCCGATGCAGAAACCAGCCGCCGGTTTGAGCCGTGCCGACCAGTTGGGGTTGGCAATGCTCACCGGCGTCACGGTGGCCAACGCCTATTACATCCACCCGATTATCGCGGATATCGGCCGTCATTTCGACGTGTCGCCTGCGCAGATCGGGTTGGTACCGGCATTCAACCAGATCGCGCTGGCGCTTGGCATTTTCCTTCTGCTGCCGCTTGGTGACCGGATCAGCAACCGCACGCTCTCGATCATCCTTGCAGCCTGCCAAACGCTAACGCTGGTAGTGATGGCACTCGCGGAAAACTTTGCGCTGTTCGTGGCGGCATCGACCCTACTCGGTTTCGTCACCATCGTGCCCTACTTGCTGCCCGCTTACGCCTCCAAACGTGTGCCGCAGGAGAATCTGGGCAAGGTGACAGCGCTTCTGACTGCGGGGATCATCGTTGCGATCCTGGTGGCGCGGGTTGGTGCCGGGCTAGTGGCAGAATGGGTTGATTGGCGGATCGTATACTGGATTGCGGCGGCCATGATGGGGGCCATCACCTGCGCTATCCCGTTCCTGATGGAAGGGCGAGCCAAGCGGGCGACACCCGAACCGGCGCAAAGCTATTTCGCTCTGGTCGGATCAACCATTTCGCTCCTGTTCCAGTACCCCCGCGTCGCGCTGTCAGGTGCGATCCAAGCACTTAACTTCGGTATTTTTCTGGTGATCTGGCTGGGATTGGCATTCCATCTTACCAGCCCTGAAATGGGCTATGGCACCGATACGGTCGGCTATCTCGCTGCGGTCGCCATTGTCAGCATTTACGCTACGCCGCGGTTGGGGGCCTGGGCGGACAAGGTCGGCCCCTACCGTGCTCGCTTGCTGCTCAGCCTCCTGCAAGCCGCCGGTGTCCTGCTGTTCTGGCCAACGGGATCCAGCCTGTGGTTGCTACTTGTCCCGCTGATCATCACCAACATCGTGGGGCCCACTATCGATGTGTCGGGACGCATGACGTTTCTCACCCTCGCCCCTGCCATCCGGACGCGGCTGATGACCGGCTACATCATCATGATGTTCACCGGCGCAGGAATCGCCAGCTGGGCTGCACCGGTCGCCTATGCCTATATCGGCTGGTCAGGCATCGCCATATTGTGCGGAGCAATGTCGCTCCTGATCGTGCTGTTGTCCTGGCTGGGCGCGCGTAATCAGCCCGCCTGAAGCGCAGCGAGGAAACCCTCGATCCGCTTCGCATTCTCACCCAGATCGCTGACCCCGACCCTACTGACAGAACGCATGTCGACACGCGTCTTGCCATCTTCGGTCGGGACAGCGCGCAGCACGACGATATCTTCAAACTTGATATAGGAGGCGTAGGATACGGCCTCGAACCGGCCAGTGGCTGCGTCACTTGCCGCCACGTCCCAGCCCTTGTCTTCGGCGATTTCTGCGGCCCGGGTGATGACCTGCTCAACTGTCTGATCGACAGTGATGCCGTCCAGATCAGGGTATCCTTCGCGGTGCTGGGCTTTCCAGTCCTCCACCCCGTCGACACCGCGCATATTGTCTGCCGGTATCGACAGCTCGGCGAATTCGGGCGGGGTGTCGAGATCGGTTGTGATGTCGTGGATGGCCGGAACTTCGGTGGCGGCACTCATCGCGACGGTGGCAGCCCCGAACGCGCCCGCACCAATAATCAGCCCGAGCACGGCCTTGCGCACCGCAGGCCAACCTGCCCGCCAGTTCATGATCAAGGCGACAACCGCGATCAGCGCTGCGATCCCGGCGATCGGTACCATGTAGAGGAACATGGAGAACCCTTGCAGCTTGCCGACAATGTCGAACCGGGCCAGCGTCATCCCTGCAAAGGCGACAAGCACGGCTGCAAGCGCCAGCCAGAATGCAAGGCCGCTGATGCGACGGGTCCAGGGGTGCTCGGTCATGCGGTATTCTCCCAGTGCTCTATCATGGTGCGCCCGACAGGATTCGAACCTGTGGCCCCCAGATTAGGAATCTGGTGCTCTATCCGACTGAGCTACGGGCGCTCCGGCTGCGGCAATAGTGTCGCTGCCTGACGGATGCAATCAGTTGAGTTCGTCGGGCGGCGCAACCGGGATCAGCAGTGGTGAAACAGTGATACCCTCTTCCAGCAGCTCCTTGGCCTCATCAGAGGTAGCTTTGCCGTGGATCAGTTTCTCGTCGCGATCACCGTAGTGCATTTCGCGTGACTGTTTGGCGAAGTCCTCGCCGACCCAAGTGCTGTCCTTGATCGTCTCGGCCTGGACTTTGGCCAGGGCCTTCATCGCTTCGACCAGTTTCGGGGGCAGGCTTTCCTCCCCTCCTCCGCTAACCGGATCAGTGTCTGCCACCGCAGTCTCTTCCGCAGCTGATGGCAGAGCAGCCGGCGTCTTCGCATTGGATTTTGCTGGCACCGCAGGCGCCATCGGGGCCTTGCCCACTTGGTCGCACCCACATTCCGGGCAGGTCAGCAAGCCGCGCTCACGCTGGCCTTCGTAGTCGTTGGTCGAGCCGAACCACCCCTCAAACCGGTGGGATTGCGAACAGGAAAGGTCGAAGACGATCATGACGCGCCGGATGTAGAGATCGGGCGGCGATTGGCAAGGCTGGGCACCTGGGAGCGAACCTCCGCGATCCGCGCCAGATCCATATCGGCGAATCCCAGCCCGGGCTGTTCGCCTTCCATATCGAGCAATACCTCCCCCCAAGGGTCAACTACCAGGCTGTGGCCGTAAGTTGTGCGGCCATCTTCGTGGTGCCCGACCTGGGCGGCAGCGACCACGAAGGCACTCGCCTCAATAGCGCGGGCGCGTTGCAGAACGTGCCAATGGGCTTTCCCGGTCGGTACGGTAAATGCTGCGGGGATCGCGATCGCATCGCATTGCGCCCGGCCCAATGCCTCGAACAGCGCGGGAAATCGCAAGTCGTAACACACCGTGAGCCCCAACCGGCCCAACGGTGTCTCGGCTGTGACCACCTGATCGCCCGCCGCATAGGCGTTGGATTCACGCCAGCTTTCCCCGGTCGACAGATCGACATCGAACATATGCATCTTGTCGTAACGCGCAGCGATCTCGCCCTGCGCGTTGATCACAAAGGAGCGATTGGCCGATTTGCCATCACCTGCGTCCACTGCGAGCGAGCCAAGGCCGACCCATATGCCATGGTGCCTGGCCGCTTGCTGGGTTCGTTCGAGGACGACATCGTCAGCCTCGGGACGGATCGATGCTGTCCCCCGCTTGCGGTCACGATCCAGCAGCCCCGACATTTCCGGCGTGAACAACATCGCCGCGCCGCCATCGGCAGCCTCGGCAATCAAACGCTCGATCGTGGCAGCATTAACCGCAGGATCGATGCCCGACTGCATCTGGGCGACGGCAATACGGGTCATCAACCGGCCAGCAACGCATCGAGTTTTCCGGCTCGTTCAAGCGCCGCCAGCTCGTCCGAACCGCCGACATGGACATCGCCGATAAATATCTGCGGCACTGTGCGCGCCTGGGGTGCCCGTTCCAGCATCTGGTCTTTCTTGAGGCCGCCCAGCGTCACATCGTATTCGGTGAAATCGACGCCTTTTTCGTCGAGCAAACGCTTTGCCCGCACGCAAAATCCGCATCCGAACTTGGTGTAGATGTCCACTTGTGGTTCCGCCATTGCATTCCCTCGCTTTTGCCGGCTGGCAAAGGGCTTGAACGCCGCCCAAGCCGTACTAAATTACCTGTGTGATCAGGCGCCATATCGGGCCTGCGTCACTCAACCAACGGGATGCCGCATCAGCGGGTTCCGCACAACCGAATTGCTCATTGGAGAATTTGATATGTCACGTCTTGATTTCACCCCCTACCGTCGCAGCACCGTCGGCTTTGACCGGCTTTTCGATATGCTGGAAAGCAATGTCCGACAGGGCGGCAGCGACAATTATCCCCCTTTCAATATCGAGAAGCGCGGCGACGATGATTATCGCATCACGCTTGCCATCGCCGGCTTCCGGCCGGGCGACCTCGATATCACTGCGCAGCAGAACCTGCTGACTGTCACCGGCAAGAAGCGCGACGAAGCGACCGATGGCGAAATGCTGCATGTCGGCATCGCCAATCGCGGGTTCGAGCGCCGTTTCGAATTGGCAGACTATGTCCGGGTCGAGAACGCCGACCTGTCCGATGGCCTGCTGATTATCGACCTGGTACGCGAAGTGCCGGACGCCATGAAGCCGAAAAAGATTGCGGTGAACGGGCAACAGGCCACTTTGGAAGTTGTCGATGGCGACAAGGACAAGGAAGCCGACGCAGCCTGATTTCGCTAGCGCCAAGAATTGAAGAGGGCCTGCCCGGCAACGGGTGGGCCCCTTTTTTTAAGATCGGCCTTCGTGCGTGACTGTTTTAAATCAAAGGGGCGGACCCGCTTGAAGATCCGCCCCGCGACGCAAACGCCGCCTCGTCCGACTCTAACCGTCCGGGTCGCAGAAGACGATAAAAGCCGGGACAAGCCCGTGATTTCGAAATGCCCCATCAGGACACCCGCGAAGGAATGTCCGGCAACCCTAGTGCTCCTCTACCGCCAAAAGATAAACAGCTGATCGGCGGTATTGGTAACTAACACCCTACTTTAGGCATAGGTGATTGGCAAAACTTGTCGATTCGCGACAGTTTTCGCAGTGAATCACGTTGGTTAACCTCCCGAAGCGGGATCAGACCAAGCGCGACTGGGCCAGCGCTGCCTTGATGAAGCCCGAAAAGAGCGGGTGCGGATCAAACGGTCGGGATTTCAGCTCGGGGTGAAACTGCACGCCGACGAACCACGGGTGATCCGGTCGCTCCACGATTTCAGGCAGCAACCCGTCGGGTGACATGCCGGAGAATACCAGCCCGCTTTCCTCCAACGCATCACGATAGGCCGCATTCACCTCATAACGATGGCGGTGCCGTTCGGATATTTCAGTCGCTCCGCCATAGATCGCGCTGACATGGCTGTTCCTGGTCAGTTTCGCATCATAGGCGCCCAAGCGCATGGTGCCGCCCAGATCACCGCCAGATTCGCGGGTCTCCAAGCCTTCTTCGGTCATCCATTCGGTGATGATCCCGACGACCGGCTCTGCCGTATCGCCGAACTCGGTCGAGGATGCGGCTTCATGCCCGGCGGTACGAGCCCCTTCGATACAGGCCATCTGCATGCCCAGACAGATCCCGAAGAACGGTACGTTGCGCTCCTTGGCGAAGCGAACGCTGGCAATTTTCCCCTCGCTGCCGCGTTCGCCAAAGCCGCCCGGCACCAGTATGCCATGGAGCGGCTCCAGCTTGGCCGCGATATCCGCATCGTCGCCTTCGAACACCTCCGCATCGATCCAGCGGATATTGACCTTGGTCCGGTTGGCCATCCCGCCGTGAACGAGTGCTTCATTGAGCGATTTGTAGGCGTCTTGCAGGCCGACATATTTGCCCACCACGCCGATTGTCACTTCCCCCTCCGGGTGGAAATAGCGATCGGTCACGTCATGCCAGGCGGCAAGATCCGGCTCGGGTGCGTCGGTGATGCCGAAACCGCGCAAGACCTCTGCGTCGAGACCAACCTCGTGATATTGCAAAGGCACGGAGTAGATCGACGGCGCATCGAGAGCAGGAATGACAGCCTCTTTGCGGACGTTGCAGAAATTGGCGATTTTCTGCCGCTCGCCATCGGGCAAAGGATGCTCTGCCCGGCACAGCAGCACATCCGGTTTGATCCCGAGACTGGCCAATTCACGCACCGAGTGCTGGGTCGGTTTGGTTTTCAGCTCTCCGGCAGCGGCAATGTAAGGCACCAGCGTCACGTGAACGCTGAGCGTCTGCATCGGCTCGAGCTCGTTTCGCAGCTGGCGAATAGCCTCCATAAACGGCAGCGATTCGATATCGCCGACCGTGCCACCGATCTCGCACAGGATGAAATCATGCCCGTCCTGATCCGCAAGGGCGAACTCTTTGATAGCATCGGTGACATGCGGGATGACCTGGACAGTCGCCCCCAGATAGTCTCCGCGCCGCTCCTTGGCGATAATGTCCTGGTAGACCCGGCCCGAGGTGATGTTGTCGCTCTGCCGCGCAGATACGCCCGTAAACCGTTCGTAATGCCCTAGGTCGAGGTCGGTTTCGGCCCCGTCATCCGTCACATAGACCTCGCCATGCTGATACGGGCTCATCGTGCCCGGATCGACATTGAGATAAGGATCGAACTTGCGAATCCGGACCGTGTAGCCACGCGCCTGCAGCAGAGCACCGAGGCTTGCTGCCATGAGACCTTTGCCGAGCGAGGAGACCACGCCGCCGGTGATGAAAATATACCGCGCCATGGGAGTTGGGCCTTAAGCTTATTGTCGGATTCGGCGCAAGCGGATTGGGCAGGCAATCACCCGCAATCCACATATTGCAGCATTGGTAAGGTTATTCGGTCGCGCCGGAGAGCGGATCGTCGGACGGTGTCGACTGGGTTGCAGGCGCCGTTTCGCCTGCAATGCCCGCTGCCGGAGCCAACGGATCGCTTTCCGTATTGCTCACATTCCGGTCGAGCGTCGATTCGATATCGTCACCGCTTGTCGCGTCCACCGCGACCGCAGCGAGCGCAATCGACAGCACCACGAATGTCACGGCCAACCACTTCGTCGACCGGGTCAGGAAATCTGCCGCTCCGCGCGCGCTCATCATCCCGCTGGGCGAGCCGCCAATGCCCAGCCCGCCCCCTTCGGAGCGTTGCATGAGGATGACGCCGACCAATGCGGCTGCGACAATCGCCTGGACGACAGTCAGGAAGAGAAAAAGCGACATGGATGATCCCGGTTCGAACTGTGTTGCGCTGCGCATCTAGGCGCGCTGGGGGCGCGAAACAAGGGCGCGGATATGCGCGCCTTACTGGTCTTCGGCTTCACCGGCGGCCAGAGCGATGTTCATGAAGCTATCCGCCGTCAGGCTGGCACCGCCAACCAGAGCACCGCCGACATCCCCGACAGCGAGGATTTCGCGCGCATTTTCCGGCTTTACCGAACCGCCATAGAGGATGCGCATTTCGGAACCCTCTTCAGCGCCATAGCGATCTACCAGGAAGCCGCGGATGGCAGCATGCATTTCGCCAATGTCATCCAGAGTCGGGGTCTTGCCCGTCCCGATCGCCCATATCGGTTCATACGCCACGGTCAGACGTTCGGAGGCCGATTCCAGTGCTTCCGGCAGGGACTGCCGCAACTGGTCGAGCACATATTTCTCTGCATCACCGGATTCGCGCACTTCCAGAGGTTCGCCGCAGCACAGGATCACATTGATCCCGGCCTCGAGCGCAGCGCCTGTCTTGGCCAATACGAGCGCGTCTGATTCGCCGTGATCCTGTCGGCGCTCGCTATGGCCGAGAATTACGAATTTCGCGCCCGCATCGGCAGCCATGGTGGCCGAGATATCGCCGGTATGGGCGCCATCCTGGTTGGCATGGCAGTCTTGCGCCCCGACGCCGATCTGCTCGGCCTCCCGGTGTACAGCATGCAGCAGGGTGAAAGGAGGTGCGACGGCAACCTCCACCTTCATGTAACGTTGCGCCGCGCGATCGATCGCGCGCGCTTCGGACAGCATCGCACGTGTGCCGTTCATCTTCCAATTGCCGACGATGTAAGGTCGGAGGGTCATGCAATATTCCTGAATCAGTTTGTTGCGCCGCTCACTAGCGCGATGGGGGACGGGTCCGCTAGCCGAGCAAAGCAATCCAGTCAAAACCCTTTGCCACCTGTTGCGGGAGGGTCGCAGGCTCTCTAAAGCGAGCCGGACAGAATGTGCAGCCCCTTGTGCACAGAACTCTACGCATAATTCGGACATCGCCTTTTCATGATCAATTCGTTTCGCAAGTTCTTCCAGTCGAAAATCGGCATCGGCCTGTTTGTCGGCTTCCTGGCCTTGATCGCATTTGCCTTCGCTGGCGCTGACGTTTCCAGCACCGGCACATTCGGCGGTGTTTCGGGCGGTGATCGTGTGGCCGTAGTCGGCGATGAAAAGATCGGCACTGCTGAATTGAGCCGTGCCGCCACCAATGCGCTGGACCAGGTCCGTCAGGGTAACCCGACGCTCTCCATGCCTGCCTTTATCGAACAGGGCGGCCTTGAGCGAGTTCTCGACACGTTGCTGGATCGCGTCGCCATTGCAGAGTTCGGCAAGAAATACGGGCTCAGGGCGGGCGACAATCTGGTGAATAGCGAAATCCGGATGATTCCCGCTTTCCGCGGAGCCGATGGCAATTTCGACGAAGAAATGTATCGCGCTGCCATCGCCCAACAGGGCCTGACCGACGCAGTCGTACGGGATGATCTGGGTGACGGCCTGATTGCGGAGCAGGTCCTGGTGCCTGGCAGCTTCGGCGCTGTCCTCCCGAACAAGCTGGCAGCCCGATATGGTGCCCTGTTCAAGGAACGCCGCCGTGGCTCGATCGGCCTGCTGCCCAGCCTCGCTTATGCGCCAGAGGGTGACCCGACAGATGCGCAGGTACAGGCTTATTACGAGAGCAATCGCGCCGACTACATCCGACCCGAGCGCCGCATCATCCGTTATGCCACCTTCGGCGAATCTTCGGTTGGCACGATTGCCGCGCCGACAGAGGCCGAGATCGCCAGTCGATATGAGCAGAACGCTTCGCAATATGCAGCCAGCGAAGAGCGCACGCTCTCGCAGCTGATCGTTCCGACCCAGCAGGGCGCGCAGGCTATCCGCAACCGTATTCAACAGGGCGCGTCGCTCGAAGCAGTGGCCCAGGAAGCGGGATTCAGCGTAGCAAAGCTCGGCCCGATTTCCCAAAGCGCTTACGGCCAGCAAGCTTCCTCCAATGTTGCCAGAGCCGTGTTCGGCACAGCACGAGGCCAGATCGCCGAAGTGGCCCGTAGCGGCCTTGGATTCCACGTCGTGCGGGTCGACGCGATCAACCGCATTGCCGGTCGCTCGCTCGATCAGGCGCGCGGTGAAATCATCGAGACACTCCAGCTTGAGAAGCGTCGCCGCGCTTTCAACGAACTCGCCGGCAGCATCGAGGATCGCCTCGCCGACGGTGAATCGCTAACCGATGTCGCGGCCGAACTCGACGCAGAACTCACCTCTACCAAACCGCTGACCGCAGCCGGCATCGTTTACGGCACGCAAGACGAGCGCGCCCCCGCTATCCTCGGCCGGGCGCTGGCCACGGCTTTCCAGATGGAAGAAGGCGAACCGCAACTGGCCGAAGCCGTTCCCGGCGAAACCTTCCTGCTGTTCGAAGCGGCTGATATCACCTCCTCGGCTGCTGCACCGCTGGCAGATATCCGCGATGCCGTGGTCGCCGACTGGCGCCGAGCTGAAGGCTCCAAGCTGGCCAAAGAAGCAGCAGACCGCGTTCTGAAACTGTTGGACGGTGGCCAGAGCCTCGCTGCCGCGTTGCGGACCGAGGAAAAGCGGCTGCCGCCCGTCGATACGCTCAACATCACGCGCGAAGAATTGTTGCAACAAGGGCAGCGTGTACCGGCCCCTCTCGCCCTCTTCTTCAGCATGGCGCAAGGCACTGCCAAGCGCCTCGAAGGGCCACAGAATATCGGCTGGTATCTGGTCGACCTCGATGACATCGAAGCTGGCGTGATTGCGGAAGATGATCCGCTCTTCGCTCAGGCCAAGGCCCAGTTCGGTCAGGCCATCGGGCAGGAATATGGCGAGCAATTGCGCACCGCGATCCGCAATGATGTGACAGCCGAAACCAACGACACAGCCGTCGACGCAGTGCGCCGTCAGCTGACCGGCACGAGCCAGTAAGGGGGTCCCCTGTCTGGCGCGGGCCTTCATAATTGCGACGCCGCGCGTGAACAGCTCGAAGCGGGCCAGCCGGCGCTGGTCTGGCGCGAAGTGGTGGCTGACACGGAAACTCCGGTCGGCGCCGCGCTCAAACTGATCGAGCCAGAGCGGGGAGACTTCCTGCTCGAATCCGTGGAAGGTGGTGAAGTTCGCGGGCGCTACAGCCTGTTGGGGCTGGACCCGGATTTGCTGTTTCGCGCACAAGGCGAAGCTGGCGAAGTCAATCGCCTATGGCAGCACCGGAAAGACGCGTTCGAAGCTATCGAGGGCAAGAGCCTGGACGCTTTGCGCCGTCTGATCGACGAGTGCCGGATCGACGTGCCGCAAGGTTTGCCCCCTGCCCTGGCCTGCCTTGTCGGCTATTTCGCCTATGAAACCATTGGCCAGGTCGAGGTCCTGCCCCGCGCCCCACAAAGCGAGTTGAACCTGCCCGACATGGTGTTTTCGCGGCCAACGCTTTTGCTGGTTTTCGATTCTCTCAGCGACAAGCTGTTCGTGATCGCGCCTCTGTGGCCATCCACAAGCAATGCCGCGCAGGCTATCGAGCGCGCTGGCGAGAGGATTGACGAGACTCTGCGCAAGCTAGCCTCCGGCTTGCCTGCGGACGCGCCGGTCGAAGACCTGCCGGATATGGCCCTGTCTCCCATGCTTCCCGAGGGCGATTATGGCGCCATGGTCCGCAAGGCGAAGGAATACATCACCGCCGGGGACATCTTCCAGGTCGTGCTGGCCCAGCGCTTCACCTGCCCCTTCCCGCTCCCTCCGATCGCGCTCTATCGCGCCTTGCGGCGCGTAAACCCGTCGCCCTTCCTCTATTTCCTCGACTTGCCTGGATTCTCGGTGGTCGGATCAAGCCCCGAAATCCTCGTCCGGCTGCGCGATGGTGAAGTCACGATCCGGCCCATCGCCGGCACCCGGCCACGCGGAGGCACGCCCGAGGAGGATCAGGCCGCCGAAGACAGCCTGCTGGCCGATCCCAAAGAACGCGCCGAGCATCTCATGCTGCTCGATCTCGGGCGCAACGATGTTGGCCGTGTGGCCGCGCAGAACACGGTCGAGGTGACCGGCAGTTATACCGTCGAACGCTACAGCCATGTGATGCATATCGTCAGCAATGTTGTCGGGCAGCTCGATCCCTCGAAAGATGCGCTCGATGCCTTGTTTGCGGGATTCCCGGCCGGAACCGTCAGCGGCGCGCCCAAGATCCGGGCCTGCGAAATCATCGCCGAGCTGGAGCCGGAGACACGCGGCCCCTATGCTGGCGGGGTTGGCTATTTTGCCCCGGACGGCAGCTTTGATAGCTGCATCGTTTTGCGGACAGCGGTTGTCAAAGACGGCACCATGCACGTCCAGGCAGGCGCAGGGATCGTTGCCGATAGCGATCCTGCCTATGAACAGCGCGAATGCGAGGCCAAAGCAGGCGCACTCATCGCAGCAGCGCGCGAGGCGGCACGGGTCGCCAGTGAACCAGGATTCGGCCAATGAAACTGCGCTACCTTTGTCTACCGTTGATACTGGCTGCGTGCGGGCAGCAGCCCGAAGGCGATCCCGTCACCCGTATCAATCTGGAAGATGGCACTGCGCAGGTGGCAGAGGCTGATCCGGTGCCTATCGCAACGCCCACAGTGGCCCCGGTTGCAAGTGCGTGCGAAAGTACGAAATTCCAGGATGTGCCGCTAACCCATTGTATTGCCGACCCTGCCAAGCACCGCATTACCACTGCGCTGGGCCCACCATACCGCAGTATGGCACGTCTGGCGGAGGCACGGGGCAGCGATCTTCCGGCCTTTGCCGTCAATGGCGGCATGTATGATGGCGATGGCAAGCCGATCGGGTATTATGTGGAAAAGGGCGACCGCCAGAAGCAGCTCAACCGCAATGACGGGCCGGGCAACTTCCACCTCAAACCCAACGGCGTGTTTTACGGCTCCGGCAGCACATGGCGCGTCCGGACCAGCGATGATTTCTACGCCAGCGTCGCCGACCGCCCGCAATTCGGTACCCAGAGCGGCCCGATGCTGCTGATCGATGGCAAGTTGCATCCGGAGTTTTCCGAAGACGGTCCCTCGCGCCAGATTCGCAACGGAGTTGGCGTTGACCGGCAAGGTCGCGCCCATTTCGTGATCAGCGAAGCTCCGATCAGCTTTGGCAAATTCGCCCGTTTCTTCCGCGATGTCGCCGACACGCCCAACGCGCTGTTTCTGGATGGCAATGTCTCTGCTTTGTGGGATCCCGCCAGCGACCGGATCGACAGTGGGGCCGCCCTCGGCCCGCTGATCGTCGTCGAAAGCAAGGAGTAGACCGATGCAGTACGACCGCACTCTCTATCCCGAAATTGAGCCCTACGAGACCGGTATGCTCGACGTCGGCGAGGGTCACTCGCTCTACTACGAACGCGCGGGAACGCCGGATGCAAAGCCGGCGGTGTTCCTGCATGGTGGCCCGGGCGGCGGAATGAGCCCATCACACCGGCGCCAGTGGGACCCGGCACTTTACGATGTGCTGCTGTTCGACCAGCGCGGCTGCGGCAAATCGCTGCCCTTCGCCGAGATCGAGAACAACGACACGTGGCGCATCGTCGAGGACATCGAGCGCCTGCGCGAAATGTGCGGGCATGAAAAATGGCAGGTTTTCGGCGGCAGTTGGGGGGCCACCCTCGCCCTCGCCTATGCGCAGAAATACCCCGAACGCACCAGTGAACTGGTATTGCGCGGCGTTTTCCTCGCCCGCCAGCAGGAGCGCAAATGGCTCTACAGTTACGGGGCAAGCGAGATCATGGCCGAGCAATGGGACCAGTTCACCGGCCTGATCCCCGAGGGTGAGCGCGATGACTTCGTCAAGGCGTATTACACCCGCCTGACCAGCGATGACGAAGCCACGCGGCTCGCGGCAGCCAAGGAATGGTCTTTGTGGGAAGGAACCGTGGCGACCCTGCTGCCCAATGAAGGCCTGCTTGAAGAATTCGCCGATCCGTCAAAAGCCGTCCCGTTTGCACGGATTTGTGCGAAGTTCTTCCTGGAAGATTTCTTCCTCGAAGAATCGCAATTGGTCCTCAATGCCGGGAAGCTGAAAGGCATCCCCGGCATCATCGTGCAAGGTCGCCACGATATCTGCACGCCGCCCGGTGCCGCATGGGCGCTGAAGAAAGCATGGCCCGAAGCCGACCTCAGGATTGTTCACGACGCGGGCCATAGCGCTGGCGAACCTGGCATCATCGACGGCCTCGTCCGCGCGACTGATGAATTGGCGGGCAAGTCACCATGAGCGCTTCGCCCGACATTTTGGTGATCGACAATTACGACAGCTTCACCTTCAACCTCGTTCATTACCTGATGGAACTGGGCGCTGACGTGCAGGTCGAACGCAACGATGCTCTGACCGCTGCCGAGGCCGTAGCGAGCGGGGCCCAGGGCATCCTGATTTCGCCCGGCCCATGCACACCCAACGAGGCCGGGATCAGCCTCGAACTTGTTGGCGCTTGTGCTGATGCCGGACTGCCGTTGCTCGGCGTATGCCTGGGCCATCAGTCGATAGGCCAGTATTTCGGTGGCAAGGTCGTCCAAGGCGGATTGATGCATGGCAAGACCAGCCCAGTGATCCACGAGGGCAGCGGCATGTTCGAAGGCTTGCCCTCCCCTTATGTCGCCACCCGCTATCATTCGCTTGTGGTCGAGGATATTCCCGATGTGCTCGAGGTCAACGCGACCAGCGAGACACCGGGCATCGACGGCACAATGGTGATGGGTTTCCGGCATCGCACGCTGCCAATCCATGGCGTGCAATTTCATCCCGAAAGCATAGCAACCGAACACGGCCATGCCTTGCTTGCCAATTTCCTGCGCCTGTGCGGCATCGACGCCAAGGTGCCTGACCGAGTGAAAGCCCCCGCATGAAAACTCTTCCCTCCGCGCATGACCATCTGGATGAAGCCGAGGCTGAGGAAGTCTTCGGCTGGATTCTCGACGGCGAAACCAGCGAGGAGGAGATCGCCCGCTTCCTTGTCGAGATGACCGAACGCAGTGAAACTTCCGACGAGATCGCCGGAGCCGCCCGGGCCTTGCGAGCACGCTTGATCCCGATTGATGCGCCCGCAAACGCCATCGATGTCTGCGGCACGGGCGGTGACGGGCACCATACGCTGAACGTCTCGACAGCCGTCAGCCTGGTGGTCGCAGCAGCAGGCGTGCCGGTGGCAAAACATGGCAACCGTGCAGCCAGCAGCAAGTCCGGCGCGGCAGACACGCTGGAGGCGCTCGGGCTGGATATGGAGGCCGCCGGACGCACAGCCGAAAAGACACTGGCAGAGCTGGGCATCTGCTTCCTCTTCGCAAAAAATCACCATCCGGCCATGGGCCGCATCCAGCCTATTCGCCTGCGGATTGGAAAACGCACCATCTTCAACCTGATGGGCCCCCTGTCCAATCCGGCGGGCGTTACGCGCCAACTAATCGGCATTGCGCGCCCGGGCTATGTACCAATTTACGCCGGAGCCAAGGCACGTCTGGGCACCGAGCGCACGATGATTGTTTCGGGTGACGAAGGCTTGGACGAATTGAGCCTGGCGGGCGGCAACGAAGTCGCGATCGTCTCGGGCAACGAATTCGAAATGCAGCGTATCGATGCATCTAAGGTTTCGCTGCCGCATGCGCCGGTGGAGGCCATTCGCGGCGGCGAGGCAGAACACAATGCCAAGGCGCTCCGTGCCCTGCTTGATGGCACGCCCGGCCCCTATCGCGATGCTGTGATTTTCAATGCCGCCGGATCCTTGCTTGTCGCAGGCGCGGTGGAGGACTGGCAGGTCGGTGCCGACATGGCGGCAGAATCGCTCGATTCCGGTGCGGCGGGCAAATTGCTCGCCAACTGGATCGCAATGGCGCAATAGGCCGGCCGATGAACAAGCTTGAGGAAATTTGCGCAACAAAGCGCCGCGAGGTTGCGACCCGCAAGGCAGCCAAATCGATTGCCGACCTGGAGGCTGCTGCGGCGGCGCAAAGCGAGGTTCGCGGCTTCGAATGGGAATTGCGCAAAGCCAGCAAATCCGGGTTTGGCCTGATCGCCGAAATCAAGAAGGCCAGTCCGTCGAAAGGTCTGATCAGGGAAGATTTTCGGCCCGCCGAGCATGCCGCTGCATATCAGGCGGGAGGTGCTACTTGCCTGTCAGTCCTGACAGACGAGCCCTACTTCCATGGGCATGAGGATTATCTGATTGCCGCTCGCGCCGCCTGCGACCTGCCTGTCTTGCGCAAAGACTTTATGGTCGATCCCTGGCAATGTCTGGAAGCGCGCGCGATGGGCGCGGATGCGATCCTGATCATCGTTGCCGCTCTAGACGATACCACAATGCGCGAAATTGATCGCGCGGCGGGTGAGTTGGCAATGGATGTTCTGGTCGAGGTGCATGACGAGGTGGAGCTGGAGCGCGCCCTGACCCGGTTGAGTTCGCAATTGATCGGGGTGAACAATCGCGACCTCAAAACCTTCCAGACTTCGCTCTCAACGACCGAACGCCTCGCTCCGCTGGTCCCCGACGATATTCTGTTGGTCGGCGAAAGCGGGATTGCGACCCATGCCGATTGCGATCGCCTTGCGAAAAGAGGGGTGCGCACCTTCCTGGTAGGCGAGAGCCTGATGCGGCAAGACGATATTGCTTCGGCAACGCGATCGCTGCTTGAGGGCTGAGCCGATCGGTCTGCGGGGGCTGTCCTACCCATCCGGTTTATGGCATCGCGCCGCTGATGGTTTACGCAGGCACGACTTCGGACACCGAATTCGCAAGGCGGCTCTGCGGGGCGGGGTTCTTGCCCCAGGACAGTGTTCCATGTGTTCCATCGCGTAGGATTTGCGCAAGCGAAGGGGCCGATTGAATGAGCAAGCTGACCCATCTCGATGACAAAGGCGATGCCCGCATGGTCGATGTCGGCGCCAAGGCCGAATCGCGACGCGAAGCGGTTGCGAGCGGGCATATCGCCATGTCGGATACGGTCTTGGCGGCTATCCGTGATGGGGCCGTGCCAAAGGGTGATGTGCTGGCCGCCGCGCGGATCGCCGGGATCATGGCAGCAAAGAAAACGGGCGAGCTGATCCCGCTATGCCACCCGCTTGCGCTCGATAGTGTGCAGGTCGAATGCGTTCCTGATGACAGCGGGATCGCCGTTACCGCCACAGCCTCGCTGACCGGTAAGACCGGGGTCGAAATGGAGGCCCTGACCGCTGTTTCGGTCGCGCTCCTGACCATCTATGACATGGCAAAGGCGCTCGACAAAGGCATGGTGATTGGCGGCGTGAAACTGACCAAGAAAACTGGCGGCAAGTCGGGCACTTGGACCGCTCCATGAGCCAACCGGCGCTATCGTTGGAAGATGCGCTGGCACGCATGCTCGCCAAGCTCGAGCCTGTTGCGGCTCTGGATGTGCCGGTTGACGAAGCGCTGGGGCACTATCTCGCCCAGCCTCTAACCGCGGCCCGCACCCAACCACCGGCGGATTTGTCCGCGATGGATGGCTATGCGATCTGTGGTGTTGGTCCTTGGGAATTGATCGGGGAAAGCCGCTGCGGGCAAGCATTTGATGGCGCGCTGGTAACGGGCCAAACCGTTCGCATCTCGACCGGGGCCATCCTCCCTGCCGGTGCCGACCGGATCCTGATCCAGGAGAACGCCACGGTCGATGGCAAACAGGTTGCGGCCGAAGAGATACCGCCGGAAGGGCGACACATCCGGAGCAAGGCCTTCGAATTTTCCGACGGTGACAGCCTGCTAGAAGGAGGTGTTCGGATCGGTGCGGCCCAATTGGCGTTGGCACGGTCTGCCGGGCGCGGCTCGCTATCAGTCACCGGCAGGCCGAAGGTCACAATCCTTGATACCGGGGACGAACTCGTTGCCGACCCGACCCAATGCGCGACCCACCAGATACCCGCCAGCAATGCAGCCATGCTCTCTGCGCTGGCCGGTCAGGAGCCCACAACCATCGTACGCAATGCGCCATTGCCCGATCATCTCGATACCATTGTCGAGGCATTGCAGGCGAACCGCGATGCGGACCTGATCGTGATCACCGGCGGCGCATCTGTAGGCGATCACGATTTGGCCAAACCTGCCCTGGAGAAAGCCGGGGCCGAACTGGATTTCTGGAAAGTCGCGATGAAGCCGGGGAAGCCGCTGATGGTGGCAACGCGCGGCCAGCAATTGATCCTGGGCTTGCCAGGCAATCCGGTCTCCAGCTTCGTGACCGGTTATCTCTTCATGCTGCCCGCCATTCGCCGCCTCGCGGGCGCTTCCGCATGCCTTTCCCGCACGATCGACTTGCCGCTCGCCAAAGATTGTCCGGCTGGCGGCGTACGACGGGAGTTCCTACGCGCGGCATGGACTCAGGACGGGCTTGTTCCACTGGTCGAACAAGACAGCAGCGCTTTGCTCGCCCTCTCACGGGCAGAAGCGCTGATTGACCGCGCAGCCCATGCCGACGGGACGAAAGCGGGAACATATGTTCCGGCCTATTGGCTCGGAAATGGCGCGATTGCTTGACTTAGCGAAATTGGTTGCCTAATTGTTCTTCATTCGTTCGCATCGACGCGCACGAGACCGGAACAGGCCATCAGGGAGCCATCGTCCATGCTGACCGCAAAGCAGCACGAATTGATCCAGTTTATCCAGCGCAGGCTGGAAGAGACAGGAATTTCCCCTTCTTTCGAGGAAATGAAGGAAGCGCTCGACCTTAAGAGCAAGTCGGGCGTCCATCGCCTGATTTCCGCATTGGAAGAACGCGGTTTCATCCGCCGCCTGCCCAATCGCGCTCGCGCTCTCGAAGTGTTGAAGCAGCCAGAAGACGTTGTCGGCGCCACGCCTGCGGCCAAGCCGGCCAATGATCTCGTTTCGGCACGAACTGCACCGCCCAAGGCGCAACCGGAACCGGCCAATGATGTGATCGATATTCCGTTGCACGGCCGGATCGCCGCCGGTGCCCCGATTGAGGCGCTGGAAGATCATCAGTCTTTGCCTGTTCCGGCGGCCCTATTGGGCCCGGGCGAACATTACGCGCTTGAAGTGTCTGGCGACTCGATGGTCGATGCTGGCATTTTCGATGGTGACTTCGCGTTGATCCGTCGCACAGACAGCGCGCGTGATGGCGAGATTGTCGTGGCACTGGTCAACAACGAGGAAGCGACACTCAAATATCTCCATCGCGACAGCGGGATGGTGCGTCTCGATCCGGCCAATGCGGCCTATGATGCTCAGGTCTACCAACCTGCGCAGGTTCAGGTCCAAGGCAAATTGGCGGGCCTGCTCCGTCGTTATCACTGATCACCATGCGGGAAGCGGAGTTGGCGAAGGTCAGCGCCGCTCCCTGCGATCATTGCCGCGCCACCACCCATGTTCACCTTCCCCTTGGGCGACTGATGTGAAGCTCTCGTCCTCCAGGAAGAGCGCCAATCCACCCGACTTATCGAGAAAGCGCCGATCTGCTTTGAGCCATTGCGGCTGGCACGATCGCGGCAAATACCGGTCGGCCACCACGATATCCGCACGATCGCACGCTGCCGCCAAGGCGCGCTCTTCGACAATGTCGCGGCTGCGAGCGATCAGCAAATGCCAGTCTCGGCCAGAACGTTGCAAAGTGATGACACAGAAATCCCGACTGCACTTGGCACCCGGCCAATCTGCGAGCGTGACGGTTTCACCCGTCATGCCCGAGAGCTCGAGCAAATTCTCGCGCGCATAGTCCGACCGGCTTTCGCGTAGCATGATCAACCGCTCACCCTCGCCCGCAATACCGACATGCCGGCCATCTCCTGAAATCAGCACATCCGGCGCTGGTGTCAGCAACAGCATGACCGTTGCTACGGCCGATGGCACCAACCCGAGCAATCGCCATCGCCCGCGCCACAGGGCCAGCCACAAGCCTCCGATCACGAACAGAGCCAGAGTGCCCAGGCCCATCTGTGGCATCAATTTGACCGCGCCAGGCTGGCTGGCAGTGAAATGCGCAATGCCGAGGAGCAAATCGAGCGATTGCCCCACCAACCACCAGACCGGCCCGCCCAATCCAACCAGATCAAGGGCCAAGGCCACAGCGATCAGCGGCATGGATATGAAGGTCACCAGCGGGATTGCGATGACATTGGCGAACGCGCCGTAAACACCCGCGCGGTGAAAATGGAACAGGACAATCGGCATCAGCGCGATCTCGATCACGAAGCCAGTGACGAGCAGCATGATTGTGCGCCGCCCGACATGGGCAAACCAGCTTTCCTCACGGGGCGCAAGGAAACGCTTGACCGGCTCTGCGTTGTGCAAAGCGACAATCGCGATCACGGCCGAAAAACTCATCTGAAAACTCGGCCCGATCAGCGATTCCGGCCAAAGGAACATCACAAATGCCGCCGCAACCGATACCATCCGAAGCGACAAGGCGTCCCTCCCCAACGCAATCGCGATGAGCACGAGGACGGCCGCTGCGCAGCTCCGCACCGTCGGCACCTCGGCACCGGTCAGGAGTGTATAGCCGATGCCCGCCAGTGCACCGACTGCCGCTGCCGCAACCGGCAATCGGATCCGCAAGGCCAGCCACGGCCACAGCGCGAGCAGTTTCAGGGCCACAAAGAAGGCTGCGGCGATGATCGCGCTAACATGCAAGCCGCTGATGGAAAGAAGGTGGGTCAGGCCCGCATCCCGCATCGCCTCCTCATCCGCCTCGGTGATGGCGCCGCGATCCCCGCTGGCGAAGGCCGCCGCGATTGTGCCGGCCGATCCGCCGAGATTCTGCCGCACATGGCCGGACAGCAGTCGCTGAATCGCGGCCAGCCCTGTGGCTTCGGGAGCCGGTTCTATAATGTCAATCGGGCCAAGAACTGACCCAGTCGCGGCATACCCGTCAAACCATGCGCGCCGGGCAAAATTGTAAGCACCCGGCACCATCGGCGGAGCGGGTGGCATCAGCCGCGCCCGGAAGCGGATCACCGCCCCCTCGCCCAATGCATCATATGCTTGCTCACCGGGAACGTTGACCCTGATCTTTCGTGCCGTGCCTTGCTCTGCGTCACGTACGGCCAGGATCAACCTGATGCGTTGCTGGGCCGGTTGCTCCTCGCGCTCCAGTATTTTGCCTGCGAACACTTTCACTTGCGGTGCAGGATACGCCTCTGCCCCGATCATGGTTGATCGCGCCCAGATCAAGACCAGTCCGAAAGCCAACGCAGCTGCAACTGCGACAATCGCCGATCCGAGATGGAACCGGGCCACCCGGGTGCCAATCACCCATCCCGCGAAGCCAGCACCCATCGCAATCATCAGTGCGATGACCCATTCCCATGGCGTGTCGAGGACAAACCAGAGCGCTATTCCTGCTGCGAGTGAAACGGCGATCCAGGGGGCACGATCAAAGCCGGCATCGGCCAGCGCGCGATCAAGCAGAGCTGCCACGCTGGACAAGCGCCAGCGTGAATGCCAAGGGCGTTGCTGCAATGCAGCATGATCGGGCGCATGCTCGCCAGCCAGGGGCACGCCTGGCGGCATATCGGGCGCGCTGTTGGTCGCCATGGAACTGATTGGAAAGGAAGCCACACAAGATGGCAAGTAATAGTGGCGCAAAATCGGGGACTGTTGTTACGCGTTTTGCCCCTTCACCGACTGGATTTCTTCATTTGGGCGGGGCACGTACCGCTTTGTTCAATTGGCTATTTGCCCGTCATCATGGCGGCACTGCGCTGCTTCGGATCGAAGACACGGACAAGAAGCGCTCCACACAAGACGCTATCGACAAGATCCTCGAAGGTCTCGAATGGCTCGGCCTCGATTACGATGAAGATCCGGTGTTCCAGTCCGAACGCGGGTCGCGCCATGTCGAAGTCGCCGAGAAGCTCCTCGAAGCAGGCTACGCCTACAAATGCTACGCCACGACTGAGGAACTGGAAGAAATGCGCGCCGCACAACGCGCGGCCAAGCAGCCACAGCGTTATGATGGCCGGTGGCGTCACCGTGATGCGTCCGAAGCGCCTCTGGGGTCGCCTTTCGTTGTCCGGCTAAAGACACCTGAAGAGGGCGAGACGACGATCGAGGACGCGGTCCAGGGCAGTGTCACCGTCCGCAATGAAGAGTTGGACGACTACGTCCTTTTGCGGGCCGATGGCTCGCCCACCTATATGCTCGCTGTAGTGGTCGATGACCACGATATGGGAGTCACGCATATTATCCGCGGCGACGACCACCTCAACAATGCGTTTCGCCAGCTGCCGATCATCCACGCCATGGACGCCATCGAGGGCGGCTGGCCGCAGCCGGTTTACGCCCATGTGCCGCTGATCCACGGTGCCGATGGAGCCAAACTGTCCAAACGCCATGGCGCAGTGGGTGTCGAGGCCTATCGCGACGAAATGGGCGTGCTCCCCGAAGCCTTGTTCAACTACCTCCTCCGGCTTGGTTGGGGTCATGGGGACAAGGAAGAGTTCACCAAGGTCGAAGCCATCGAGCTGTTTTCGCTGGAGGGTGTGGGCAAAAGCGCCTCGCGCTTCGACACCAAGAAACTGCTGAACCTCAACGGGCACCATATCCGCGAGGCTGACAATGCCCATTTGGCAGGTTTGGTGGCGGCAAAAATTGGCCCGCAGGCAGACGCCGGGCTGCTGACCAAGGCAATGGATGTGCTCAAGGTCCGCGCGAAGGATATCAACGAGTTGGCCGAGGGAGCGCAATTCCTGTTCAGCAAACGGCCGCTGGAGATGACCGAAAAGGCCGCGAAGCTGCTCGACAGCGATGGTCGCGCAAGATTGGCCAAGATTTCCGAGGCTCTCCATGCGGAAAATGACTGGACAATCGAGGCCCTCGAAGCCACTACGAAGGCGCTCGCCGAACAGCTCGAACTGGGCCTCGGCAAACTCGCGCAACCCATGCGTGCAGCTTTAACGGGTACGACAACGTCGCCCGGTATTTTCGATGTGCTCGTCCTGCTCGGCAGGGAGGAGTCCCTCGCGCGGATTGACGCGCAGGCGGCCCCGGCCAGCTAAGGCACGAGCAATAAGCAGGTGGTAGGAGAACAAGAATGGCAGACACGGCAAAACTAGAGCTGGCAGGCCAGTCCCACGAATTCCCGGTGCTGCAAGGCACCACCGGCCCGGACGTGGTCGATATTCGCAAGCTGTATGGCGCCACGGGCGCTTTCACCTTCGATCCCGGTTACAAGTCGACCGCCTCTTGCGAGAGCGCGCTGACTTATATCGACGGCAATGAAGGCATCCTGCTGCACCGCGGCTATCCCATTGGACAGCTGGCAGAGCATTCCAGCTTCATGGAAGTCAGCTACCTGCTGCTGAATGGTGAGCTCCCCACAGAAGATGAGCTGTCGACCTTCGACAATACCATCACCCGCCATACGATGCTGCATGACCAGCTACGCCAGTTCTATCAGGGCTTCCGCCGCGATGCCCACCCGATGGCTATCATGTGCGGAGTGGTTGGCGCACTGTCTGCATTCTACCACGACAGCACCGACATTTCGGATCCGGAACACCGCAAGATCAGCAGCCACCGCCTGATTGCGAAGATGCCGACGATTGCCGCTGCAGCGTACAAGTACTCCGTCGGACAACCGATGATGCAGCCGGACAATTCGCTCAGCTACACCGGCAATTTCCTGCGCATGACCTTCGGTGTGCCGGCTGAAGAATATGAAATCCACCCGGCAATTGAACGCGCCATGGACCGGATCTTCATCCTCCATGCCGATCACGAACAGAACGCGTCGACTTCCACCGTCCGCTTGGCCGGTTCGTCGGGTGCCAACCCGTTTGCCTGTATCGCTGCGGGCATCGCCTGCCTGTGGGGCCCTGCGCATGGCGGTGCCAACGAAGCAGCGCTCAACATGCTCCAGGAAATCGGCACGCCGGACAAGATCCCGCACTATATCGAGCGTGCCAAAGACAAGAACGATCCGTTCCGCCTGATGGGCTTCGGCCACCGGGTGTACAAAAACTACGATCCACGTGCGACGGTCATGCAGAAGACACTTCGCGAAGTGTTCGAAGCTCTGAACGTCAACGACCCAGTCTTCGAAACCGCATTGCGCCTGGAAGAACTCGCCTTGAACGATGACTATTTCAAGGAAAAGAAGCTGTTCCCGAATGTCGATTTCTATTCCGGAATCATCCTGAATTCGATCGGATTCCCGACCACCATGTTCACCGCATTGTTCGCCCTCGCCCGCACCGTCGGCTGGGTCGCACAATGGAACGAAATGATCTCCGATCCAGGCCAGGTCATCGGCCGTCCGCGCCAGCTCTACACTGGCCCGACCGAGCGCGATTACGTTCCTATCGGAAACCGCTGACCAGAGGCCCCGATGAAGCTTCCGGGGTATCTCTTGCAGATTGCAGGGCTCACCATGCTCCTGACCGGGGCATGGTGGATCTTGCAGGGGTTGGGATGGATTGGTGATCCCGAGAGTAGCTATATCGCCGGCCAGCGTGACTGGGCCTATATCGGTGCCACAGTGCTCGCTATCGGTGGGTTTCTCGTAACTCTGGCTCGGAAATTCCAGCGAAAAGACTAGTTGGCCTCTGCTGCTGACGGGATCATCAGGGTAAAGGTTGCCCCTTCCCCTTCAACGCTGTCGACCGTCAGTTCGCCGCCCATCGCCCGCGCAAGTCGGCGCGAGATATAGAGGCCCAGGCCCGAGCCACCATCGCCGCTTCGGCCAAGTCGCTCGAACTTTTCGAAAATGACTGCCTGTTGCTCGGCAGACATGCCTTCGCCCTCGTCTATCACGCGTGCACCGGCCATCTTGTCATTATGCGCCAATTCGATCCGTATCCGTGACCCTTCGGGCGCATAGCGGATCGCATTGCCGATCAGATTGAGCAAGACCTGCAACACGCGCCGGAATTCGCCTGTAGCAGGACAAATCTGGTCTTTGGGTGGCGCCACGATTTCGATGCTCTTTTCCTGGGCCGATACGCCCAGAATACCAGCGGCCTGACGGGCCACGTCACCCAGGTCGATCCTGTCAGGCGCTGTGGTGAAACCCTCTGCCTCGATCACTTCGAGATCGGAAAGATCATCGATCAGCGAGAGCAAGTGCTGCCCAGCCGAGGCAATGTCGGCAGCATAGTCGCTATATTCGTCAGTCAGCGGCCCGGCCAATTTGGTCCGGATTGTCTCGGCATTGGCGATGATGCGCGAAATGGGTTGCCGCAGCACAGGGGACAAATCGCGGCCAAGCTGTGCCTGCACAGTATCGTTCTCGGCGCGTCGGCGTGATGTGCGGGTAACCCACGCCCGGTCTGCCACAAGGTAAAGTTCGAAGCCGTCACTGCCCGGTTCGGGAGCACCCACCGGGATCAAGCGTGCGGTCCATTGGCGCGGGCTGCCGTCGATTTCGCAGCGCGACTGGTCGAGCAATCTCCAATGGAGAGGCTGGGCGTGATGGTTGCCCGCAACCGTCACGAAATCCGTCCACGGCTTACCGGGATTGGCCAGCATCTCATTGACCAGGTCCTGCAGGTCTTCCGCGTCGGAATCCACGGTCAGGATGCCCTGCTCGGGATCCAGCCTGGCGTGAAGTTCCGCCAGTGCATTGTCGATAGCATCGCGGCGCGCAGCAGCATCATCTTCGGTTTCGCGGGTCGGCTTGCTGGTCTGCCAGGTGGCAACAGAGATCGCGCAGCCGGATTCGCTCGCCCCTTCATATGGCGTTACCTCGACCCAGGCCGTGATGCGTTCTTCGCCGTCGAATGCCCGGATGGTCCGCGCGAGGCGCAAATCCATTTCGCGAGCCTTCTTCACCAGTTTGCGCAGTTCGTGAATGGCAATCGCGCCGGGGATCTCGCCCCCGCATCGATGTTGCAAACCAGCAATCAGGTCATCCGCCTCAACAAGATGATCCGATCCGTCAGTCCTTGCGCGCGCAAGGGTCGTGTCCGGTGCAACCGTCATGGATCAGCCGATCTGCCAGCCAGTGGCTGAGGACAGAAGCTGGGAAGCGCGATCGACGCGCAATTCGGAAAAACCATGCGGCAGTGAAATCTCGGGGTGAAGATACAGGAACTGTTCCTCAACCTCCTTGGGATTGAGGCCGGCAGCCCGCAGCGCCAGCGCAAGGCGTGCCAGTTGCCTGTCATTAGTGGAAAGCGCGACGATGTCACGATCCTGGCCCGATGCAGCCGCCAGCCCGGACAGGAATAGACCAACACCCGAATGGGAAACCGACAGCGAAGCACGCGCTCCGGCGCCCATACCGCTCACCAAACGGGAAAACAGGCCAAGCCGTCCACGACTTTCATCAAACGTCTTGCGCAGCCGCGTTTCGATTTCCGCCGCCTTGGTGGCGTCGATCTCGCCAGCATGCTCGCGCCAAGCCAGCATTGCTGAGTGGAACAGATCCGCGGGCAATTCCGCCATGGGCATTTGCATACGCTTTTGCTGCTGAGCGAAGCGGGCCTGCGCGGCGAGCGCAGCCATGGCAGAGCTCGCCACGGCCGGATCCTCCGATGCAATCAATGACTGAAGCAAGGGAGACAGGACCGGATCGATGGAATTGCGCCTTTGCAGTCTCAGCGCCAGCTGGCTCTCGATCGCCATCGCATGGCAATGGGTCAGCAAGGCTGTATTGCTAGCTAGCAATGTCGCGAGGCTATCCTGGTTTTCGAGCGCGAAATCATGCGGCTCTTCCACCCCGATAACTTCCCCCTCGGCCTCGAGAAGTTGTGAAGCCAGATTGGCCAGCATGCCGCGTACGCGTGCGATGATTTCGTCGCTAAACAGCGAATGATCGTGATTGGCGAGCAGATGCCCCAAGATCGGGCCGATCGTTCCAAGAACGACATCCCCATGCGCAAGCTCGTCGCGCATCACGGCCTCAACGGGGGCCTCTCCGGATTGTGATTGCTTAGATTGCGTCATCATGGCCTCGATCATCGGCATGCCATAGCGCAGCATGGTTAAGCCCGCGTTATTGCTGAACCCTTCCGCAATGTCGCGGCAATTCCTGCCAATCCAGCCAGTGTTGCAAGCGCGCTACCGGCCAACCAGAAGCCTGCTAGGCCTGTTGCCCCCACCAACAACCAGAAGCTCTCCCGGTCCCGGAAAAGATAGCCATGAGAGAACTGACAGGCCAACGTCCAGCAAAAATGGGGCACAAATGCCAAATATACTGCTGTTTTTACATCGAAAATAGTCAGCAATCCCACGAGCAACGCGGCAACTCCAAT
This sequence comes from Parerythrobacter jejuensis, assembly GCF_039536765.1. Lineage (NCBI taxonomy): Bacteria > Pseudomonadati > Pseudomonadota > Alphaproteobacteria > Sphingomonadales > Erythrobacteraceae > Parerythrobacter > Parerythrobacter jejuensis. The sequence goes on from NZ_BAAAZF010000001.1 coordinate 616,423, forward strand.
CCCATCCGTCAGTCGAACAGCCACCTGCCCGACCCAATCGCGCGGTCTGGATGAAAAGTGCCGGGCATCGACAAAGCTACGCGCCGCAACCCAGCTGCGCAGACCCAGAAGGGCCGGTACAAGACACAAAGCAGCGATCGCGGGCCAAGAATTGGCCACCAACCCAACCGCACCGAGAGAAAAAACGCCGCCAACGGCCAGTGCCACCCCGGCCAAACGCGGCTTGCGCACTATCACCCTTGCGATGGGACCCACTGCCACGCGCGCCAGCACAGACTCATGCTCATCATGTCCAACACTCGAAAATGAGGTCGGCTCTTCCGGAGTTTCTGTGGTGACGAGTGACCATAGGCGTTTCTTCAGAAGATCGGGCGGTAACGCCTTCTCGCCAACACCTGCTGACCGGCCCGCACGAAGAAGCGCGGCTACCGGCTCGATATCATCGGGCAATGCGTCAAGCTGTTCGAGGACCCTGCCTGGCAAGACCATCGCGCCGGCCCAAGCCTTGTCGCGATCCAGACGCTCGTAACCTTCAGATGCTCCAGTCTCGGCAGGAACGGTAAGAATGACCGGCCCGTCGCGAAGCAGGTCGAGCGCGCTGGAATCTGTCAGCAACAACCCTTCGGTCAAGACAAGCAGCTCGTCCTGCTGGGTCAATGATCCCAGAATGCTGCGCCCTTGCCGGACCACTCGGAACTGCACATCGGCCTGTTCTGCAAGATGTTGCGCAGCGACTGCAACGGAATCTTGCTGAGGGGTGCTGAGCAGGATCCGCTCGCATCCCAAAGCCAATGCGACATCGACCTGGCGTTCGAGCAAGGACGGACCGGCAATGCGAACGGCGTTCGACGGGCCCGTTCCGGACGTCGTATCTAGCGACAACAAGGCTACACGCACCGCATGGCTCCCGCCCACTGCTTCCAGCGGTGGAATAGGCGGAGCGTGAAAAGCTGCCAAGCTGGCAGCCTCTCCCAATCCCAAACTTAGATTGCGGGATCGGCGTCGAAGTCTGTGAGGAAAGTGTCGATCTGACGCAGAACCACCGGATCACCCGGCGCCGCCTCGATTGCTTCGTCTGCCAGTAACATCAGCGGTTCGACATGAAAGCTTGCGGCAAGGCCCTTTATCCGCTGGGCGGCAACCACCCAGTTACCGTCGCAACGGGCACGGCGGAGCAGGTCGAGTTGCTGTTCCAGGCTCTCTCGAAATGCCAGGCGCAGCTCCGCATGCAGGGCTGCATCGTCCCCCGCAGCAGCGGCCAAAGTGGCCGAAAATGCACCATTCTCGAATGCCATTTGGCCACACCTAGGATCATCAAGGTTAAAGGAGGGTTTAAATACGGTTGGAAACTGATAGATTCCGCGCCATGAGCGGGGGTCATCATATTCGAGCCGTCGGTGCCACTGGCACTGGTGAGACGCCGAGCGGAGACGTGACTGAAGGTGCAGAAGTACCTGATTCACCTTATGAAACAAGCATAGACGAAGAATGGGATGACGACTGGTCGCAAGACTGGGATGACGCCCATTCTGCGCGAAACACACGCTGGATACTCCCGACCGTGGCTGCAACTGTCGCCTTGGCCTGGACCGGCTTTTTCGGCTGGGCCAATCGTGATGCCATGCTCGCCGGGGCGACTTCGCTGCAATGGATTGACTGGGTTGTCAGCTGGTCGGTGCCGGTATTGCTGATCGTTGCCCTCTGGCTCCTCGCCATGCGCAACAGCTCTCGCGAAGCGGCGCGGTTTGCTGATGCCGCAAGTGCGCTATCGACCGAAAGTGAGCGGCTTGAGTCACGATTGACCACGGTGAATCGCGAACTCAGCCTCGCCCGCGAGTTTCTGAGTTCGCAGGGTCTCGAACTGGAATCCTTCGGCAGGATCACGGGTGAACGTCTTTCGGAGCATGCGGTGACATTGCAATCGCTGGTTCAGACCAATGGCGCGCAGGTGGATCGGATCGCCGATGTCAGCGAGATTGCGCTCGAGAATATGGATCGCCTGCGCAATGACCTGCCGGTCATCGCCAATTCTGCGCGCGATGTCTCCAACCAGATCGGCAATGCGGGTGGCACCGCGCAGGAACAGCTCGACACGCTCGTCTCCGGGTTTGAGCGGCTCAACACGTTTGGCGAGGCGAGCGAGCGACAAGTCACGGCCCTGAGCGAGAAGGTTGACGCCACGCTGGCAGCTTTCGAAGCGCAAGCGACGCAAATGGAAGAAATTGCTGCGGCCCGCTTTACCGCATTGCGTGCAACGAGCGAGGACTTCCGCGCCGATCTCGACAGCCGCGAGGTCGATGTCCTTGCGGCTCTGCGGCGCCGGGCTGATCAACTGGCGCAAGAACTGGAAACATCGCGCGGTTCACTGGAAGATCAGGAAGAAGAGGCGCTCAAGTCGATGCGTGCCCGCCTGACGGGGCTCCGGACAGAGAGCGAAACCATTGCACGCTCGATCCGCGACGGGGAAGAAGAGGCCAAATCGCTCTGGATTGCCCAGATTGATAGCATGAAGACCCGTCTCGAAGAGGCTGTTGAACATATCCGCACGGTCGATGACCATGCATTGCAAACGGCCAACAAGAAACTGGCCGCCCTGCGCGACGAAGCCACACAGGTTGATGCGAAGCTGGCCCAGCGCGACAAGCTGTTCAACGAGCAGTTGGACAACCGCCGTTCCGAGATAGAGCAGCATCAGGCGGATGCACTGTCGGCCCTTGATGACCAGCTCGCAGCGATTGACGAGGCGATTGCCCGCCGGCGTGAGCATCAGGTCGAGCATTCAGAAGCTTTGCGCGCCAGCAGTGAGGATGTCGCTGCCAAAGTCGGCGAGTTGACCGGTCAGATCACCGCCCTGGCCAGCGAGAGCGAAGAAGCACAGCAACGCCTGCTGGAAACCTCCGCTGCCGCCGCCGAACGATTGGCAGGCGGACGTGAAGATCTGATAGCTTCCCAATCGGCTATTGAAGAATTGACCGAAGCCTCTGTGCGCTTGCTCGAACTGATCCAGGCCAGCGCTCAGCACAGCAAGGAAGATTTGCCCGCAGCGCTGGCCGAGGCGGAGCAACATCTCGTCTCTGCACGCGAGACGACAGAGGCTCTCAAGCTGATGCTGGAAGACGGGGCCGGTACGTCCGAAACGATCTCGAACTATGTCATCACCGCCCAGGAAAACGGCGCTGCGATGAATGCACGCGCTGATGAATTGCGAGAAAAACTGGCCCAGATCAACGTCGCCTATGGCGAGGAAGTCGAGACTCTGCGCAGCACACTCGCCGCTCTCGAAGAAGATGGCGAGCGAGTTTCTGGTACCGCTACTGTCGCCTTGCGCGAAGCGATCGCGGCGCTTGAGGAAAGAACCCGCGAAGCTCTGGCAACTGCCGCCGACCATAGCAGCGGAGAGATCGACAAGATCGCCGACGGCATTGCCGAACGCTCTGCGTCCGCGATTGACCGTGCTGTTCGTGAACAATCAGACAGCGCCATCGCTGAATTGGACGAGGCGGCGACCAGGTCTGCTGGCGCCGCACGAGAGGCTGCGGTGCAACTGCGCGATCAGCTCGCTCTGGTGAACGAACTCGCCGGAAACCTGGAAAACCGCGTGGCCTTGGCGCGCGAGCGGGCTGAGGAGCAAGTCGACAATGATTTCGCCCGGCGGGTCGCGTTGATCACCGAAGCGCTCAATTCCAACGCGATCGATATTGCAAAATCGCTCTCTACCGATGTGACGGACACCGCCTGGGCCAGCTATCTACGCGGTGACCGCGGCATCTTTACCCGCCGGGCTGTCGCCTTGCTCGACAGCACCGAAGCGCGAGAGATTGCCGAGCTGTACGACGCCGACAGCGATTTCCGCGACCATGTAAGCCGCTACATCCACGATTTCGAGGCGATGCTGCGCACTATGCTTTCCACTCGAGACGGCAACGCCATCGGCGTCACTCTGCTGAGTTCGGAAATGGGCAAGCTTTACGTCGCTCTGGCGCAGGCTATCGAACGGCTGCGCACCGAATAAACCCGCGCTTTAGCGTTTGAGATGCTCTGGCTTCTCGAAGATGTTGATCGCGTCCACCCCGATCCAACCATAGGTGTAATTGAGCACCCACAGCGTGGTTAGAACGACCGCAATGATCGTCGCCCGGATCAGCACGCGGCCAGGCCGGAAATTGGCAGGCGCGCTATCCGCCTGGCCCGGCACCTTGGGCAGGCCTGCTTCGTCATGGGTCTTGATGCCAAAGGGCAGCAGCACGAACGCGCTCATCACCCAGAACAGCGCATAGATTGCGATTATCGATGTCAGCGCCATGATCGCTTCACTTTCCTGCCAGCATCACTTTGACCTGCGGCTTCTTGCCAGACCAGCGCGTTGCGGCACGGCGGGCGGCCAAGCGGGCTGCCTCGACCACGGCTTCGCGATCGTTTGCGGCTTTGCCTTTCAATCTGCTCAACGCTTTCACCACGTCATTCTGCGCTTCGTCGACGAAATCGGAATAATCCTCATCTAGCGGCAGGCCGATGCCCTCGACTCGCGGATTACCCTTGGCATCGAGCACGACAATAACCAGCCCGTTATGGGCGAGACGGCGGCGCATCACGATGGAATCGCCATTGGCCGGCACGATGATGTCGCCATCAAGAATCAGTCGACCCGTTTCGACCTGAGCAATCCGACCTGGTTTCCCAGGCGCAAGCCGCACGATGTCACCATTGGACTGGAAGATCGTGTGTTCGATGCCCTCCGAACTGCCGAATCGCGCCTGTTCTTGCATGTGGCGAATTTCGCCATGCACCGGCACCAGGACATCAGGCCGGAGCCATTCATACAGCGCGGCCAGTTCCGGACGGCCCGGATGGCCGGAGACATGGATCATGCTCTGCCGGTCCGTGACCATTACGATGCCGCGCTCTGACAATCGGTTCTGGACTTTGCCGATACTGATCTCGTTACCGGGAATGTTTCGGCTGGAGAACAGCACCACATCGCCTTTGGTCAGTGCGAGCGGGTGGTTTTCCTCCGCGATCCGCGACAGGGCTGCGCGGGGCTCCCCCTGCCCTCCAGTGGCAACGATCATCACCTTGCCACGGGGCAGGCCCATGGCCGTGTCCCAATCGATTACGCCCGGGAAATCGGCCAGATAACCATTGGCCTGTGCCACTTCGATCATGCGATCCAGCGAGCGTCCGGCCACGCACAGCTCGCGCCCGGTTTCCTTGGCGACTTCGCCCAATGTCTGTAAACGGGCAACGTTGGAGGCAAAAGTGGTGACCAGAACGCGACGCCCGTCCCACTTCTTCACTTCTTCCAGCAGTCCCTGATAGACTGCGCCTTCCGATCCGCTCGCCTCTGGATTGAAGACATTGGTGGAATCGCAGACCAGCGCGAGGACACCCTCATCGCCAATCTCTCGCAGCTCTTCCTCAGTGGTCGGCTCTCCGATGATCGGGTCTTCATCCAGCTTCCAGTCGCCGGTATGGAATACTCGGCCGTAGGGCGTGTCGATCTGGAGCGCGTTCCCCTCGGCAATCGAGTGCGCCAGTGGCAGATAGGTGACGGAGAACGGCCCCAGCTGGATTTCGCCGTGATCTTCTTCGATGATGCGGACTTCCACTTCGCCCGCGATCCCCGCCTCTTCCAGCTTGCGCCGAACCAGTTCGGCAGTGAACGGGGTGGCATAGAGCGGCACACCCAGATCGGCGGCGAAATAGGGCACGGCGCCGATGTGATCCTCGTGCGCGTGGGTCAGAACAATGCCCAAAAGGTCGTCTGCACGTTCTTCGATAAAATCGAGATCGGCGAAGACCAATTCGGTGCCGGGATACTCGTTGGCGCCGAATGTCATGCCCAGATCGACCATCATCCACTTGCCATCGCAGCCGTAGAGATTGACGTTCATGCCAATCTCTGCCGAGCCGCCAAGGGCAAGGAACAGCAGTTCGTTTTCGGGCTTGTAGTTCTTTTTCACTTCGAGGCGTGCTCCGCGAGGATGGCGAGACCGTCGATCGTCAGATCGGCATCGACATGGTCAAAAATTTCGGTCTTTTCGTCGAACAAGATGGCCAGACCCCCGGTCGCGACGACTTTCGCCGGTCGACCAATCTCTGCGCGCATTCGCTCGATCAGCCCCTCCATCATGGCGACATGGGCCCAGAAAATACCGATTAGCATCTGGTCTTCCGTGTTGCGCCCGATCACGCTGGAACTGTCAGGAGCCCGAATGGCGATACGCGGCAACTTGGCCGTCTTGCCCACCAATGCATCGAGCGAGAGATTGATCCCGGGCGCGATGACACCGCCCTTGTAAGTCCCGTTGAAATCGATGGCCTCGAGCTTGGTCGCGGTGCCGAAATCAACCACGATCAGGTCACCGCCATACTTCTCGTGCGCCGCCAGAATGTTGAGCGCCCTGTCTGCGCCAAGTGAGCTGGGCTGGTCGACATCGATCGAAAACGGCCAAGCGGCCTTACCCTGCCCCGCCACGATCGGCGTGAGGTTGAAATACTTCTCACAAAGCACAGTAAGGTTGTGGTTCGCACGAGGGACAACCGAAGCAAAAATCACCTGAGTGATCTGTTCGCGCGGGACGCCTTCGATCTCGAGCAATTGTAGTAACCAGACAGCGTATTCATCACCGGTCCGGCGCGGATCGGTCGCAATCCGCCAACGCGCGCGGATTTCGCGGCTCCCAGAATCCAAATCGAATAGTGCGAATACAACGTTGGTGTTTCCGACATCTGCGGCAAGTAGCATTCTTCGTAGCTCCTTCAGGCGAGCATCACATCGCCAGCGTGGATGGCACGGACCGATCCATCCGCCAAGCGCAGCTGCATTGAACCTTCGCTATCTAGCCCGGCAAACTGACCGCTGATTGTTGCGCCATCGGGCTCATGAACGGAAAGCGGGGTGCCGATAGGGGTCCCTACGGCTTGCCAACGGCGGATTATCGGTTCGAGGCCATAGGTTCGCCACCGCTCCAGTTCCGTTGCGAGGGAAGAGGCCAAGCTGGTGGCGAAAGCATCCCGATCCGGGGCCGGCCCTCCCGAGGACAAGGCAATCGTTTCGCGATCCGGCAGGTCCGGCGCCGCCGCAAGGTTCACGCCAATGCCGATCACGACCGTGTCCCCTTCCCGTTCCAGCAGGATCCCGCACAATTTCGCGTCGCCCAGCAAAACGTCATTGGGCCATTTGAGCATCAATGCCGCTGGGTTGGGGCAATAGGGTTGGACCGCTTCATACACAGCCAGGCCGGTCACAAGGGCAAGAGTATGGGCCGCCGGGTCCGAAGCATGGGCGTGAACTACAGTCGAGCCCATGAAATTTCCGGTTCCATCGAACCAAGTCCGCCCTTGCCGCCCTCGCCCCGCAACTTGCCGGTCAGCGACCAGCCAGGCCCCTTCGGGCACACGTTCGCCAGCGCGAAGGCGCGCAATCAGATCGGCATTGGTGGAGCCGGTTTCGGCGACCGTATGGATCAAGAGGCAACGAACAGCGCGGCAGCCGCGCTATCGGTCAGGGTGCCGAGCCAGCGGGTCAGCAAATAGCCCAGCGGCGAAATGATCACCGCTGCGCCGCCAAGGAGCGCCCAGTGCGCCACATCCGCTTCGCCCGTAGCCCGGTCAACCGGTTCATCGAAGAACATCACTTTGACGAATTTGATGTAGTAAAACGCGCCGATCACGCTGGCTGCAATACCCAGGGCAGCAAGGATGATCATGTCAGCCTCGACAGCGGCCTGGAACACCACGAATTTGCCCCAGAAGCCCAGCAGCGGCGGAATGCCCGCGAGGCTGAACATCAGCAGCAACAGGCACCAGGCGAGCACAGGGCGCGTCGTAGAGAGGCCCGAAATGTCTTCGAACGTCTCCAGCGGCGTGCCTTCGCCGTCACGCAGCATGAGCAAGGCCACAAAGCTGCCCAGCGACATCACCACATAGATCGCGAGATAAGTCAGCATGGCGCTGAGACCTGCGACCGTCCCGGCAGCAAGACCGATCAGGATGAAGCCGACATTGTTGATCGACGAATAGGCAAGCAGGCGCTTGAGGTTGTTCTGTCCGATCGCACCAAGCGCGCCGAGAATGATCGAAGCGAGCGCCGCGAAAATGACGATCTGCTGCCACGCGTCGGTCTGTGCGCCGAAGGGATCGAGCGCCACGCGGGCTGTCAACGCAACCGCTGCCACTTTGGGTGCGGTGGCGAAGAAGGTAGTGACAGGTGTCGGCGCGCCTTCGTAGACGTCTGGCGTCCACATATGGAACGGCACCGCTGCAATCTTGAAGGCTAGGCCTGCCAGAACAAAGATCACCCCGAACAGCGCGCCGGTCGACATCTCACCGGTAAGTGCGCCACGGATGCCTTCGAAATCGGTGGTGCCGGTGAAGCCGTAGACCAGGCTCATGCCGTAAAGCAGGATGCCTGATGCCAGCGCACCCAGCACGAAGTACTTCAGCCCCGCCTCTGCAGAACGGGTGTCGTTCCGCAGGAAGCTGGCGAGAACGTAAGCCGCAAGGCTGTTGAGCTCGAGACCGATATAGAGCGTGATCAGATCTCCAGCAGAGACCATGATGCTCATACCCAAGGTCGCGAGAAGGACCAGCACCGGATATTCCGGTTTCATCGCCTTCAATCGGTCAAAAAACGCAGGCGCGATCATCAGGCAGCCAATCGCTGCGAGATAGATCAGGATCTTGGCGAAGCTGGCATAGGAATCCGCGATGAACTGCCCGCCAAAGGCAACCGTGTCTGGTCCGCTCGCGCCGCTGACCAGGGCCGGGGCGACCATGACGGCCGCTGCGCCCAGTGTCGTGGCTGCGAGGATGCTTACAAGCCGCGCTGTCTTGTCGCCGACATAAGCGGTGACAAGCACAAGGACCATGGCCGCGATCGCGATTACGATTTCGGGCAGGATCAGGTTCAGGGAAGCGCTCAATTCCATCAGTGCTCTCCCTCACCAGAATCATGGAACTCGATTGCGTTGGCGGCCTCTGCGCGAGGTTCGCCGGCCGCCAGCTTGGCATCACCTTCCGGCGCGGCACGGGCCACACGGGCTTCGAGAGCTGCAATGTCAGCACGCATCGGGGCGAGGAAACTTTCCGGATAGACGCCCATCCACAGCACAGCGGCTGCGATCGGCGCGAGCATAGCCCATTCACGGGCATTGAGGTCCTTCATCGCGGCAGCATCCTCATTGACCTGCGCACCAAATACGACCCGGCGATAGAGATAGAGCATGTAAGCTGCGCCCAGGATAATGCCCGTGGTCAAGAACAGCGTCACCGTGCTGGAGACCTGGTAGGTACCCGCCAGGCTAAGGAATTCCGCAACAAACCCGCTGGTACCCGGCAGACCGATGCTGGCCATGGTGAACAGCAAGAAGAAGATCGCGTATTTGGGCATATTGATCGCGAGCCCGCCATAGCGACTGATCTCGCGCGTATGCAGCCGGTCATAAATCACACCGACACACAGGAACAAGGCGCCCGATACCAGGCCGTGGCTGAGCATCACGATCATTGCGCCTTCGAGGCCCTGAATATTGAAAGCGAACAGGCCCGCCGTCACGATCGCCATATGCGCGACCGAGGAATAAGCGATCAGCTTCTTCATATCTTCCTGCACCAGCGCAACGAGCGAAGTGTAAATCACCGCCACCATCGACAGGCCGAAAATGAGCCACGTAAACTGCGCGGAAGCCTCCGGGAACATCGGCAGGCTGAAACGGATGAAACCGTATCCGCCGAGCTTGAGCAACACGCCCGCCAGGATAACCGAACCCGCGGTAGGCGCTTGAACGTGCGCGGCTGGCAGCCAGGTGTGGACCGGCCACATTGGCATCTTCACCGCGAAGCTGGCGAAGAAGGCCAGCCACAACCAAGTCTGAGCGCCCGGCGCGAAATCATATTGCATCAGCGTCGGGATGTCCGACGTGCCCGCAACATTCACCATCCAGAACATTGCGATCAGCATCAGGACCGATCCGATCAGCGTGTAGAGGAAGAATTTGAAGCTGGCATAAATCCGGTCTGCCCCGCCCCAGATGCCGATCAACAGATACATCGGGATCAGACCGGCTTCGAAGAAGATGTAGAACAGGAACAGGTCCTGCGCTGCAAACACGCCGATCATCAGAGTTTCGGTAATCAGCAGAGCGGCCATATATTCGCCGACCCGCTTCTGTATCGCTTCCCAGCTGGCCAGGATACAAATCGGCATCAGGAACACGCTGAGCATGATCAGAAGCATCGCAATACCATCGATGCCGAGCGCGTATTGGAAGCCTGCAAACAGGTCTGCCCGCTCGGTAAACTGCCATTGCGGCCCGCCGATTTCGTAACCGACCCACAGCGCAATGCCGAGGCCGAGATTGATCAGAGTCGCAACCAGCGCAATCATGCGTGCCGCGCTTGCCTCCACAAAGAAGCACAGCATGGCCGCAGCAAACGGCACCAGCAGCAAGGCGGTGAGAACGGGGAAACCTTCCATCACAGGAGCACCCATGTGACTGCCGCGACAATGCCAAGCAGCATCACCAGCGCATAAGAATAGAGATAGCCGGACTGGAACCGCTTGGCCGCGCCAGACCCCTTCATCACGACCCAGGCCGCGCCATCAGGGCCGAACCGGTCGATGATGCCGATGTCACCAATCTTCCAGAACTGGCGGCCGAACCAGAAGGCCGGCTTCACGAAGACGACATTGTAGAGCTCGTCGAAATACCACTTGTTGTAGAGGAAATGGTAGATCGGGCCGAGCTGCTCTGCCGTTTTCGCAGGGATCGATGTGTCCTTGATGTAGGCCATCCAGGCGATGAACAGGCCGGTTATCATAGATACCGTCGCGGTCAGCTTCACCCATAGCGGGACGGCGTGCAGCGCATGCATCAGGTTCTCGTTGAAGTAGATTGCATTGCCCCAGAAATCGGCGCCGTCAATAAAGTCGTATTTGAACACGAAGCCGGCAAAAATCGCGCCGATGCTTAGCACCACCAGCGGCGTCAACATGACCCAGGGGCTTTCATGCGGCGCGTAGCCACCCGTTGTGTCTTCGCCCGCCTCTTCCGGCGTCTTGTGGACGCTGTGCTGGATATGCTCGCTCTCGATCCAGCGCGGCTTGCCCCAGAACGTCAGGAACATCAGACGCCAGCTGTAGAAGCTGGTCAGAAGGGCGGCGAAAGCTCCGGCCCAGAAAGCGAAGTTGGCCATGGTGGTGCCGCGCGCAAAGGCGACTTCCAGAATAGCATCCTTGGAATAGAAACCGGCAAAGCCGAATACGCCCAGCACACCGACGCCGGTAATCGCCAGCGTACCGGCCATCATCGCCCAGAAAGTAATCGGAATCTTCTTCCGCAGACCGCCGTAATAGCGCATGTCTTGCTCGTGATGCATCGAATGGATCACGGAACCGGCACCCAGGAACAGCAGCGCCTTGAAGAAGGCATGCGTGAACAGGTGGAACATGGCGACGCCATAGGCCCCTACGCCGGCGGCAAAGAACATGTAGCCCAGCTGCGAACAGGTCGAATATGCGATAACGCGCTTGATATCCCACTGGGTGGTGCCGACCGTTGCAGCAAACAGGCAGGTCGCGGCTCCGATAAAGGTCACGATCGCCAGCGCGGTAGGCGCGGTTTCGAACATTGGTGACAGGCGGCACACCATGAAGACACCGGCGGTGACCATCGTGGCTGCATGAATCAGCGCCGAAACCGGGGTCGGTCCTTCCATCGCATCGGGAAGCCATGTGTGCAGGCCCAGCTGGGCTGATTTGCCCATCGCGCCGATGAACAGCAGGATGCACAGGATATCCATCGTGTAGAGGCGGTATCCGAGGAAACCGATCGTGCTGCCGCTCATCGCGGGTGCAGCAGCCAGGATTTCCGGAATGGATGTGGTTCCGAACACCAGGAAGGTGCCGAAGATGCCGAGCATGAAGCCCAGGTCACCCACACGGTTGACCACGAAGGCCTTGATCGCGGCAGCATTGGCCGTCGGCTTCTTGAACCAGAACCCGATCAGCAAGTAACTGGCGAGGCCCACCCCTTCCCAACCAAAGAACATCTGGACGAGGTTATCGGCGGTCACCAGCATCAGCATAGCAAAGGTGAAAAGGCTGAGATAAGCGAAGAAGCGCGGCTGGTCCGGATCTTCCTCCATATAGCCCCAGCTATACAGGTGGACGAGCGCGGAAACGCTGGTGATCACTACCAGCATCACGGCCGTCAGCGCATCGACCCGCAATTCCCAGTCAAAGCTGAGCGAGCCCGATTGCACCCATTGCAGCACCGGCACCACAGTCGCCTCGGCATTGCCCGAGAGGAACGCCATGAAGATCGGCCAACTCAGCGCGCACGACAGGAACAGCGCGCCCGTGGTAAGCAATTTGACTGGCGTATTGCCCAGTGCGCGGTTGCCCAACCCGCCAATAATGGCTGCAAGCAACGGTGCGAAAACGATGATCAGGATGGAGGACACTGGTTTATCCCTTCAGCCTGTCGACATCGTCGACTGCAATGGTGCCACGGCCACGGAAATAGATGACGAGAATGGCGAGCCCGATGGCCGCTTCACCCGCTGCCACGGTCAACACAAACATGGCGAAGATCTGCCCGGTCAGATCGCCCAGGAAAGCGCTGAACGCGACCAGATTGAGATTGACCGCCAACAAGATCAATTCGATCGCCATCAGGATGACGATAATGTTCTTGCGGTTGAGGAAAATGCCCAGCACGCCGAGCACGAACAGGATCGTGCTGACAACGATATAGTGTTCGATACCGATCACAGCTCGACCCCCTCACCAATAGTCGGTTGCTTCATCACCGTCGCATCTTCCGGGCGGCGGCTGACTTGCTTGCCGATGTTCTGGTGCCCGCGCGTATTGCCCAGGTCACGATGCGTCAGCACAATCGCGCCGATCATCGCCACCAGCAGGATCAGCCCCGCCCCCTCGAACAGGAACAGGTATTTGCCATACATCAGCGCGCCCAGGCTCTCGATATTGGTTTCACCCACTAGCGGAGCGGCGGAGCCATCGGGCGTGCCCAGCTCCAGGATACCCGCGCGATAGGCGCCGATGCCCAGCACCAGTTCGGCCAGCAAGACCAAGGCGATCAGGATGCCAAGCGGGAAGTTCTTGATGAAACCGGCCCGCAATTCGGCGAAATCGATGTCCAGCATCATCACCACGAACAGGAACAGCACCGCGACCGCGCCCACGTAAACAATTACCAGCAGCATCGCGATGAATTCGGCGCCCAGCAGCACCATCAGGCCCGCTGCATTGAAGAAGGCAAGGATCAGCCACAGCACCGAATGCACCGGATTGCGGCTCATAATCGTCATCACACCACTGGCGATTACCAGTGCCGCGAAGAGATAGAATGCGAAAACTTGGATCATGGTGCCCCGGTTCAGTCTGGCGCGCGGTTAGCGATACGGCGCGTCGGCTTCAAGGTTTGCGGCAATCGCCCGCTCCCACTTGTCACCATTGGCGAGCAGCTTGTGCTTGTCATACAGCAGCTCTTCACGCGTTTCGGTCGAATATTCGAAGTTTGGCCCTTCGACGATGGCATCCACCGGGCATGCTTCCTGGCAGAAGCCGCAATAGATGCATTTGGTCATGTCGATATCGTACCGCGTGGTCCGGCGGCTGCCGTCATCACGCGGTTCGCTTTCGATCGTGATCGCCTGCGCCGGGCACACCGCCTCGCACAGTTTGCACGCAATGCAGCGCTCTTCCCCGTTGGGATAACGACGCAGCGCATGCTCGCCGCGAAAACGCGGACTCAGCGGGTTCTTTTCGAACGGATAATTGATCGTCACCTTCGGCTTGAAGAAATACTTCAAGGTCAGCGCATGCGCCTTGAGGATTTCCCAAAGGGTGAAGGATTTGAGGAGTTGGGTTGCGGTGGTCATTTCTGCTTGTCCTCAAGCCTGCTAGCAACGCAAACGCCCCCTAGGGTCTCGGTTTGGTCTGAAGCCTGTTGCCTTGGCATATACAAAACTATCGAGAGTCCACTCAGCCGCCCGGTTTCAGGGTCGATGCCCGAGCTCAGCTGATGTCTGGTCATCTGAAACAATGCGGCGAAGTCACCTTGGCTGTCGAGTGATCGCACATACTCTTGACCAGCTATACGGCGAGGCTTGGCCTCGAACGAGAGCATTCGCTCAAACCGGCGATCACTTTTTTCGAGCACACGAAACTCGGGCTCAACGAATGGCACGTCTGTCGTTGTCTTCCAGAGACCTTCGTATTCTCCGACCACCGTCATGCGACCGCGCTTGACGATCTCTAACGGGAGTTTGTGGCCAGCTTCATCGACAATAGCGCAATCGTAATGGACCGACGCAATGTGATCGCTCAAGCGCTGCGCCGGCAGCGGGCTTGCAGTCGGCTGAAACAAAAGAACCAGAGCCTCGATCATCCGTAGTGCCCCGTGGCCATAAGATAGCCGCTAATCAGGAAAACAAACAGCAGGCTCATCGGCAGGAACACCTTCCATCCGAGCCGCATCAGCTGGTCGTAGCGGTACCGTGGTACCGTTCCCCAGATCCAGCTGAACATCAGGAAGAACAGGAAGGTTTTCAGCAGGAACCAGACGAAGCCCGGCACATAATAGAGCGGTGCCCAGTCGATCGGGGGCAGCCATCCGCCGAAGAACAGCAGCGTGTTGAGGCTGCACATCAGCAGGATGTTGGCATACTCGCCCAGCCAGAAGAGCGCGAAGCTCATCGAGCTGTATTCGGTCTGGTATCCGGCGACGAGCTCGCTTTCCGCCTCGGTCAGGTCGAATGGCGCGCGTTGCGTTTCGGCGAGGCAGGAAATGAAGAACAGCACCCACATCGGGAACAGCAACAGGTTGAAGAAATATCCGTTGACGATGCCGAGCCCGTGCCCGCGCTGCGCCTCGACAATTTCGCTCAGGTTGAAGGTACCAGCCCACAGCACCACGCAGATCAGGATGAAACCGATCGAGACCTCGTAAGAGATCATCTGGGCCGCGGCGCGCATGGCGGAGAAAAACGGATATTTCGAGTTACTCGCCCACCCGCTCATCACGATGCCGTAAACACCCAGCGAGCTTATCGCGAGAACATAGAGCAGCCCGACATTGATATCGGCCAGCACCATACCGGCATCGAACGGGATAACCGCCCACGCGACCAGGGCCACGGTGAAGGTGATGATCGGCGCGAGCAGGAAGATCACCTTGTTCGCAGCGCTGGGGATGATGGTTTCCTGCAGGAACACCTTCAGCCCGTCGGCAAAGCTTTGCAGCAGGCCGAGCGGACCAACCACGTTGGGTCCGCGCCGCAGCATAATCGCGCCCAGCACCTTGCGATCGACATAGATTACCATCGCGACCGCCAGCATCAACGGCAGAGCGATCAGCAGAATGCCAGCAATGGTCGCGGTCGCCCACGCCCATTCGTAATTCATGCCGAGGGATTGGAAGAATTCGGTCATTCTGCCGCCTCCGCCAGTTCATCCCCATGGAGCAGCTCTGCCGAGCATTGCTGCATCACCGCGCTAGCGCGGGCGATGGGGTTGGTGAGGTAGAAATCCTGGATCGGATAAGCAGTGATCGTACCCTCCGCCTTGGCCTTGCTGTCTGCCTTGGGCAGCTTGCCATAATCGGCGAGGCCCTCTTCGCCCAATGCAGGAACTTCCGCAATCATCGCGGCCTGCAATTCGGCGAAGCTGTCGAACCCGACCTCCACGCCCAGCGCATCGGCCAGCGCGCGCAGGATTGTCCAGTCTTCGCGGGCATCGCCGGGCGCGAACACGGCTTTCTCGGCATATTGCACGCGGCCTTCGGTGTTGACGTAGGTGCCATCCTTCTCGGCGTAGCTCGCCGCCGGCAAGATGATATCCGCCTGATGCGCGCCCTTGTCGCCGTGATGGCCGATATAAACCTTCAGCGCATCGGCAAATGGCTCGAAATCCATCTCGTCAGCGCCAAGGCACAGGATCACCGATGGCTTCGCCGCCACGATATCCGCCATACCGCCCTTTTGCGCATAGCCGAGCATCAGCCCGCCCATCCTGGCAGCCGAGAAATGCATCACGTTGAAGCCGTTCCAGCCATCCTTCACCAGCTTGTACTTGTCGGCGAAAGCAAGCCCGGCCCCGAGCGCACCCTTGGCCAGTGCAGCACCACCCATGATGATGGCCGGGCGCTCTGCCGCCTTGAAAGCATCTGCCGCGTCTTTCGGCAGCTTGGACAGGACAGACAGGTCTTCGCCCAGGAATGCCGCGGGGTAAGTCGGGTCCCAGTCAGGCCCGATCACGAACACCTTCGCGCCGCGCTTCACAGCCTTGCGAATGCGGACATTCACCAGCGCCGCCTCGTGGCGGATATTGCTACCGACGATCAGGATCGCATCGGCATTTTCCATGCCGGCAAAGGTCGTGTTGAAATTGACGGCGGCGAGGTTCGACACGTCATAATCCATGCCGGTCTGGCGGCCTTCGAGCAGCGTGCTGCCCATCGCGCCGAGCAGAGCCTTGGCTGCGAACATTGTCTCGCAATCGACCATATCGCCCGCGACTGCGGCAATGCTCTTGCCTGGCCCCGCTGCCTTGTGGGCCTTGGCGATGGCCTTGAAGGCTTCGTCCCACGTGGCAGGCTTCAGCCCGCCGCGCTTGCGCATGAAGACCTTGTCGAGGCGCCGTTTCTGCAAGCCATCGACCTGATAGCGGCCTTTGTCGCTCAACCACTCCTCGTTCACGTCATCATTGATGCGCGGTAGTGCGCGCATGACTTCGCGGCCTTTGGAATGCAGCGTGATATTCGCGCCGACCGCATCCGATACATCGATGCTGAGCGTTTTTTTCAGCTCCCACGGACGTGCTTCGAAGGCGTAAGGGCGCGATGTGAGCGCGCCGACAGGGCACAGGTCGATGACATTCGCGCTCAGCTCGTGCTCGGCCGCCTGTTCCAGATAGGTTGTGATCTGCATGTCTTCGCCGCGATAGATCGCACCGATTTCATCAACACCGGCGATTTCTTCGGAAAAGCGGACGCAACGGGTGCAATGGATGCATCGGGTCATGATCGTTTTGATCAGCGGGCCCATATATTTCTCGGTCACTGCGCGCTTGTTCATGTCGTAGCGCGAACCGCCACGGCCATAGGCGACGGCCTGGTCCTGCAAATCGCACTCGCCGCCCTGATCGCAAATCGGGCAATCGAGCGGATGGTTGATCAGCAGGAATTCCATCACGCCTTCGCGCGCGGTCTTCACCATCTCGCTGTCGGTGCGGATTTCCTGACCGTCGGCAGCGGGCAGCGCGCAGCTTGCCTGCGGTTTGGGCGGTCCCGGCTTCACTTCGACCAGACACATGCGGCAATTGCCCGCAATGCTCAGTCGCTCGTGATAGCAAAAGCGCGGGATTTCCTTGCCCGCAAGCTCCGCCGCCTGCAGCACGGTCGCGCCGTCCGGAACCTCGATTTCCTGTCCGTCTACGGTGACTTTAGGCATCGGTTTCTTCCTGTTTGTGGGCCTTGAGCGCGCCGAAAAGGCGGCCCATGCTCATCCCGTCAGTGTCTACGGGACACTTGGCAACACCTTCCTTGAGGGCCGCCAGAAATGCCTCCTGGCTTTCTGCGTCGCGAATCTTGCCGATCAAGTCAGGATCCTTCTCCGCAAGACACGCAACGAAAGCCGCCTCCTTGCCCTCAGCAGGCTCCGCAACTTGCGAAAGGGCCATCAGAGGCAAGGCAAATGTGAGCGCTAGCAGCTTCATTCCGCCGCCTCCGCAAACTGCGCGTTGTGCTCTTCGATCCGGCGTTCCAGCTCGGGGCGGAAGTGCTTGATCAGGCCCTGGATCGGCCACGCTGCTGCGTCGCCCAGCGCGCAAATGGTGTGGCCTTCGACCTGCTTGGTTACCTGATGCAGCATATCGATTTCCTCGATTGCAGCATCGCCGGTGCGCAGTCGTTCCATCATACGCCACATCCAGCCCGTGCCTTCGCGGCACGGCGTGCACTGGCCACAGGATTCATGCTTGTAGAAATAGCTGATCCGGCTGATCGCGCGAACAATATCGGTGGATTTGTCCATTACGATCACGGCCGCGGTACCGAGGCCGGAACCAACAGCTTTCAGCCCGTCAAAATCCATCGGTGCGGTGCGGATATCATGCGCAGGCACCAGCGGAACGGATGAGCCGCCAGGAATCACCGCCAGCAGATTGTCCCACCCGCCGCGAATGCCGCCGCAATGCTTCTCGATCAGCTCCTCGAACGGGATGCTCATCTCTTCTTCGACGACGCACGGCTTTTCGACATGCCCGCTGATCTGGAACAGCTTGGTGCCGTGATTGCCTTCATTGCCGAACCCGGCAAACCAAGCCCCGCCGCGCCGCAGGATCGTGGGGACGACCGCGATGCTCTCGACATTGTTGACCGTGGTTGGGCAGCCATAGAGGCCCGCGCCGGCCGGGAATGGCGGCTTGAGCCGTGGCTGGCCCTTCTTGCCCTCCAGACTTTCGATCATCGCGGTTTCTTCGCCGCAGATATAGGCGCCTGCACCGCGATGCATGAAGACTTCGAAATCATAGCCGCTGCCGCTGGCATTTTTGCCAATCAGGCCGGCATCATATGCTTCGTCAATCGCGGCCTGTAGAACTTCGGCTTCACGAATATATTCGCCGCGAATGTAGATATAGGCGGCGCGTGCGCGCATCGCGAAACCGGCGACCAGCGCGCCTTCGATCAGTTTGTGCGGATCGTGGCGGATAATCTCGCGATCCTTGCAGCTGCCCGGCTCGGATTCGTCAGCATTGATGACGAGAAAAGACGGGCGACCGTCTTTCGATTCCTTGGGCATGAACGACCATTTGAGGCCCGTGGGGAAGCCGGCCCCACCTCGCCCGCGCAGGCCGGAATCCTTGATTTCCTGAATGATCGAATCATTGCCACGTTCGATCAGGGCCTTGGTGTTGTCCCAGTCCCCGCGCGCCTGTGCTGCCTTGAGACCCCAATTCTGGAAGCCATAGACATTGGTGAAGATGCGATCCTTATCGGCCAGCATCGCTAGCTCCTGTCTTTCTCAACACTCTCAACTGGCGCAGCGCCAGCGCTTGAAACATCAAGCCCATACCCATCAGGCCAATGCCCAAGGGCCGTTCACCCGACGCGGCCAGATAGGCCCCGACGCCGAAGCCGACCATGCCGGCGATAGCCAAGGCGAGAACACCGCCCATCAGTCGGCCTCACCCGGATCGGCGGCTTCCGCAGCTTTCTTGCGGCCTTGCCAATGCAGGAACAGCATCGTGATGCCGCCGAACACATAGACAAAGCCGATGCTCTCGGCGTCGACGTAGAATGTACGCACGCCGAAAATGATGAAAAAGATTCCGCCGACCAGCAGGAGCAACTGCATTACCAGTCCCCCCGGTAATCGTGATTGGCGTCGACCATGTCCTTCAGCGTCGTCGGTCCGCCTGAAGGTTCCGACGTGTGCCGCCCCGGCTCCTGCGTCCCGGCCTTGGGTTGTTCGCCCTTGGCCAGCGCGTCGAGCACGGCATCGAGCCGCTCCACGGTCAGGTCTTCGTAATTGTCGTCATTGATCTGGACCATCGGCGCAGTGGCGCAATTGCCCATGCATTCGACTTCGGTGAGGGTCCAAAGGCCGTCTTCGGAGACCTTTCCCTTGGCCATTCCGCGCTTCTTGCAGGCGGAGATAATGTCATCGCTGCCGCGCAGCATGCAAGGCGTCGTGCCGCATACCTGGACGTGATATTTTCCAACCGGAACAAGGTTGTACATGAAATAGAAGGTGGCGACCTCGACCACGCGAATGATCGGCATGTCGAGATATTCGGCGACATATTCCATCACCGGCAGCGGCAACCAGCCCTGCGTCTCGGTCTCTTCACCAACCTGGCGCTGGGCCAGATCGAGCAATGGCATGACTGCCGATTTCTGGCGGCCTTCCGGATATTTGGCGATATGCTTGTCAGCAGCCGCCTTGTTCTCTTTCGTCCATTCGAAAGAGCTCCAGCGGTCCCGCAATTCAGGCGTATCTGGTGCTAGGTGGCGATCAGCCATTCGAAAGCCTCATTTGAAGATAGCGGCCGACATACAGCCCGATGACAGCGGCAAAGGCCGTCGAGAGAATTTCCTTCAGCGCCACCTCGCCATGAAACACAGCGAGATAGGCCGCGACGGCGGAGGCGAAGGCCGCAAAAGCTGCGACGAAGATGAAGAGTTCGCGGAGGATCATGAGTCACGCCGCCCTACTCTAGCCGCCGGAGCTGTGGGGCGTGCACATTCAGGCGTGTCGATCCTCGAATAACTCAGCTGCGCGAAAACATCGGGCGACGTCGCGCGATCGAGGCCGAGTACGAGCACATTGCTGTCACAGCCAGAGCGTTGGTTGGCGGCACTATCGCAGGTGTAGCTGATGCGAACGCGCGCGCCGGGACCTTGATCGGTTTCCCTTTTGATCTGTGTGCAGTCCGAAAGGCGTGCAATTAAGCCCGCTGCGGTAAGAGCGCTCCGATCGGTATCGTGAGCTGAGAAGCGCATGGATTCCAGAACGTCAGTATCGCCTGCAGCAATGGCTCGCTCGGCCCGCTCGACGATATTTGACGCCTCTGCGCCTCCAAGCAGCATCAAAACCGATGCGCAGACTCCATGCAAAATCACCGGTCACACTCCCCGAACACGATATCGAGCGCGCCAAGAATGGCGGTGGCGTCGGGCAGCATGTGGCCTTTGGACATGAAATCCATCGCCTGCAGGTGCGAGAACGCCGTCGGGCGGATTTTGCAGCGATACGGCTTGTTGCTGCCGTCGCTCACCAGATAAACGCCGAATTCACCCTTGGGGCTTTCGGTCGCGACGTAGACTTCGCCCGCAGGGACGTGGAAGCCCTCGGTATACAGCTTGAAGTGGTGGATCAGGCTTTCCATCGACTGCTTCATCTCTCCGCGCTTGGGCGGGGAGACTTTGCCATCGGTGCTGGCAACCGGGCCTTGCGGCATCTGCGCCAAGCACTGCCGGATGATCTTCGCACTCTCGCGCACTTCCTTCACCCGCACCATGAAGCGATCATAGCAATCCGAATTGGTGCCGACGGGAATGTCGAATTCCATCCGGTCATAGACATCGTAGGGCTGCGATTTGCGCAGGTCCCACGGCACGCCGGCCGCGCGGATCATTGGGCCGGAGAAGCCCCAGCGCACCGCATCATCCTTGCTCACGACGGCGATATCGACGTTGCGCTGTTTGAAGATGCGGTTGTCCATCACCAGGCTCATCGCGTCGTCGAACAGCTGGAAGAACCGGTTGTCGAGCCATTCGCCGATATCGACGAGCAGTTTTTCCGGCACA
Organism: Parerythrobacter jejuensis; assembly: GCF_039536765.1. NCBI lineage: Bacteria > Pseudomonadati > Pseudomonadota > Alphaproteobacteria > Sphingomonadales > Erythrobacteraceae > Parerythrobacter > Parerythrobacter jejuensis. The sequence continues at coordinate 637,761 of NZ_BAAAZF010000001.1, forward strand.
TCCTGGTGCACGCCGCCGGGACGGAACCAGGCGCTGTGCATGCGCGCACCGCTGGCCCGCTCGAAAAAGTTCATGCAATCTTCGCGCAGGTCCATGATCCACAGGTTCGGCGTGAACGCACCCACATCGAGGATATGCGCGCCCATATTGAGCATGTGATTGGAAATGCGCGTCAATTCGGCGAACAGCACGCGCAGATACTGGGCCCGTTCGGGCACTTCGACATTGAGCAGCTTCTCGATTGCGAGGACGTAGCTGTGTTCCTGGCACAGCGGCGAACAGTAATCGAGGCGGTCGAAATAGGGGAGCGCCTGGAGGTAGGTCTTGTGCTCGATCAGCTTTTCCGTGCCGCGGTGCAGCAGGCCGACATGCGGATCGATCCGTTCGATGATCTCGCCATCCAGCTCCATCACCATTCGCAAAACGCCGTGTGCGGCGGGGTGCTGGGGGCCGAAATTGAGCGTGTAGTTGGAAATTACATCGCCATCAGTGGTCGGTGATTCTTCGAGTTGAACGCTCATCCGCAAATCCATTCGCCGCTGAAATTCTGGGTCTGTCCGGCCGCATCTGTCACCACCACATTGGCCTGGCTGCGGGTGGCGTTACCGGCAATCGGGGCGACGCTGATGCTGACCCCATCGGCACCGAACGTGGTCCCGGCCTTGATCGCATCGAGCCCGCCTGCCGCATCAACCACGACCAGCTCTCCGCCGACGCGGATCACGCCCTTGCCGCCCTGTATATTGCCCGATGTGAACAGCACTTCGCGCCCGACATCCTGAAACACACAGCCGCCATCGCGCTGGCCAAGATCGACTGTGCCGATATCGCCCAACCGTTCAAGCTGCTTCACATCAGCGCCAGCGGGAACACTCTGGACCGCAGCATTGGCGATCGGAGCCTGCGCACCGTTAGTATCCTGAGCCTGAGCAGCAGGAGCCGCACCCTGCACCCCGCCAATACGGTCCGCAAAGTCTTGCGCGCTCTGGGGCTCGCCTTGCTCGGAGCAGGCAGCCAGAACCATCAGGGATGCTGCGACAAACAGGCGAGTCACTTGTCCACTCCCTTGGCAGCCTTCTCTTCGGCTTTCTTCCCTGCGCCAGTATCTTTGGGGCCCTCGGTCACCTTTGGCTTGTCGACATCCGGCACGTCGGCCTTCTCGTCACCCGGCAGCTGATAATCGGCTCCTTCCCACGGCGAGAGGAAATCGAAGCTGCGCAAATCCTGCGCGAGCTCGACCGGCTCGTAGACAACGCGCTTTTCCTCTTCGGAGTAACGCAGCTCGGTATATCCGGTCAGCGGGAAATCCTTGCGGAAGGGATGCCCTTCGAAACCATAGTCGGTCAGGATGCGGCGCAGGTCGGTGTTGCCATCGAACAGTACGCCATACATGTCGAACACTTCACGCTCGAGCCAGCCGGCATTGGGCCACAGGGTCGTAATGGTCGGGACCGGCGTCGTCTCGTCGGTACATACCTTCACCATCACGCGGTGGTTCTTGGTCAGGCTGAGCAGCATATAGACGACTTCGAACCGCTCGGCACGCTCGGGGAAATCGACCCCGGCCATTTCCATCATCTGCTGGTAATCGTAATCGTCGCGCAGGGTACGCAGCGCGTTCTCAATCTGGTCCCGCTCGACCGTGATCGATATCTCGCCATGCTCTTCCTGCGAAGAGACAACCATATCGCCAAGCGCCGCGACCAGCGTGTCGCGCACGCCTTCGTTGGAGGCGAATTTCGGAGCGGAGTGAACAACAGCCATGCCCTGCCCCTATCGCTCGATCGTGCCGACGCGGCGGATTTTGCGTTGCAGCTGCATCACGCCGTACAGCAGCGCCTCTGCCGTTGGCGGGCACCCGGGTACATAGATGTCCACCGGAACGATCCGGTCACATCCGCGCACTACGGAATAGCTGTAGTGGTAGTAGCCACCACCATTGGCGCAGCTGCCCATGCTGATCACATATTTGGGCTCAGACATCTGGTCGTAAACCTTGCGCAGGGCCGGTGCCATCTTGTTGCACAATGTGCCCGCGACAATCATCAGGTCCGACTGGCGCGGGGATGCGCGCGGGGCGGCACCGAACCGTTCCATGTCATAACGCGGCATATTGGCGTGGATCATCTCCACCGCACAGCACGCCAGGCCGAAGGTCATCCACCAAAGCGAGCCGGTCCGCGCCCACTGGAACACGTCTTCGGTAGACGTGACGAGGAAACCCTTGTCGTTCACTTCGGTCTGCAGCGCGTGGAAATAGTCAGCGTCAGGCTGCCGCACTTCGCCCGGTTGGGCGGTCGGCATCTGGTCCATATTGGCGGGCGTCAGCCCCGCCAGAGTGGTGTTGGCTGTGGTGTTCTGCGTGCTCATATCATTCCCACTCCAGCGCGCCTTTCTTCCACTCGTAAGCAAAGCCTACAGTGAGAATGGCGAGGAAGATCATCATGCCGATCCAGCCGACCCAGCCCGTATGATCGAGGCTGACCGCCCACGGAAACAGGAAGGCAACCTCCAGGTCGAAAATGATGAACAGGATCGCGACCAGGTAGAACCGCACGTCGAAGCGGCTGCGCGCGTCCTCGAACGCGGGAAAGCCGCATTCATATTCGCTCAGTTTCTCGGCATTCGGACTGTGCGCACCGGTCAGGCGCGAGACGCCCATCGGCAGGAACACGAACAGGGATGACAGACCCACTGCGATAAACAGGAAGATCAGGATCGGGAGGTATTGCGAAAGGTCGACCAATTGCTGACTCGCCAAGGCTGTATTTCGGTTGGGTGCGCCCTAGTCCTGCCTCCCCCAACGCGCAAGGGGGCGAAGGCCCGTATTGCCCCCGCCCCCGTGCAAAATCCGCAACTTGTTGTGCGCTTCGTTGACCTAAGACGTGCGCTCAGGCCTTTTTCATGTCCCGCGCAATGGTTTTACGGGTGGTGTCGCTATAGGGCGGAAGCAGGCCTGCCAGCTTTGCAACATTGGCCTTGGGCTGGGTGTAGACGCTCCGTGCGTGGCTGAATTCCTTGAACCCTTCAGGCCCATGATAGGAGCCGATGCCACTGGGGCCGACCCCGCCAAACGGCAGATCATCCATCGACACATGCATGATCACGTCATTGACCGTAACGCCGCCCGAAATGGTCCGGGTCAACACATGCTCGCGCTCGCCGGCATCGGCGCCAAAGTAATACAGGCCGAGCGGACGGTCGTTTTCGTTCACGTAGTCGATCGCTTCATCCACACCCTTGTAGGTCTTCACCGGCAAGACCGGCCCGAAGATTTCCTCCTGCATCGCCATCATGTCGTCATTGACGTTGCGCAGGATAGTCAGCGGCATCTTGCGTGAATTGGTAGAGGAGAAATCCTCATTCGCCGGATTGACTTCCAGCACCTCTGCTCCCTTGTCACGCGCATCGGCCACCATGCTTTGCAGGCGGTCATAATGCCGATCGGTCACGACAGACGTGTAATCATCATTATCGAGCAGGGTCGGATACATGTTGTGCGCCGCCTGTCGAACGGAATCGACAGCTGTCTGCTCCTTGTCCTCCGGCACATACATATAGTCCGGAGCGAGGCAGATCTGCCCGGCATTAAGCATCTTGCCCATGGCGATCCGCTCACCGGCCTGTTCGTAATTCGCGCTGCGCCCGAGGAATACCGGCGACTTCCCGCCAAGTTCCAGCGTTACCGGCACGAGATTGCGGCCTGCCGCTTCCATCACCTTGCGGCCCGTCGGCGTCGAGCCGGTGAACAACAGGTGATCGAACTGCAGCGATGAAAACGCAGCCGCCACTTCCGGGCTGCCGGTTATCACGGCGACTTCCTCTTCCGCGAAATATTTGGCGACCAACTCGGCCGTCATTTCGCTGGTCGCTTCGGTGAATTCGCTCGGCTTGATCATCGCGCGGTTGCCCGCCGCCAGGATCTGCATCAGCGGGCCGATCGACAGATTGACCGGGAAATTCCACGGACTCAGGATACCAACAACGCCCTTGGGTTCGTAGCGCAGCTCCGCCTTTGCTCCCAGCAGGCCAAGTGGGAACCGTGTACCGCGCTTCTCCGGCCGGGCCCATTTGTCCATGTTCTTGAGGCAGTATTTGCCGAAGCCAATGGTGCCGGTAATATCGGTGATCATCGATTGTTCGTGGCTGCGATTGCCGAAATCACGAGCCATTGCGCGAGCCAGTTCATCACCATGATCGACCAGCAAGGCAATGGCGCGCTTGATCCGGTCGCGCCGGGCGCTCAGCGGCTCGGGCCGCGCCGCCGTGAAGGCAGCCCGCTGCCTGTGCAGGATGGCTTCCATCTCCGCCTTCTTGTCATCAGCCATGATCGTCTCTCCTCAAGTTTCTATTTGCCACGCATCCTTGACCAAGCGCAGGAGGATGACAAGCTAATACCTATTGCCCATTCGCGCAGGTTTGCCTTTGCCGCAGTGCAGCATTAGGTGAACCTGAAACCAATAACGCAGCCCCGACACGAAAGGTCCTCTCCATGGCCCAGTTCTCCTCTGCCGATCCGATCGTCATCCTTTCCTACGCCCGCACCCCGATGGGTGGCATGCAAGGCGCATTTGCCGATGTCTCTGCGACGGATCTGGGCGCCACGGCGGTGAAAGCTGCGGTCGAGCGCTCTGGCGTACCGGGCGAGAAATTCGACCGTGCCTATATGGGCTGTGTGCTTCCCGCTGGCCTGGGCCAGGCCCCTGCCCGGCAGGCGGCGATCAAGGGTGGCTTGCCCAAATCCGTGCAGGCCACCACCGTCAACAAAGTGTGCGGCAGCGGTATGCAGACCGTGATCATGGGCTCCGAAGCGCTGGCATCGGGCACTGTCGACTACGTGGTCGCGGGCGGGATGGAGAGCATGACCAATGCGCCATATCTGCTGAAGAAGCACCGTTCGGGCGCGCGGATCGGCCACGACACGACCTATGACCACATGTTCCTCGACGGGCTGGAGGACGCCTATGAGGAAGGGCGCGCGATGGGCACGTTCGCACAGGATACTGCCAACGAATACCAGCTAACCCGCGACGACCAGGATAGCTATTCGATCGAATCCCTGCGCCGCGCCAATGCCGCGATCGAGAGCGGTGCGTTTGCCGGCGAAGTTGTTCCTGTCACCTTTTCTACCCGCAAGGGTGAAGTAACAGTCGACACCGACGAGCAGCCTGGCCGAGGTCGTCCGGACAAGATCCCGCAACTGCGCCCTGCCTTCGCCAAGGACGGTACGATTACCGCAGCAACATCAAGCTCCATTTCTGACGGCGCAGCAGCAGTCGTGTTGACCCGCGCAAGCGTGGCCAAGGAAAACGGGCAAGAGCCGGTGGCGCAGATTGTCGCCATGGCGGCCCATGCGCGCGAGCCCAAGGATTTCACCGTCGCACCCGTTGGCGCGATCGAGAAGGTCTTGGCCAATGCTGGTTGGAGCGTTGAAGATGTCGATCTGTGGGAAGTGAACGAGGCTTTCGCCTGCGTTTCCATGTTCGCCATGCGCGACATCGGTATCCCGCATGACCGGATCAATGTGAATGGTGGTGCGACGGCGCTCGGCCATCCGATCGGGGCCAGCGGCACGCGGATTATCGTCACCCTGATCAATGCCCTGAAAGAGCAAGGGAAGACCAAGGGCGTCGCCAGCCTGTGTATTGGTGGCGGCGAAGCCACTGCAATCGCGGTGGAAATTCCCTGATCCAGGCCGATTCGGCGAAATATCGCAGGAATGCTACAATGTCGGCCTCTTGTTGAGGGAGAGCGACATGAAGAAACTCATTGCAATAGCGAGCCTGGCGGCATTGGGGGCCTGTTCCCAGTCCGAACCATCGACCGGCGCTGATCCGACCGAAGTCGTCGTGCCGCAGCCGAGCGTGACGGCCGGAACCTATGAAGCCACCAATGCCGAGGGCGCGGTCAACCGTGCCGTTCTAGCAGAGGACGGCACATATGCCACCTATGGTGCAGACGGGAGTGCGACCGGTAGTGGCAGCTGGACCAATGTCGGGCGCCGGACCTGTTTCGACCCGGAAGGTGACACGACAGAAGTCTGCTACACCGATGGGACGCCCGCCGAAGACGGCACGTTCACAGCAACCAGCGATGACGGGAATGTCATTTCGGTCCGCCCGGTCGAGGGTGACATTGCGACCGAGTAAGGCAGCAAATCAGCATGGACATGAAAAGGGGGCGGCCATTTGGTCGCCCTTCTTTTTGTCAGACAGGCCCGGCGCCCCAAAGACGATCTTCCCGGACATAGCCAGCCCGTTTCCCGACCGAAAAGACGCACCAGCCTGCTTCGCAGTCACCCAGCTTGCCAACCACGCCGGGCTGGAGGTTCCACTTCACCGCCGAGTTGTCTGCAGGAGCCGCGCGCATCGGCACCAGTCCTTCACCTGTGACCAGCGCCCCCCTTTGCGCGCTGAGATACCGCGCTGCGACCCAGCCCTTGGCGCCAGCGGGGTCTTCGATATAGCGCCAGCCCTCGCGCAGCCGGAGGACCTTGACCGGCAAACCGTCGCGCCGGAACACCCAGTCAATCTTGTATTCCGTGCTCGGCCCAACCCGCATATTCAGTTCAGTCGTATCGATCGTAGCCCAATAGGGCGTCTCGCGCTGCTGCGCGCTGGCCGAACCGCAGGCGGCCAGCACCAAGCAGGCCAGGAGCAAAAGGGGCGTTCTCATCATGACTCGGCGCATTATGGTAAACAGAACCTTGCCCGCAAGACTTTGCAGCAAGCTGCTTGACCAAATTTGCGGTACTGTCCAAGCACGGGACAAATGAGCGCACCTAGCAACACCACCACCCGCCGCGTCGAAGGCACGCCAAAAGTCATCGTGACCCGTCACCTGATGCCTTCCATAGAAGCACGCATGAGCGAGCTTTACGAGACTACACTCAACACGCAGGACACGCCCTTTTCGCGCGACCAGCTCGCCACGGCGATGGCCGATTGCAATGTTCTCGTCCCGACCGTGACCGACAGGATCGACGCCGATTTGATCGAAGGGGCTGATGACCGGCTCAAACTGATCGCCAATTTCGGAGCGGGAACCGACCATATCGACCTGGCCGCAGCCGCGCGGCGCAAGATCATGGTCACCAACACGCCCGGTGTATTCACCGACGATACGGCCGATCTTGCGATGACAATGATCATTGGCGTGCCCCGCCGCATTCGTGACGGGGTGGCCCTGATCCGGCGCGGAGAGTGGACAGGCTGGGCCCCTTCTGCCCTATTGGGCCGCCAATTGGGGGGAAAGACCCTCGGCATTATCGGCATGGGCCGGATCGGCCAGGCAGTGGCCTATCGCGCCAAGGCATTCGGCCTGAATATCGCCTATCACAATCGCAAGCCGCTGCCGCAAGCGGTCGAGACGATGTTTGGCGCAACCTATGTCGGAGATCTCGACACGCTGATTGCAGAGGCAGACATCCTGACGCTGCATTGCCCCTCGACCGAGGAATCGCAGCATATGATCGATGCCAGGCGGATCGGATTGATGAAACCGGGTGCCTCGCTGATCAACACGGCGCGCGGTGACCTGGTCGATTACGAAGCCCTGATTGCGGCGCTGGAAGGCGGCGCGCTGATCGGTGCAGGTCTCGACGTTTACCCGGAAGAACCAAAAGTCGATCCGCGACTGCTGGCCCACCCCAATGTGATGACCCTGCCCCATATCGGCAGCGCAACTGTGGAGGGGCGCGAGGCTTCGGGCGAAAAAGTGATCGCCAATATCCGTTTCTGGGCCGACGGGCATCGCCCGCCCGACCAGGTTTTGGACGCGCTGGTCTGACCCGAACTGGCACCCTTTCAGATTCTACGCATAAAACTTGCGCAGACCGCTTGTCTGCAACCCAAAAATTGCCATAACCGCGCCTGATTGGGAGTGCGGGCCAGATCAAGAGCGCGCGCCATCATAGGGGAATTCGATGCGTCGCCTGTTTGCTGCCACTTTGCTCGCTGCAATCCCGTCGGGCCTTGCCGCCCAAGATCCGGCCCAGATCGCGATCAGTGATAGCGGCGATACGGCATGGATCCTGACGGCGTCGGCGCTGGTCCTGATGATGACCTTGCCCGGCCTCGGCCTGTTTTATGGCGGCCTGGTGCGCGCAAAGAACTTCCTCTCGGTCTTGCTGCAAGTCGGGGCGGTCGCCTCGATCGCATCGGTTTTGTGGGTGGTTGTCGGCTACACTCTGGCCTTTGGCACTGTCACCAACGGTTTCCTCGGCGCCGGCAATGCCTGGATGCTGATTGATATTGCGAATGTGCGTGACGGGCTGACAATTCCCGAAAGCACGTTCTCCCTGTTCCAAATGACCTTCGCCGTGATCACGCCAGCCCTGATGGTTGGTGCATGGGTGGACCGTGCACGATTCGGCTGGGTCCTGGCCTTCTGTGCCCTGTGGGGCCTGGTGGTCTACGCCCCTGTTGCCCACTGGGTCTGGGGTGGCGGTTGGCTCAGCGGCCTTGGCGTACTCGACTTTGCCGGCGGTATCGTTGTCCACACAACGGCAGGTGTTTCGGCATTGGTTGTCGCCCTGCTGCTGGGTAAGCGGGCCGGTTTCCCGCAGAAGCTGATGTTGCCTCATGCCCCCAGCCTGACCATGGCCGGTGCCGCGCTGCTGTGGGTCGGCTGGTTCGGTTTCAATGGCGGCAGTGCCCTGACCGCGACAGATGATGCTTCCAGCGCTATCATCAACACCCATGTCGCGGCGGCGACTGCGGCGCTGGTGTGGCTGCTGGTGGAGAAATTCACCGTCGGTAAGCCCACCAGCGTTGGCTGGGCAACAGGTGCGATTGCCGGCCTGGCAACGATCACTCCTGCGGCGGGTTTTGTGTCACCGGGTGCAGCGATCCTGTTCGGGATTCTTGCGGCAGTCATCTGCTACGGCGCGATCCAGCTGATCAAACAGCGTCTGCAAATCGACGACTCGCTGGATGTGTTTGCCGTCCACGGTGTCGGCGGCATCCTTGGCTCGATCCTGCTCGCCGTTTTCCTGTCAGACAGCCTGGGTGGCCTTGGCTATGGCGAAGGTGCCACCATGGTATCGCAAATGATCGCGCAGCTGATCGGGGTCGGTGCGGTTGCCGTGTTCAGCGCGGTTGCCACGGCAATCCTCGCCCTGATGGTCAGTGTGGTATTCCCGATGCGGGTGAGCGAAGACGAGGAACGCGAAGGCCTCGACATCACCAGTCACGCAGAGCGTGCGTGGGAAATGGACTAAAGCTTCAGGTGAAAAAACCGGTTGAAGTCTGACGGTGAATACCCGGCGAAAGCTTCACCGGGTTCAAAACCGAAACTGCGGTAGAGCCCGACCGCCGCGTCGAACAATGCGCCGCTGCCGGTTTCCAGCCTGACATGGCTTAGCCCTGCCTCGCGTGCAGAATTGATAATGTGCAGGACGATGGCCTTGCCTGCGCCCTTGCCAACCGCGTCGGGATGCGCCCGCATCGACTTGATCTCCAGGAAGCCATCGTGCCGCCGCATGGCGCCAACCGCGAGCAAGTCCGCCCCATCCCAAGCCGCAAGAACCGTGATGTCAGGCGCGCGCAGCGAGCCGAGATCAAGCACATGCGCAGTTCCGGGCGGCGAGTATCCCACCATCTCTGCATGGTGATATTCCAGGAGGGACCGAACTTCCGGTTCGGACAGGTCTGTAGGCCGTATCTCCATCACTCACCCGTCAGGATGCGATCGACCAGCTCCTTCACGGTTGGCGTGAAATTGTTGGAATAGAACGGATCGCTTTTGAAGCGGTAAGCGGCGTGGCCGGCAAACATCAGATTATCGTCCGTATGCCCGCCATGAGCGATATCTTGCAGGGTCTTCTGGATGCAGAAACTGCGTGGGTCGGCGAGACGCCCTGTGGTGTAGTCGTCGTGATCCTTCCAGCTTGAGAACTGGCAGTGGCTGAGACAGCCCATGCAATCCTTCTGGTCCTTCTGGATTTCAGCGCGCTTGTCGGGCGTCACGAACACGACGGTATCATCCGGCGTCTTGAGAGCCTGAGTCTGGCCTTCGCCAAACCATGCCTTGGCCTTCTGGTAGTCGTCCGGTTTTACCCAGAAGCTCTTGCCCTTCACCCCGAAATCGAGCTGCTTGGAATGATCTTCGTCCTGCGCCTTCGCGAAGCCGATCTGGCGTTCGCTGCGATGGATCAGATCGTAGAGGAACGGCGTTTTCACCGCGCTGGAATAGAACCCGGTGGGGCTGAATTTGTGCAGCAGCACGTCACCTTCATCCAGCGTCCGCAAACGATCTTTCCATTCCTGCGGGATCGGGCTTTCCTGCGTCAGCAGGGGCCGCGTGCCGAACTGGAACGCGATCTTGCCCAGGTCCGGATTGTCGATCCATTCATCCCATTCGCCCAGCGCCCAGACACCGCCCGCCATTACGATCGCCGTATCTTCCGAAACGCCTTCCTTGCGCATGGTTTCACGCAGTGCCTTGACCCGGGGGTACGGATCCTGCGGCTCGCGCGGGTTTTCTGCATTGGAAAGACCATTATGGCCGCCTGCCAGCCATGGGTCTTCGTACACCACAGCCGCCATCAGGTCCGGAACCTTGGAGTAACTGCGCTTCCACAAGGCGCGGAAAGCACGGGCAGAGCTGATGATCGGCAGGTAGTTGACGTTATACCGCGCGGCAATTTCGGCCAGCTTGTAGGGCATGCCTGCCCCGCATGTAACGCCGGCGATCATGCCCGGCGTATTCTCCAACACACCTTCGAGCACGGCCTGTGCTCCGCCCATTTCCCACAGGACGTTGATATTGATCGCGCCCTTGCCGTTGGAAATCTCGTAAGCCTTCTTCACCTGCTCGGTCGCGCCATCGATACCGTACTGGATCAGCTGGGCATGGCGATCCTTGCGGGTCGCGGCGTCATAGACCTGGGGAATGATCTCGCCATTCTCGTCGGTGCTGTCGGCATTGACCGCGCTGACGGTGCCGATGCCGCCGGCAGCAGCCCATGCGCCGGAGCTGGCGTGGTTGGTCGCCGAAACGCCCTTGCCACCTTCGACCAACGGCCAGACTTCGCGGCCGCCATATTGGATCGGCTGCAACCCCTTGAAACTCATGAATATTCCAATTCGCTATTTGTTGCCCGCGCCGCCCCCTGCGGCTTTCACGACATCGCCCCGGCAGGGCGAAATTGCATCCGGTTGAGGCCTCGTAGCCGCTCTGCGGAACTGTGCATAGTACCCCGCCAATTCGGGTGCATCACGAAACATCTCGAGCTCGAAACCAACCTGTTCGAATTCGCATTTGAGCAGGAACGGGTCGATACCATGCTGGTCTGTTGGCCGGTCGACATCCACGACGATGGCCCGGCCACCTTCTTTCAACGATGGCCAGAGGCGCCACAGGAACGCGTAAGGCTCCTGCACCTCGTGGTACATATGGACCATGAAAACACGGTCGAAACTGTCATCGGGCAAGCGCGGATCGTCCGCTGCACCGAGCTTGATCGATACGTTGTCGAGCCGCTCTTTCTCGACCCGGTTGCCCAGCCGCTGCAGTGCGTCATCATCAATGTCCTGGGCCAGGACCCGCCCAATCTCGCCAACCCGCTGGGCCAGGCGTACGGTGTAATAGCCCTCGCCCGCACCGATATCGGCGACAGTCATGCCCGGTTCGATAGCAGCAAAGTCCATAACCTTGCGCGCTTCGCCGACGCTGTCGCGCGCAGTTTCGGTGCTGAATTCGTTCGATCCAAGTGCCGATACCGGCCTGTCAGGCAGCGGGAATTCTGCCGCGCTTGCCATGCGATCTTCCGGGATGGCAGCTTGTTCGCAAGCCGCCAGGCCCACCAGGCATGGAAGAAGGATCGCGAGCGCGCGCATTATTCGACGTCCTCCACCTCGACTGCCTCACCTGTCACCTGCTGGGCCAGCGCGGCCGAGATAAAGGGATCGATCGCGCCATCCAGCACATCACCGGGCGCAGTACTGGTCTCGCCCGTGCGCAGGTCTTTTACCATCTGGTAGGGCTGCAGCACATAGCTGCGGATTTGGTGGCCCCAGCCGATCTCGGTCTTTTCCTGATACTCGCCACTGGCCGCCGCTTCCCGTTCGGCCATTTCCTTCTCGAACAGGCGCGCCTTCAGCATATTCATCGCGGTGGCGCGGTTCTTGTGCTGGCTGCGATCGTTTTGGCTCGCCACCACGATGCCGGTCGGCTGGTGGGTAATGCGCACGGCGGAGTCGGTGGTGTTGACGTGCTGCCCACCTGCGCCCGAAGCACGGTAGGTGTCGATCTTGAGGTCCGACGGGTCGATCTCGATATCAATATCGTCGTCAATGACGGGATAAACCCAGACCGAGCTAAAGGATGTGTGTCGCCGCGCAGAGCTGTCATATGGGCTGATGCGGACCAGGCGGTGCACGCCGCTTTCGGTCTTGGCATAGCCATAGGCATTGTCGCCCTTTACCAGCAGCGTGGCAGACTTGATCCCGGCTTGCTCGCCCGCATGGTATTCGATCAGCTCCACCTTGAACCCGCGCCTTTCGGCCCAGCGGGTGTACATGCGCTGGAGCATCTCGGCCCAATCCTGGCTCTCGGTGCCACCGGCACCAGCGTGGATTTCGATATATGTGTCGTTGCTATCAGCTTCACCAGAAAGCAGCGCCTGGACCTTGTCGGCATCGGCCCGATCAGCGAGCTTTTCCAGGCTGGCGAGCCCGTCATTCACGATATCGTCGTCGCCTTCAGCCTCGCCCATATCGATGAACTCAATCGCATCGGCCATTTCCGAAGAGATTTCATTGACCGTATTCACCGCTGTCTCGAGCAGCTTCTGCTCGCGGCTGACGGCTTGCGCTTCTTTCGGATTATCCCACAGGGTCGGATCCTGCACACGGGCATTGAGCTCATCGAGGCGGCGCAGGGCGCGCTCCCAGTCAAGCGACTGGCGAACAAGGCCCAAGGCGGCTTCGATGCGGTCGATATTGGCCTGCCCTTCGGCACGCATGAAACTTCCCTTCAGATCAATTGGGGCACCGCTTAGCGAAAGAGGCGATGTTGGCCAATGGGCCAAAGGCGATACCGGTCAGTAAATGCCGCCCTGGTCCTCCACGAAGTCCGCTGGCGCATCTTCGCGTTCGACTTCCTGAACCACGCTCCGCCCGGCATTCCTGCCCCGCCGGATCAGCTCCAGCACTTCCTTGCGCTTGGCGGCGATCTCGTCCGCCCGGGTGGAACGCGGAGGCTCGGTATCGGGCTTGAACGCTTCCCAGATAATGGCGGCTTGTGGGTCGGAACCCGGCCATGCGTCGAACACCCGCTTGCCGGTGCGGCGATCAACCCGAACCATGCGCACACCTGACGGGGCGATGGCCGGGCGATTGCTCCAGCGATCCTTGGTTTCGCGCACGAAGCGCTTCACAATCGGGGCAGCAATCGTCCCGCCCTGGGCATAACCGCCCATATTCTTGGGCGTGTCGAAGCCGAGATAGGTGCCGACAATGTAATCCTGCGTGCCGCCGACGAACCAGACATCGGTCGGACCGGTGGTGGTGCCGGTCTTCCCGAACAAGGGCAGGCCCAGATCGCGCAGCACGGTGCCAGTGCCACGCTGCACCACGCCTTCCAGCATATGCATCGTCTGGAAGGCTGTGCGTGCATCCATCGCCTGTTTGCCCGAGGGCTTGAGGCGCGGCATCGGCTTGCCATCCCATTCCGCCATGTTGCAGCCATTGCAGGCGCGTTTATCGGCTCTCCAGATCACCTTGCCGCGCCTGTCCTGAACATAATCGATAACGGTCGGATCATTCAGACGCCCGTGATTGGCCAACGCCGAATAGGCATTGACCATTTTGAGCACGGTTGTCTCGCCGGCGCCCAGTGCGAAAGCCGGATAGGGATTGTAGCGGCCGATCCCGACATTATCGATCGTGTCGATAACATTGGGCATGCCCGATTCCATCGCGACCTGTACGGTCATGATATTCTGCGATTGCTCCAGGCCATAGCGCAGCGGGAACGTTCCGCCCCGCCCGCCACGAAAGCATTTCTCACCCAATCGCGAGCCCTGATAATAGCAGTAGCTGCCATTTTCGACCTGGGTGGAGGGGGTGAATCCATTGTCCAGACCGGTGGCATAGACAAACGGCTTGATCGTAGATCCCGGTTGGCGTTCCGCCTGCGTCGCACGGTTGAACGCGCCAAGGCGGCTGTCAAAACCACCTTGCATGGCCAGTACCCGGCCCGTCATCGGATCCTGCACCACCAATCCACCGGAAGCTTCCGGAATTGTTCGCACCCGGTAGCCATTGCCAGAGGGGGATGCGGCAATCACATCGCCAGCCTTGAGCGCGTTGGGAAGACCCGTCAGCGGCGCGGTCTCGCCATCGCTGAATCCGATGGTCGCATTGCTGCCCGACCGCTCTGTAACCAGCCCAACGCGCCAGTCCTCGTAATTGATGCCCAGAAAAGAGCTCGCCAGTTGGCCCTGCCAATTGCCTTCGCTCAGATCGATCGTTGCAATCGGGCCGCGCCAGCCACGGCTGCCGTGATAGCGTAGCATGCCCTGCCGTAGCGCCACGCGGGCTGCATCCTGCATTTCGACATCAAGCGATGTGCGGACCCACAGGCCACCGGCATAGACGCTGTTGTCGCCATCGTCGGCATTCTCACCGAAATCGGCGATCAGCTGGCGCCGAACTTCCTCCAGGAAGTATCCGGCATCCGCCGAACGCGTGCTACGCTGGCTGACCAGCCCCAGCGGTTGCTGCGTTGCGATGGTGGCCTCTGCCTGGGTCGCGAATCCGTTCTCGACCATTTGCTCGAGCACGAAGTTGCGGCGCGCGATCGCGGCCTGTTCTTGGCCACGCCGGCCATAGCGTTCAGGCGCTTTGGGCAGAACGGCAAGAAAGGCAGCTTCGTGCAATTCCAGATCGCCGACATCCTTGTCGAAATAGGCACGCGCCGCCGCCTGCACCCCGAAGGACCGGCGACCAAGCGGAATTTCGTTGAGATAGAGCTCGAGGATTTCTTCCTTGGTCAGCACGCCTTCAATCCGGCGCGCAAGCATCATTTCCTTGATCTTGCGGGTGACCGAATATTCGTTGGTCAGCAGGATGTTCTTGGCCACCTGCTGGGTAATGGTCGAACCACCCACCGCACGTTCGCCAGAGCCGAGCTTGCTGACATAATCCACCACTGCGCCCAGCACACCGCCGGCATCGATCCCGCCATGGCTGAAGAACGTCTTGTCCTCTGCCGCCAGATACGCCTCGATCAATTGCTCGGGAAAATCCGCATATTGCAGCTGGACCCGTCGCTCACGCGCGTAGGAATGGACGATCTCGCCATCGATCCCGCGTACCACCGTTGGCAGAGGTGGCTCATATTCCAGCAAAGTCTCTGCATTGGGCAATTGCCGAGCAAGCAGGGCCCAAGCGACCAGCCACAGGATGACAAAGGCCATCAACAAATAGCCGCCCCAGCGCACCCACCGGTGCGCCTGCCAGTGGCGCTTGATCCAATTGATCGCGCCCGACGCCTCACGGCGGATGCGATAGCGGAATGTTTCGATGGATGAACCGTCAGACATAATCAATGTAGGCGTTTAGCACGGGAATTCCGTGCCGCGCCACCGTGAAAAACGCGATTATGTCCCGCTTTGTCGGGCGAAGAATATCCTGATCGACCGGGCCATCGTCTCGGCGAAGGCTTTGCGGCCTTCGGGGGAGGACAGACGCCGGGCGTCATCAGGGTTGGTGATATACCCGGATTCGTAGAGCACGGCAGGAACATCGGGAGCGCGCAACACAGCCAGTGCGGCCGATCGCCTCGCCTGCGGATGGAAATTGAGCGAGCCCCTCCCCTCGCGCACGATCAGGCTGGCAAATTCGGCAGAGGTTTCCTGAACCCGGCGCTGCGAGAGCTCGACCAGGATATTGCTGACCTCGTCGCTTTGCTGGGTCACCGTGACGCCGTTAAGCTTGTCGGCATTGTTCTCCCGCTCGGCGAAACGGGCGGCGGCTTCGCTCGATGCCTCATTCGAGAGAGTGTAGATACTCGCCCCGCTCACGCCGCGAATCTCACCGGCAGAATCGGCGTGGATCGATATGAACAGGTCGGCATCGAGTCTGCGCGCGATTTCCGGCCGCTCTTCCAGGACCAGGAACGTATCGTCCTCGCGGGTCAGCGCCACACGGATGCCTCCCGCTTCGACCAGTTCGTCTTTCAGGGCCTTGGCCAGCCCCAGCACCAGCGCCTTCTCTCTCAGCCCTGCTCCGCTGGCTCCGGGATCCTTGCCGCCATGACCGGCATCGATCACCACCAGCGGGCGCGAACGGTCGGCAGGGCCATAAACTGTGGGCAAGTCCACCGGATCATCTGCCCCGGGCAGGATCAGGCGCAATACGTAGTCACGTCCCAGATGCGGCACCGGGATCGATAGCCCGAACGCATATAGCCCGCCGACCAGCAGCACCGGCAAGAGGAAGACCATCAGGATCTGGGTGCGCTGCGACATCATCTCCTTGCCTGTTAGGGGCGTTGATACCATTTACGCAATATAGTTGCTCGCAGGCACCCACGGTGCTAGCAGAGTTTTCGACCGAACACTTTCACCGCAATCGGGTCGCAACCGTTGAAAAACGTGGCGAAAGAAGGGTTTCGGGGGTTCCTTGCGGCATTGTGCCGAGGGGAACGACACTAACAGGTTGATGCGTCAGATGAGAAGCCACCCCCAAGCAAACGCGACACAGCCCCGTGCTGTCGCCGCGATGTTTGCGGGCGCGGCACCGCACCAGAAATGCACTCTCGCTGATGCAGACACAGTATTCCGTGGCCCGGTGGCAGAGCGCCCGGCCCGGCTTCCCAATTCCGCTGCGAGCACAGCCTCGTGCGGTTCCAACACATATTTGCGCGATAGTTCACGGTCACGGGGCCTGAGGCCCAAGGCCGTGCCGATCCGCGCATGGAGACACAATAATGGCAACGCGCATGCTAATCGATGCGCGCCACCAGGAAGAAACCCGGGTGGCGGTTCTCAAGGGAAATCGGATTGAGGAATTCGATTTCGAATCTGCTGAACACAAGCAGATCAAAGGCAATATCTATCTAGCCAAGGTTACGCGGGTCGAACCCTCGCTACAGGCGGCATTCGTCGACTTTGGCGGCAACCGGCACGGCTTCCTCGCCTTCAGCGAAATCCATCCGGACTATTACCAGATCCCGAAGGAGGACCGCGAGCAACTGCTGGCCGAAGAGGCCGAAGCTGCCGAGGAAGAAGCCCGCCTCCGCGCCGAAGAAGAAGATCGCGGCGAAGTGCCGGGTGACGAATATGACGCGGAAGACGAAGAGTCCGGTGAAGCACTTGCCGAAGACCTCGCCGAAGACGGTGTGGAAGACATCGATACGTCAGAGAAAGACAAGGTTGCCACCATCGAGGAAGGCCACGTCGAAGATGACGAGGACGACGAAGATGATGACGACAGTTCCGACGACGAGTCAGACGAAGAAAGCGACGACAAGCCCAAGGGCCGCCGTGGTCGCGGACGGGGCCGTGGCCGCCGTCAGGGCAAAGGCCAGAAGAGCCGGGCCAAAGAAGTGGACGAAGTCCGCGCCCGCCGTCAGGCCCTGCGCCGTCGTTACAAGATCCAGGACGTCATCCAGCGCCGCCAGGTGCTGCTGGTCCAGGTCGTCAAGGAGGAGCGCGGCAACAAGGGCGCTGCTCTCACCACCTATCTGAGCCTCGCTGGCCGCTACACGGTCCTGATGCCGAACAGCAGCCATGGCGGCGGTATCTCGCGCAAGATTTCCAGCTCGGGTGACCGCAAACGGCTGAAGCAGGTCGTATCCGACCTCAGCCTGCCCAAGGCGATGGGCCTGATCGTGCGCACTGCGGGCCTCAGCCGCACCAAGACCGAGATCAAGCGTGATTTCGATTATCTTGCACGCCTGTGGGACGAAATCCGCGAACGGACTTTGGGCTCGGCCGCACCAGCGCTGATCCATTCCGACAGCGACCTGATCAAGCGGGCTATCCGCGACATCTACAACCGCGAAATCGAAGAAGTCGTGGTCGAGGGCGAAGAAGGCTACAAGGCTGCGAAGAGCTTCATGAAGACGCTCATGCCCAGCCATGCGCGGCGGGTGAAAGCCTATTCCGACCCTGTGCCCCTGTTCCAGCGTTACGGTGCAGAAGACCAGCTGCGGGCGATGTATGATCCGGTGGTCCAGCTCAAATCGGGCGGTTACCTGGTGATCAACCCGACCGAAGCGCTGGTTTCGATTGACATCAACTCGGGCCGTTCGACCAAGGAACACGGGATCGAGCAGACCGCAACGGCCACCAATATCGAGGCCGCGCGCGAGATTGCCCGCCAATTGCGCCTGCGCGACATGGCCGGACTGGTCGTGATCGACTTCATCGACATGGAATACAATTCCAACGTCCGCAAAGTCGAGCGGGCGATGAAAGACGCGCTCAAGAATGACCGGGCGCGGATCCAGGTCGGCCGCATTTCGGGCTTCGGCCTTATGGAGATGAGCCGCCAGCGCCTGCGCACCGGCGTGCTCGAGGCTACTACCCGCGAGTGTCCGCATTGCGATGGTACCGGCTTGGTCCGCACGGCATCCTCGGCCGGCCTTTCGGCGCTGCGCCTGATCGAAGACGAAGCAGCCCGTGGCAAGGGCACGATCATCTCGCTCAAGGCCAGCACCGAAGCTGCGGTCTACATGCTCAATTCGAAGCGTGCCGACCTGCAGGAAATCGAAGATCGCTACAACGTAACGGTCGTCGTAGTTCCCGAAGGTGAAGACGAAGGCGCGAAGATGAGCGTGGGCAGTTCCGGCCCGCGTCCTTCCGAAGCTCCTAAATTCGAACCCATCGTCGATGATGACGATGATGATGACGATATCGAGGAAGAAGCCTTCGACGACGAGGACGATGATCGCCCGAAGAAGCGTCGTCGCAGGCGTCGCGGCGGTCGCGGACGCAACAAGAAGCGCGATGACCAGTCGGAAGATGGCGAGAGCCATTCGGACGACGATTCCAGCCGCGATAACAGCGCCGACAATGACGATGATGACGGGGAAGATAAGCCCAAGAAGCGTCGCCGTCGCGGTGGTCGCCGTCGTCGTGGCCGTGGGAATGGCGAAGAAGCCGAGGGCGAAGGCAACGGAAACGAAAGCACCGAGGTAACTGCCGAAGACGCAGAAAAGCTCGAAGATGTTTCCGAGCAGGTCAAGGACGACATGGCTGTAGTGGCCGGCCCTGACGATGCGCCTGAAACTGCCGAAGCAGCCGCCGCAGAAGAAAAGCCCAAGCGCAAACGCGCCCCGCGCAAAAAAGCTGCCCCCAAGGTAGAGGATGAAGCGCCTTCCGCGGAAGCTGGCAGCGAGACTGAAGAGAAGCCGAAGCGCAAGCGGGCTCCACGCAAGAAGAAGGTCGAGGAAGAGGCTGCTCCCGAAACCACCGACGCTCCTGCGGAGGAAGAAAAGCCCAAGCGCAAGCGGGCTCCGCGCAAGAAAGCCGAACCGAAGGCTGATGCGCCTGCGGCCGAAGCCAAGACTGAAACGGCGGATGCCGGTGATGCCGCAGCCGAGCAAGCTCCTGACGAAGGTGGAGAGACCAAGCCGCGTCGTGGTGGCTGGTGGCAGCGCACCTTCGGGGAATAATCTGCCCTGAAATCTGAAAGGCCGCTCTCACTCCTTTAGTGAGGGCGGCCTTTTCATGTTTGCGATAGCTGGCTGCGGGGCATTGGCACGCGCCGCGCTATCAGGCGCCCGCCTTTATCCCGACACCCCATTCGTTCCAGCCAATCGACTTGGGCGTCTTGGGCAAATAGCGTGCGCCCATCGGTTCCACCTCTAGCCCCCCTGCCCGCACCGCGTCGGTAATCGGACGAGTAAGATGGCAACCACCGGCAAATGGTTTCCAATAGGGCTCGATCGTCTCTTGCCAATTGGCCACTTTCGCGTCGGGCGCGCGGCCATGTTCGAGAAACAGCAGCCGACCGCCTGGTTTGAGTATGCGGCGCATTTCGCTCACCACTTTGGCCTGATCCTGCACCGAACACATCGTGTAGGTGCACACGACCGTATCGAAGCTTTCATCATCGAACGGGATATCTTCGCCAATCCCGTCGCGGATATCGGCCTTCCAGCCCTTTTTCTCTGCCTCGGCGCGGGCATATTCCAGAAGCTTGCCGCCGGGGTCGATCCCGGCATAGCTGTCAATCGCGCTGGCATTGTAGAATTGCTGGTTGATCCCGCCACCACAGCCGATTTCGAACACATTGCCCCGGGCCATCGGCACAAGCTGGCTGCGCAATTTCATGATCGCCGGCATTCCACAGGCGAATTTGATCACGCGCGGCACACCGTGCTGGTCCCACCAATCTGCAAGGCCCATCCGATCTCTCCCCAATTGTGTTGCGCGGCACTGTGCCAGAGTTTCGCGGAAATTGGGAGGGAAGCCCTTACCGGCGCCCCTGTCAAATTCGCTTTCTGAGTGCTCGATCTGCCTGTAGAGGCGCAATCAGGGACAGCACTGGAATAGGGATCATTCCACATGACCGAGATCGCACCGCTTCGGATTTCCCAGGCCGACAAAGAGCGTGTCCGTATGCTCTTTATGGCCAAGCATGCGCTTTGGGGCGGCGGCATGCATCCCGAAGACGGCAACCATGCGATTTACCATCACGAGGTGCGCACCACGCTGGAGAGCCTCGGGCTCAATCTCGAATTCGCCAATAGCTACGATGTGCTGTTCACCCGGCCGGACGTTGATTTCGTCTTTCCGCTGCTCAATCGCGGCGGCTTCGTGAATTCAGAAATGGTAATACCCACGCTCTGCAATATGCACCGTATTCCCTATGTGGGCGCAATGCCGTTTCTGCGCGGACTGGGCGATGACAAATCCGTCTCCAAGCTCGTCTGCGCCCATGCCGGCGTGCCCACTGCACCGTGGTTCTGCTACCGCAAAGGCGCTCCGGTCGAGGAGAACAACCTACCCCCCTCGCCCGAGGGCCGCTGGGTGATCAAGCCCAATGCCTCTTCCGCCAGCTGGGGCATCTCGGATGCATATGATTTTGCCGGTGTCGCCAATGCTGTGGCCAATATTCACGGCCAAGGGCACGATGCCATCGTCGAGCCCTATCTTGACGGGTATGACGTGCAATGCGCCTTCATCACCATCGACAACACACCGATCGCCCTGCCGATGTTGTGGTACGAGCGCGAAGATACGCAGCGGCTGTGGACCTATTACGAAAAGCGCGACCTGGTGCAGAACGCCGAGAAGGCCACTCTGAAACGGTTCGACGATGGCGATCTTGCCCCCAAGATGGAAGCGATGGCCAAGAAGGTGGCACAGGAATTCCACCCCTTCGACTATGGCAGGATTGAATTCCGTCTCGACCTGAAAACCGGCGACATCAATTTCATCGAGATCAATCTCAACTGCAATCTGTGGTCCGAAAAAGTGATGGCCAAGGCGGCAGCGCAATCCGGCTTCAGCCACGGCGATCTGCTCGAGACGATCCTGGCCGAAAGCTGGCGAAGGAACGGACTAATCGCCTAGTCGGGCACCCGTTTACCCTGCCAATCGAACTGGTGGCCGGATGCCTCCGGCGTCAAATTGTCGATGACTGCCAGTAGATTATCTGCCGCTTCCCGAGCATCAGTCAATTGCCCGTCAGCCAAGTTGGACTGGAAGGGCTGCGACAATTCCGTGTCCACCGTGCCGGGATGCAGTGAAACGGCGATGGCCTGTTTGTGGGTCCGGCCCAATTCGATCGCAAAGTTCTTCACCAGCATGTTGAGCGCTGCTTTGGAGGCGCGGTAACTGTGCCAGCCCCCGATCCCGTTATCGCCGATCGAACCGACCCGGGCAGAGAGCGCCGCGAAGACGGCCCTGTCCCTGCGCGGAAACAGGGGGAGCATATGCTTCGCGACCACGGCAGGCCCGATTGTATTGATGCGCAACACCCGTTCCATGACATCGGCATCCAGTTGTTTGAAGCTGCGTTCCGGCCCGGTGCCGTCGGGCAAGGTCAGCACGCCTGTCGCCACGATGACCAATTGCGGCGGCTGGGCCTCCATGTCGCGCGCAGCTCGCGCCAGGCTTTCGGGATCGTCATAATCGAACCGGAACGGCACAATGGCATCGTGATCGAAGGCGCGGCCACTGCGCGATCCGGCATAGATACGCTCGCACCCCCGCTCCGCAAGGGCCTCGCACAAGGCGGCGCCAATGCCGCCACTGGCTCCAAAAACCGCCGCTCTTGCGACGCTATGTCCTACATCATCCATACCGCCTAGACTGCCGGCATGGCCTGCTTGTTCCCGATCACCTGCTCCGCACTCTGCCGCTGGCACGCGCCGAAGTGTTTTTGTGTGCCAGGACCGTGTTCCATGTGTTCCATCGTGTAGGACTTCTCCTGCACATTCCGGACTTTTGTCCACCTTGTGCATCACAGCATAATCGTTAGATAGGCTGCATAAATTCACGCAGGAAATGTGAGCATTATGGCGACTTTCACCCTCCCGAAGAATTCCCGGATCAGCAAACAGGGCGAAGTCCACAAGGCCGATGGCGCAGGCCGGGTCAAGAAATTCAAGATCTACCGCTACGATCCCGACACCGGGAAGAACCCGCGTTACGACACGTTCGAGATTGATCTCGACGATTGTGGCCCGATGGTTCTGGATGCGTTGTTCAAGATCAAGAACGAGATCGACCCTACGCTGACCTTCCGCCGGTCCTGCCGCGAGGGCATTTGCGGGTCATGCTCGATGAACATGAATGGCAAGAATGGCCTCGCCTGCACCTCTGCGATCGAGGATATGAAAGGCGATATCCAGATCACCCCGCTTCCGCATATGGAAGTGATCAAGGATCTGGTGCCTGACTTTACCCATTTCTACGCGCAATACGCGTCGATCCGGCCGTGGCTGCAAACCGTTACCCCCACACCAAGCGGCAAGGAACGGCTGCAAAGCCCCGAACAGCGCGAAAAGCTCGACGGATTGTATGAGTGTATCCTGTGCGCCTGCTGCTCCACCAGCTGCCCCAGCTATTGGTGGAATTCGGACAAGTTCCTCGGCCCTGCGATCCTGTTGCAGGCCTACCGCTGGCTGGCCGACAGCCGTGATGAAATGACGGGTGAGCGGCTGGACGATCTGGAAGATCCGTTCCGCCTCTATCGCTGCCACACCATCATGAACTGCGCCAATGTTTGCCCCAAAGGCCTGAGCCCGGCCAAGGCGATTGCCGAAACCAAGAAGATGATGGCCGAACGCGCGATCTGACGCGCGGGCGACTGACATGGCGTTCAAGGATGATGTCTTCTCTCACGGGCCAGACCCGGACAATCCCGGCTGGCATCACTGGAACCTGAAAGACGATACGCTTTTCAACGGCGCAGTGATGGGCAAGCTCATCACGCGTCGCGAGGGCGATAAGTGCCGCCTGCGCATGTTCCCGCAGCGCAAGCATGAGAATTTGCAGGGGATCATCCACGGCGCAGTCTCGCTGGGCTTGATCGACATCTCCCTTTTCACCACCATGCATGTCGTCGGAACCGGCAATGCAGGCCCCTCCGTCACACTGGAATTGTCGACCCAGTTTATCGGCGGGGGTGACCCGAAAAAGCCGCTCGACGCAGTGACCGAAATCATGCGCGAAACCGGCAAGCTGGTGTTTGTTCGCGGCGAGGTCGTCCAGGAACAGACCTGCATCTGCGCCTATAGCGGGATCATCCGCAAGTTCCCGCCCCGGAAAACTGCGGAGTGAGCGGCATCCTCGCGCGGTACAATGCCCTGGTCTCAGCCGATGAACTGAGGCCGGACACGGAACAGGCGGCCATCGCCACCCGGCTCCAGCAATTACAGGAAGAGCTCGAAGCGACGCCCAAGCGTGGCAGCATCTTGTGGCGTGCGCTGCGCGGCAAGCCGGAGTCGCCCAAGGGAGTCTATATGTGGGGCGGTGTCGGTCGCGGAAAATCGATGCTGATGGACCTGTTCCACGAAACCCTTGGAATTGATCGCAAGCGCAGGGTTCATTTCCACGCCTTCATGCAGGAAGTACACGCCTTGCTGCGGGAGGAGCGCAAGAAAGAAAGCGGCGATCCGATCCCTCCCGTTGCCGCAAGGCTGGCAGAAGACATCCGTTGCCTCGCTTTTGACGAAATGGTCGTCAACAATTCGGCCGATGCCATGATCATGAGCCGCCTGTTCCGATCCCTGATCGAGGATGAAGGCGTTTGCGTCGTTGCGACGTCCAACCGCCCACCCGCTGATTTGTACAAAGACGGGCTCAATCGCGAACATTTCCTGCCCTTTATCGATCTGATCGCGGACCGGCTCGATGTGCTGCCACTCAACGGTCCGACAGATTATCGCATGGATCGCCTCGGCGACCTTGCAAGCTGGCACACACCGCTGGGCGACGCGGCAACTGCGCAGGTGCGCGAGGCGTTCTTTCGCCTGACAGATTACAAGCCGGAGGATGCCGATCATGTCCCCAGCGCGGAGTTGGATGTTGGCGGCGGACGGACTTTGCACGTGCCCAAGAGCCTCAAAGGTGTCGGCGTCTTCAGCTTCAAGCGCCTGTGCGGCCAACCGCGCGGGGCACCAGACTATCTTGCCATTGCCCGCGCCTATCACACTGTAATTATTGTCGGCATTCCGCAAATGACGAAGGATGATCGCAACGAAGCGGCACGCTTTGTGACGCTGATCGACGCGCTCTACGAGTATCGGGTCAAGCTGTTCGCAACAGCCGCTTCAGAGCCGAAAGACCTGTATCAGTCTGGTGACGGCAGCTTCGAATTCGAACGGACCGTGAGCCGTTTGATGGAAATGCGCAGTTCTGAATATATGGCCCTGGGCCATGGAGAATCGGGCGAGAAGCCGGCCTAGGCGGCCCGGGCAGCTCCACGTTGTTGCGCCGATGCGAGGCGCCCCATCAGTTTGAGATCCTGCTCACGCAATTGCAACGCTGCATCGGCCCAGAGCTCGGTAATTCTGGTCAGTTCCGAAAGCTCGAGCCCCCAGCTGACTTTCATCGCCTTGCGCGCCGCAACCAGCCCGGCATGGCGACGATCCGAACGTTTGATGAAGTCGCGTGTCGCCTCCAGTGCCTCGCCATCCTCTGCGAGATGGTGGACCAGGCCGATTTCATGCATCTCTTCGGCTGTGTAGGTCTTGTTGGAGACAATCAGCCGGTCAGCCATCGCGCTCCCCAGCTTGCGGCTGAGCAAGGCATGGGCCCCCATCCCCGGGAACAAGCCGAACATGATTTCCGGCAGCCCGAAAGTCGCGCTCTTCTCGGCTACGATATAGTCGAATGAAAGCAAAGCTTCGAAGCCACCGCCCAGTGCTGTGCCCTCCACCATACCCACCGTCAGCATCGGAATGCCGAGCGTATTGATATTGCGATGCAGGATTTCGCAGCAACGGTGGCCGTAGAGGACCAAGCCATCACGATCCCGGTCCATAATCAATTGCCGGAAGAGCGCGAGGTCCCCGCCATAGCAGAACACGTCCGGAGAACGGCTGCCCAAAACGAGGAATCGAAGCGGGACCTTCCCGACGCCGAAACTGGTTGCGATGAGGCGTTGCCAGCTTTCAAAGTCAGCCAGCATGGGCGGTGTGAAACTGGGGCGACCCTCAGGCCGCATATAGGTCCACAAGGCCTGCTTCTCAGAATCGTACAATACGTCGAGTTGGTCGAGATTAAAGAGCTCGTCGGCGATCACCGGCGCCCTTTCATTCAGGCTCGTCATGGCAGAGCCCCCCTCTTTGCCGGAATGGAAATGCGATTCCCCATCCGCGGCGATGATGCCATCCTCGAATTCAATATTCACTCGGTCCATTTGCGCCCCCGAATGACCCGCGTTGTTCACGGGTTCTTTGTTTGTGAGAGGAAGCTAGGTCAGGGAACGACGCGTTGGCAAACACTTATTTCGAAAGCACGACGAACCGAGTCCCAAATCGGGCCATCCGGATTAGTGGGAGACCTCAAGATGGCCCAGCGATCTTTCCAGCATGATCAACTGCCACAAAAGGCGAGAGTGGTCCGATTTTCCGGCAATATGATCTTCGGAAATCGCCCGTAAGCGCTTGTTATCAAACCAACCGGCTGCCGATATCCGGGCGCCGCTCGCAATTGCCATCGCTTCGCTTGCCAAGGGTCCCCTGAGCCATTCCGCAATCGGTGTCACAAAACCCTGTTTGGGCCGGTAGAGGACATCATCCGGCAAAAAGCGCTCCATCGTGTGTTTGAGCAACCACTTGCCCTGACGGCCCTTGATCCTGGCCGAGTGCGGCAGGGCTGCTGCGAATTCCACTAGCTCGTGATCCAGCAATGGCTCGCGCGCTTCGAGGCCGACGGACATGCTGGTCCTGTCCACCTTGGTCAGGATGTCGCCCGGCATCCAGAACTTGAGATCGGCATATTGCGCCCGGTCCAAACCACTTCTGGCTGGCGCCTTGTCCATCAGATCCAGGAACGGTTTCTCGGCGCGGTAGCCGCCCAATTGGCTGTGCATCGGATCGGAGTAGAGCCCGGCCCGGATTTCCGGAGCGGTGAAAGCCAGGGCCCGCGCGTACCCCTCGGCCCCGGTGGCGCCGAGCGACTGAAAGGTCGATTTCGCCCTCAGAGGTCGCGGTGCCCAGTCGGCTTTCGGCCAAATCTTGCCCAAAGTCCCGAACACCGGGCCGCGCAACGCTTGCGGGAGTATGGTTCTCACTTGCTCTTCGCGCGCATGGAAGACTTGGCGACGATAGCCTGCAAAAGCCTCGTCCGCCCCGTCACCCGACAAGGCGACGGTCACATTTTCGCGGGCAAGCTGGCAGACCCTCCATGTCGGCAGTGCCGATGCATCGGCAAAGGGTTCATCAAACATCCCTGCCAACTGGTCGATGGCCCCATAATCGTTCGGATCGACAATCCGCTCGCGATGGTTGGTGCCGAACATCTCCGCCACGCGCCGCGCGTAAGAGGTTTCATCGAGAGCTGCGATATCGAAACCGATCGAGCAGGTGTTGACCGGTTCGCGATGATCCTGCGCCATCAGCGCCACCACGGAGGAACTGTCTACACCACCAGACAGGAATGCCCCCAGCGGAACGTCTGCCACGGTGCGGGATTCGACCGCCTGGCCGAGCAGGTGCAGCAGCCGCGCCGAGAGGTCAGCCGGTTTTTCACGGTGACGGTGGGAAAAATCAATATCCCACCACTGGACTGGCGCAGCCGGTGGGCTGTCATGCTTGAGCAGGCGATAGTGCCCTGCGGGCAGTTTCTCGACACCCTTCAGGACTGACCGGTGGTCCGGCACATAGCCCCAGGTCATGAAATCTTCGACGGCCAGTGGATCGACTTCCCGGCGGAGCAACGGGTGCGCGGTTAGCCCTTTCAATTCCGATGCAAAGGCCAGGCTTCCGTCGCTGAGCGGCGCCATGAAGAGCGGCTTTACCCCGAACCGGTCCCGGGCAAGGAACAGGGTGCGATCCTTAAGGTCATAGAGTGCAAAGGCGAACATGCCTGACAGCCGTTCCAGGCAGGCTGGACCCCATTGTTCCCATGCTGCCAGAATAACTTCGGAATCGCCGTCGGTTGCGAACCGGGCACCGAGTTCACCAAGCTCCCGCCGCAATTCGCGAAAATTGTAGATCTCGCCATTGAAGACCAGCATCGAGCGGCCGCTCGCAGAGGTCATCGGCTGGGGGGAGCCCTCCAGATCGATGACAGACAAGCGCCTGTGGCCGAGGCCGACTCCGGGCGCAGTCCACACACCCGATCCATCAGGCCCGCGATGGGCCAGCGCATCGGTCATCCGTTCGACCCGTTTGGGATCAACCGGTTTGGGTGTCCCGCAATGAAAGATTCCCGCGATCCCGCACATGGGCGCTGACTATCGGCTTTGCAGGATGCGGTCTATCCACGGCCCGAGCGGGCCTGTGGACCGGCGCAAGGAAGCGATCGCCTTGGCCGGATCCTGGTCCGGTTGCTCGACAGCGCTCAAGATCACCATGGTCGTCGGCACACTGCGAAGAGCGAAGCGGTCTCGGATTGCGGCGAGCTTCAACTCGGCCGCGCTGCCGGTCACCAGATCGCCACTGATATAGCTTGTTTCCGCACGGCGCTTGATGCGGCCAAGGGCATAGAGCTGGTCCACTTTCGCACCAGTCTGCGCAGTTTCCCCGCTCATCCAGCGCCACGCAGTGTCGGGCACCAATGCGCCCTCATTTGCGGCACTGGCTTCCTTGCCGTCGCCTTGTGAAGAATAGGTGGCAATGAAGACATCCACTTCCTGCCCTGCCCCGTTGCGATAGCGGCCCAGCAGGCGGTGATCTGCCCCGGTTGCTCGCGGCTCCCAATCAAGTTCGGGCGTGTAAGGAACGCTCTGCCAGCCTTCGATCTGGGGCAAACTGATCCGGGAAGGCATCTGTGCCTCCAGACGACTGGCAACGGAGGCCCACAGGGCGAAGACGAGTACAGTCAGGCTCGCAGCGAGGATCGCGGGGTTTCCGGCCATTCGGAAACTGGCAAGAGGATCGAGCGACGGTGCAGTCGCAAGCGCCTCCCCATCGATTGCTGGCTCATCGGGAGCGCGATCAAACCATTGCCACGCCACGCCCAGGACAAGGGCGACTACGATGGCGAAGAAAATCCAGCCGTAGAAGATGTGATCGAACCCGGCAGCAAACTCGATACCTTGCGATTGGGCGATGTAGATTGTTCCCCAGGCCCGGACACCATTGGCCAGAATGGGCACAATTATGCAAGCCGCCATGAACACGGCCCGCCGGCTCCAGCGATTGAAGCAGGTTTGCGCCACCAGCACGCCGAGCGCGACCATGGCGACGAGGAACTTCACGCCCGAACACGCCTCTGCCACTTCGAACAATCCAGCCGGTGTATCGATGAACACCCCTTCGATCTGGGCCGGAATCCCGCTCCATTCGGTTAGGGCGATAGTGATCTTGGCGGTGATCATCTGCAAAGCAGGAACCAGCTCGTCACCGAAGGGCACGAGGAAAAGCATGTAAGCCAACGGGAATGCGAGCCCTGCCGCAACGCGTGGCCCCAGAAGCGCCAGAACCGACATCTGCAAAGCCGCAACGGCCCCGAACTGGCTTATCGTATTGACTCCGCCAATCGTGCCCAGGAGCCAGACAAACATGGCTCCGCCAAGGCCCAGCAGACCCGGCCACCATGCTTCAGGTGCGATCTTCGCCAGCTCTGACCGGCGCGACCATACCAACGCACCAACGATCAACGGAATCAGCAGGATGTGATTGTAGGTGGAGATATTCCACCACTGCTTGGCCATCACGATCCAGTCGCCGGAAGTGGCGAGGAAGACGGCAGCCACGACCAGTGCCAGGCGTGCCAGAGGCATGCGCCAGGCCTCAGCGATATTCTCGTGCCAGTGGCCGTCACGAATCCTGCCCAGGGTTGAGCTAGGCTGCATCGCGCTTTGCCTCCGGCCTGCGCATGATCGCTTCCAGCGGAGCCAGCATGGCAGGCCAGCTTTGCCGGGCGAGCACATATTCACGGGCTGCGCGCGCCATTTCAGCCGCTTCGTCCCGCTCGTCGATCAGCGTTAGCGCACGCCCGATCATCATCGGATCGCCATCGGCCACGGCGAAATGCACACTGTCTTGCGCATCGATCCCGGTCGCGGCTTCGGGCGACAGCAGCACAGGCCGCGCCATGGCCATCGCCTCGAGAACTTTGTTCTGGATGCCACGCGCGATTGTCAGGGGTGCGATGACCAGATCGGCCGCCGCCAGGAACGGTTTCACGTCCGGCACTGCGCCCCACACCCGGATGCCATCCTGCCCATCATGGTCAAGCAGCTTGGCGACCGGCGCACGCCCGACGATGTGGAACTTCGCGTCGGGATGATGCTTGCGAATGGCTGGCAGGATTTTATGGATCACGCGCTCCGCCGCCACAATATTGGGCGGGTAGTCCATCTGCCCCGTAAAAACGAGTTGCGGACCAGAGGCAGTGAAGAGTTTGGAATGCGGCTCCACCTTACGGGGGTCAAACAGGTCTGCATCGATGCCGTTGCGGATCGCACATATGCTGGTGCCTGCCGGAACGATCAGGCGTGACCGGAACAGGTTTGCTTCGTTCTCGCTGATCAGGATGGTTTCATCGGCCCGGTGCGCCAGTCGCTCTTCTTCGCGGGCAAGGACCTTGCCCTCGCGCCGGTCGATGACCTTGCGTGGCCAGGAACCTTCGATGCCGTAAGCTTCGAACTTCGCGCTATCGACGTCGCACAAATCCACCACCACGCGCCCGGCAAAGTCTGCCGGCACATATTGCCCCATCTG
Organism: Parerythrobacter jejuensis; assembly: GCF_039536765.1. Taxonomy (NCBI): domain Bacteria; kingdom Pseudomonadati; phylum Pseudomonadota; class Alphaproteobacteria; order Sphingomonadales; family Erythrobacteraceae; genus Parerythrobacter; species Parerythrobacter jejuensis. The sequence goes on from NZ_BAAAZF010000001.1 coordinate 668,067, forward strand.
GCCCGAGAACACGAAGATTGTGTCGATCTCGTGCTTGGCGAGACATGTCCCGATCCAGCTACGTAAGGCTGCGCTTTCAAACGCGGTCAGGCTGACCGGCTTGCCCGATCCCAACGCCTCCAGCCCTGCCAGCGGCAACGGCTTTGTCCGCCGGACCAGGCAATGGCTCTTCGCGATTTCAGTCAATTCACTCTCTGCGGCCATATCCGCATCAGTCTCGCCGAAACACGCAACATGGACCGGCTGCATCGCTGCCAGCGCCTTGAGCAAATGGTGAGAGCGGATCTTGTCACCCCGGTCCGGCGGAAACGGAATGCGATGCGCGAGAAACAGAATATCACCCATCAGCCCAACCCGCGGGCAATCAACGGACCAATGCGATTGGCGACCGACAGTGGGAGTCTCTTCCACAATTGGATCTTGCGCGAATAGGCGTCGCTGGTGGGATCGACATCACGCTTGCCGCCACCGGCCGCTGTCCATGTTCCGTATGTCAGCGGTTCTGGATCGAAACCCCAGTTCTTCTTGAAATTATAGGGCCCGCTGCCAGTCTTGGAGCGCCCGAAATCGAACCGGATGCAACCCTTGCTACGGGCGTGACACATCAGCTGGTAATACATCACTTCGTTGGCCCGCAGGTGGCGGGCTTCGAACCGGCCCCCGCCCCAATACGGCATCGCCGCACCCATATGGTAGAGACTGAGAACACTGGCGACCGCGCGACCGCCGGCCCACACGGTCAGGATATCGGCCTCGTCGCCAAACGCATCGAGTACGGCGTCGAACAGGCTGTGCGGGAAAACCGGCGTACCAAGGTTGCGGACACTTTCAGCGTAGCAGGCGTAATGCGCCTGGCGATCTTCTGCCCCCGACCCGATGGTAACCCGTAGTTCGTTCTTCAATCCCTTACGGACCTCGGCCCGCTGCTTGCGCGGAATGGCGAGCAGCTGCGCTTCGTCATCGTCGGCAAGTGGACCGGAGAAATTGCAATGGCTCTCGGACTGCACGTCCCAATCGTCGGGATAAGTCCCGCCCCGCAATTCCACCGAAGCGCAGGCTTCCCGCTGCGCCAACTCTGTCGCCAGTTGGCACAGTTTGCGTGCCGTTGTTGGTGATGACGCCAAGACGCCGCCATCCACGGCAAACCCGCTGGAGACAAGCGCGCGTGGAAACAGCAGCGAATGAACCACGCTGAGGGGGAGCCAGCCGGTCAACTCGCCGCCCTTCTCCGCGATCAGACCGGTCGCTTTCTGTCCGGTCCCGCGCTCTACCGCTGTCAGCCATTTTGGCAGATGGAACGGCGAGCCGTTCCAACGATAAACGAAGTCTGTAATCCGCGCCGCTTCGCCCGGATCAGCCAGATCGACCTGGGTAAAAACCTCTTCGCAAAGGGAAAAGGGCGCGTTCATGCCGTTTCCTCTGACGGCAATTCGCCCGCCAGTTGCGCCTCGCGATAGGCAATCGTGTCCATCCGACCCCACGCAAAGTCGTGGACTAACTCGCCCAGCTTGCCGGCCATCTTGTCGAGATTGGTATAGTGGCGCAGCTTCGACCGGACCGGCGCATGGCCGACACGGGGCTGGCCAGGATCGATTTCCCACGGGTGGAAATAGAACACAGCCGGGCGCTGTTCGTCACGGTTGACCTGTCGGATCGCCCAACGGCTGAACGCATAAGGAAGCACGCGGAAGAAACCGCCACCGCCAGCTGCTACGCGCTTGCCACCCAGAATGGCTGTCGTCACCGGGATTTCGACCAGATCTGACCAGGGCAGTGGCTTGAAGGCAAAACGTGGCGCTTCCCGCCAGCCGTAATGATCGTGCACAATCGGGGCGACGCTACTGGAATAGGCATAGCCTTGCTCGGCCAGCTCCAGATAGGCCCACGGGGTGCGACTATCGATCGAAAAGCTGGGTGCGCGATAACCTGTAATCTTCACCCCGCCGGCATCCTCCAGGATCATCCGGGCGAGCTTGATGTCACCGGCAAATTGCTTGCGGTCGAAGTTGAAGACCCGGCCGTGATCATAGCCATGGCTGGCCAGTTCATGCCCCTTCTCCACAATCCGGCGCATCAGTGGCCCATGCCTTTTGGCCACCCAGCCAAGGGTGAAGAATGTGGCCTTGACGTCGGCCTCGTCAAACAGGTCGAGAATGCGCATGACGTTGTCTTCCACGCGCAGGGACATGCTGCTCCATTGGCTGCGATCGATAACCTTCTCGAACGCACCGACCTGGAACCAATCCTCGACATCGACGGATAGGCCATTGGTGATCTGCGGCGTTTTCACAGCGCCCATTCTCCCTTGATCAAGCAGCCTGGCGATCGTCGCCTTCAATCCACTCGATCATCATGGTCAGTACCTGCTTCACGCTTTGCTCTTGCTCCTCGACACGCTTCTCAAGCGCATCGAGCCGGGCAAAGAACTCGTCGGAGCGATCATTTTCAGCCACGCTCGGTTCGGCCTTGGCCTGAGCCGAAAGTGCCGCGATCGCTTCTTGTAGTTCAGCGATCTGGGCATCGCGCTGTGCCAGCAATTCTTCAAATTGCCCGCTTGCGCTTGCTGATGCTGCTGCCACTTGCTCGGGCGCGGTATGCTCTTCTGCAACGTGCTTGATCGGCCCGGGTGCAGGCGCAGGCTCTTTCTTCGGCATCGGCTTTGGCGCAGCTTCCGGAAATGCATTGTCGCCCGCCATTTCTTTCAGGACCGAGCTGAGCATCGCATTGTCGATCCGTGTGCGCTGTTCAACAGCACCCAACAGCAGCAAGCGCGTGGCAACCTGGTTGACCCGGCGCGGAATGCCGCCAGTGGCTTCGTACATCTCGGCAAAGACGCGCTGGTCCCAGGCCGGGTTGCCTTGCCAACCGACACAGGCAAGCCGGTGCTCGATATAAGGTTGCAGTTCTTCCGGCTCCATTGCGCCAAGGTGGTGTGCAGCGATCACGCGCTGGCGCAGTTGCTCCAGCTCGCCATGTGTCGCCAGCACATCCTTGAATTCCGGCTGGCCGAGCAGCAGCTGCTGCAGCAACGGATGCGAGCCAAGCTGGAAGTTTGACATCATCCGCAGCTCTTCGAGCGCTTCAATGCTGAGGTTCTGCGATTCATCGACCACCAGCAAGCAACGCCGGCCGGCGCGCGCTTCTTCGTGGAGGAAATCTTCAATTGCTCCCAGCGCCGCGGCTTTGTCGTGGCCTTCGATATCGAGGCCAAAGCTCTGCGCCACAACATGGACGAGTTCTTCCCCGTCGAGATTGCTGGTCACGACCTGCCCGACCGTCATCTGGTCCGGATCGATCTTCTGCATCAAATGCGCAACCAGGGTTGATTTGCCTGATCCGATCTCGCCGGTGATGACAATGAAGCCTTCACCCTGAGCCATGCCATAGCCGAGATAGGACAGCGCCTTGCGGTGCGTCGCGCTCTCGAAATAGAAATCCGGATCCGGCGTCAGCTGGAAAGGACGCCCCGTCAGGCCATAAAAATCATCGAACATTGTTCAGTCCTTTTCGGGGTCAGAAGTCGTAGCGCAGGCCGACAAGCGCGGAGGCCGTTTTCAGGTCCTCGCCTGCCGCTTCGCTGTTGAGATAGTCCAGAGCCACAGCTGCACGTGCCGACAGACCGCCATAGATATACCGGCGGTAGGCCGCCGATGCGCCGAGAATGGTCGCGTCGGTATCGGTGAAGTCGCTGGTCAGGTAATTGGCATAGGCGTTGACCGAGAAGCCGGCATTGCGGCCCAATTCGCCACTGACTGCGATGCTGCCATAGAAACTCTCTTCGCTCAGGCCGTCGGCACCGGCCAAGACCGTGCCTTGGGCTGCGATAAAGGTCCGGCGATCATATCCGATCCCGACAGAGGCATTCATCCGGCTGCCCACGGCGCGCGAATACGACAGTACGCCGCCACGGCTGCGGAATACGGCGCTGCGGACAGAACCAAGGGCACCGCCGAGGCAGTTGCCGCCCTCGAGGCTGGTGACACAGCCATTGAGATCACCTGTCAACGGATTGCGATTGGCTTCGAAATTGGTCGGCAAGGCGACGAGTGCGTTGTTTAGAACGCCGCCGAAACCGGCGACCCCGTCATATACCGACAGGTTGACCGAGCTACGCGCATTGGGCGCATAGGCGAAGCTGCCGTAATAGGTGTCGCTATCATAACGGCGACCATAATGCGCTTCGAATGCCGTCCGGCGCGATGGGCGCCAGACAACGCCGACATCCCAGATCAATCCGTCGGTTTCGAAGGCGATCTGGCGTGGAGCGCTGGTATCGGTCACGAAACGACCATCGGCATCGATAACCGGTGCGCCGCCAGCATCCAGCACGGCATCGCGGCTGGATACTTTGACATCTTCATAGCCAACGCCGCCAACCACGGCGAACTCGGAGGTCACGGGCACCGTCACATCGCCGCGCACATAAACATCGCGCACACGCTGATCGAGGTTGGAGATATCTTCCTGATAAAACCCTGCACCAGCACCAAGGCCGACCGGCAGAACCGTGTTCGGCTTCACACCCAGCGACGCGTTGGCGCTGTGCGTAGTGCTATCATCAAACACATCGACGGCCGGGCCGCCTGGCGTGGTGACGACTGCATCGGGTGCCTCGACGCGGGTATAGCCGAAGCGATAATTGGCGCTGACGGCGACTTCACCAACTTTGGTCGCAAGGTTCGGACCGGCATAGGCCGAGTAGATCCGGCTTTCATCTTCCGCGCCCAACCCTTCGACTGGATTCAGGGACGCACCGCCGCCATTGTCGACTTGCGTGCGGGCTGCGAGCGCACCCGCTTCGACCGTCAGGACTTGCGGAACGACCGAGGCATAGCCCCGGGCGATGCCGGTAACCGTATCGCTGTCCAGCGCCGCATCGCCATAGCCGATATTGCGCTCGTACCGCAGCGAGACTGAACCGCCATTGTTGCGACCCTGCACGGAGGCATCGACACCGGCAGCCACCTGGCTGAAAGTAACAACATCATCGTTGGGCGAAAGCTCCGCCAGAACGACCTGGCTCACCTCGATATAAGGGGTGACTGTCGCCCGCTTGCGCTGCGGGCGCTCGCTGCGTTCGTCGCGCGAACTTCTTTCGCTGCGATCACCACCGCCGGTAACGGCATCGTCAGGACCGTAGGCCTGGGCCTGTGCTATCGCTGGCATGACCAGCGCGATAGCTGCGATAGAGCTGAGATATTGGACGCGTTTCATCATTCGTCCCCTTTCACCCGTAATAGGACCCGAAGCGGCGACCGCTCGGGCTGAAATTGGCTGCATTGAGCAGGAGTTTGATATCGTCGCAGGCGCTGAGGAGCTGACAGGCATCCTCCATCGCGCTGCGCCCGGTCTTGTCGGCGCGCGCCACCAGCATGACTTGGCCGACATGCTTGGCCAGTTCTGCCGCAGGCGAAGCTGCCAGGGCAGGCGGCGTATCGAAGATCACGATCCGGCCCGGCACACCCACTGTAAGCCGGTCGAGCACTTCCGCAGTCGCACCACTGGACAGGAGTTCGGACGCGGAATTGGTGTTCAGGCCAGCCGGCAAGACCCAGAGGTTGGGAATGTCGGTGCCCATCACCAGGTCTTCGACCGGCACATCGGGGTTGGCCATGGCATCCATGAAGCCGGAACCTTTGGGCAATCCGAAGGTCGACAGGATCGACGGATTGGCGACATCGGCATCGACCAGAAGCACTTCGGTATCCCGCTCTGCCGCCATCGCAATCGCAAGGTTGGATGCGCAGAAGGTTTTGCCCTCGTCCTGGTGCGGTGAGCTGACAAGAATGCGGCGTGACTTGGCGGTGCCCTTTTCACGGGCCGTGCCGAGCAGCTGGCGCTTCACGATACGGAATTCTTCCAGCAGCTCGCTGACCGGACCATCCGGATCGATCATCCCCTGATCCCGCAGATGGGCACGGTCCACCGGATGCCGCGCGCCATCGAATACGGGCGCAAGCGGCGCGCCCTCGACTACGGCAGGAACGGCGGGTGCCGCCGCCGGAACCGGCAGATTCGCGGCCGGTTCGACCTCGGTTGCTATATGTGCCTGCGCAACAGGTTCGGCCACAGGCGCCTCGGCACCCTTGCGGGTCACCTTCTTGGCACGCTTCATCGGGCGTTCGGAAAGCTTGCCCGGCATTGCTGCAGGTTTGAAACTGTCAAACCCGAATGCACCGCTGGCACGCTCCAGCAAGGAACTTTCCTTGCTCTCGCCCGGGCCACCTTCACCAGGGAGGGGGATTTTCTTGTGTTCGGTCATTTCCCTCTCCTCAGGCCACGCTGCCGACTTGGATGAATTCGACGGCCATCAGGATCACCAGGACCCCGACCAGAGCGGCGGTTCCGGCAAAGAACATCTTGGTGCGCTTTGCTTCCTCCGCCCGTTGCTGGTCCGTCAGGCTGGTCGAGATCGCGCCCAGGACCGGCAGACCAATGGCCCGCTGAAGCCCAGCCGTGGTGGCAAAGGTCGATTTGAGCTGCGTCATCGCGATGGCCGCACCAACGCCTGAACCCAATCCGGCGATCAGGACGCCAAGGAGGAGGAGCGGACGATTGGGCGCTGCCGGTTTGAGCGGCAGTGCCGGCGCATCAATGATGTCGAAACGGAACGAACTGCGCTGGCTTTCCAGATTGCTCCGGAGCTCCATTTCCTCACGGTCTTGCAGCAGCTCGTCATACTTCTTCTTCAACACTTCGTAATCACGGCCAATGCGCTGGGCCTCCGCCGCGAGGGCAGGTTCGCTGGCCTGGTCGGCAATGGTCATCGAAATGTCAGCCTGAAGCGCGGCTTTGCGCGCCATCAAGGCCTGCACATTGGCCTGGCGTTCGGCGCGGATCGAGACCAGCGAGCTATAGGCCGGGTTCGGAATATTGCCCGAACCTGCCGGTCCTTCGCGGGCAGCCTGTTCGCGTAGCAAGGCTACCTGCTTGAGCGCAGCTTGCATGTCGGGGTGGCTATTCTTCAGGCCACGAGCCCGCAATTGGGCTACCTGGGCCTGCGATTGCGCCAGTGCGCCTGCCGCGGAATTCGGGTTCACGCCCGTAGCGCCTGGCAGGGTCTGGGGAGTACCTGCCAGCTGGCCGTTGATGGCGGCTGCGGCACTCTGTGCAGCGGCAAGGTCAGCCTCTACGCCGCGCATTTCAATGCGGGCCTGCTGCAGCTTGGTTGAAATCGCAGTTGCACCGCCAATCAGTTCGGGATGCTCGGCTTCGAATTCGGTTCGGCGCGCTTCGGCAGCTTCGAGTTCCTTCGCCCGCAATTCCAGCTGCTGGTCCAGAACAGCGACGGCTTCCGCCACTTCGCCCCGGTTGCCGGCAATGTTCTCCTCGCGGAAGATGTCGAGCAGCTTCTGCACCACATCCTGCGACAAACGCGCATTCTCTGGATCGGAGAAGTGCCCCTTGCCGATTGTCGCGGTGATTTCGAAGAGATTGTCCTCTTCGCTCTTCACACTGACAGATTCAGCAAGGCCACCGATCTCGCGTTCCATCTGCTGCGGACTGGTGACGCCGTCACCGAGCTTGGTCGAGCGGATGACCTTTTCCAGGGTCGAAGCACTGGCCAAGGTCTGCCGCACCCGCGCAATGTCGGACTTGTCACTCCCGGCAATACCGGTCTGCTTGGTCAGGATATCGTCGAGCTGGACAAAGATCTTGGCTTTTGACTCATAGGAATTGGGGATCATCGCGACGACCAGCCAACCGGCCAGACACACGCCCCATGCAACACCCAGCACGAGCCATTTCCTGGCCCATGCCGAGTAGATCGCTGCGCGAACTTCTTCGAAGACTTCGTTCATGCGTCAGGGCCGCCTTAGAAACTGCTCTCGGGGATGATGATGACGTCGCCAGGCTTCAGCATGACGTTCGCCTTGCTTTCACCACGGCGCAGCAGATCAGCGAGACGCAATGCGTATTCCGCCTGCTTGCCGGTCTGCGGGTTGAAACGGATCAGTTTGGCGCGGTTGCCGGCAGCGAATTCGCTCAGACCGCCCACCGCAATCATCGCATCCAGCACCGTCATGTTCGCACGGTAAGGTAGAGAGGCCGGCTTCTCGGTCGCACCGATCACGCGAACTTGCTGGCTGAACGTGCCGGCAAACTTGGTCACGATGACCGAAACAATCGGCTGTTCGATGAACTGCGACAGATGCAGGCGGATATCTTCCTGCAGCATGGCAGGTGTTTTCCCGACAGCAGGCATGTCCGTCACGAGCGGGATAGTCACCCGGCCATCGGGACGCACCTGAATGCTCTTGGCCCCCAGTTCGGGGTTACGCCAAACGTGAATGGAAAGCTCGTCCAGCGGACCGATTACGTATTCCTGGCTAGGCCCTTCCTGCATCGAGACAAAGCTCGCAGGCGGCAAGGTCTGTCCTCCGCCCGAGGCGCAGCCTGCCAGCGCAAGCGCAGCGCATGCGCTGCCTGCGAGGAGTGTGGGGAACCGGTTGATCGACATCGAAACGCGTCCTTGGTCAAATGCGTCGACCCTGCAGTCCGGCTGATTCCGGATAGACGGGTCCCCGCGATTTGGATGCGTTTCTCGCCAAAAAGGGTGAATATCCCGTTATCTAATCAGGGATTGTATGAGGCGATCCCGAAACGGGACAACGCCTGCGTAAAGGTTAAGCGCCCGTTAGGTTAAACGAGCACCTCGCGCGCAGGCCCTTGACCGAGGAATTGCGCCGGTGATGCGGTGGCGCCATAGGCCCCGGCACAGAATATGGCGACCAGATCGCCGACTTCGGCACGGGGAAGAAAACCCTTGTCCGTAAGCCTGTCCAAGGGGGTGCAAAGGCACCCGACGATGCTCGCGACCTCTTCCGGAGGTGCTTCAAACCGGTTCGCAATGGCCGCCGGATAGTTGCGGCGAATCACTGTCCCGAAATTGCCTGATGCAGCGAGCTGGTGGTGGAGCCCGCCATCGGTGACGAGGTAGGTTTCGCCATGGCTGACCTTCTTGTCGACCACACGGCATAGGTAGACCCCGGCAAGACCAACCAGATAGCGGCCAAGTTCGATGCACAGATGCGCGTCCGCCAGCGTGTCGGGCAGATCAGCGAAGCGCTCTTCCAACGCAGCACCGATCGCTTCGATATCCAGCGGCTCGTCACCCGGAAAATAGGGTATACCAAACCCGCCACCCATATTCAGCTTGGGCAGGGGCTGCCCGATCTCGCGGGCGATCGTGTCGGCCAGAGCCAGCACATTGCCCTGGGTTTCAATAATCGCTTCTGCCGAAAGCGCCTGGCTTCCGGTGTAAATATGCAGGCCGCGCCACTCGGCACCGGCCGCGATGATCTCCGTCGCCAGCGCAGGCACACGCTCGGCATCGACACCAAACGGCTTGGCGCCGCCGCCCATCTTCATGCCCGATCCCTTCATATCGAAATCAGGGTTTACGCGAATGGCCAGCCGCGGTGTCACGGCCAGGCGAGCGGCAATGTCGAGCGCTCGGCGTGCTTCGCCTTCGGATTCGAGATTGAGCGTAACGCCCGCGGCGATTGCAGCCTCAAGCTCCGCGTCGCGCTTGCCCGGCCCGGCGAAGCTGACCCGAGCCGGATCGATGCCAACCTCCTTCAGGATGGCAAGCTCGCCTGCCGAGGCAATGTCATATCCGTCCACCAGGTCTGCCATGAAGTGCAGGACATCGGCATGCGGATTGGCCTTGATCGCGTAATTGATGTGCAGCCGATCCGGCATGGCAGCGCGCAGCCGGTCCATCGTGTCGTGCAGCACCTGCCGCGAATAGACGAACAATGGCGTCTCACCGGCTTGCTGCGCCAGCAGAGAGGCTTTCTGCCCTCCGATGGCCAACTCGCCATCGATAGCCTCGTAGCCCTCTGGTATCGGCCCAAGCGGCTTTCCTGGCAGTTTCTCTTTCTTCATCGCGGCGGATTTCATGCCCCAATCTCCTGCGCAATCGCCGTTCGATCAAGCTTTCCATTGGGATTGACCGGCAAACTCTCGCGCCAGTGGATTTGCTGCGGCAGCATGAAATTGGGCAATTCCTTGGCCAGAGCCTTTGGCAGAGCCCCCTGCGGATCAAGTGCATCATAAGACGCCCGCACAACCAGATGGACTGCGTGGCCAAGCCGTTCGTCTGCGACCCCCAAAGCAACAGCCTCTGCCACCAGCCCTGTTGCGATGGCAGCATCCTCGATTTCCTGCGGGCTGATCCGATTGCCTGCGCTCTTGATCATCGCGTCTCTTCGACCGACGAAATAGAGCAGGCCATCCTCACCGCGCTTCACCCGATCACCTGACCAGACAGCCATGCCGCCATAGTGCGACGACGGTGGCGCAGGCTTGAAACGCACTGCGGTGCGTTCGGGGTCGTTCCAATATCCCTGCGCCACCAAGGGCCCGCAATGCACCAATTCGCCCTCTTCATCTGCCGCCGCGATATCGCCTGCATCATTGATGACGAGAATTTCAGCAAAGGGGATCGCCGTGCCCATCGAAGTGGGGTGGGCGTCGACCAGTTCGGGATCAAGATAGGT